>NZ_JALEBH010000001.1:2987500-3287500 GCF_022758885.1 Sphingobium sp. BYY-5
CAGCCGCATCGCGGGCCTGCGGGCCATCGTAAAACCGATCGGCTGGGACATCACCCTGACGCTCGATCCCACCGAACGGCACGGCTTCGAATTCCAGAACTGGTTCGGCTTCTCGATCTTTGCCGAAGGCTTCATTGGCGAGATCGGCCGGGGCGGCAGCTATGCCATCGCGCGCGCCGACGGGGCGGATGAACCGGCGATGGGTTTTTCGCTCTATCCCGATCCGCTGATCGACGCCGGTTTCGGTGGCGAAAGTCCGAAGCGCCTGTTCCTGCCGCTGGGCCATGACGCCGCGCGCGCGGTCGAACTGCGCGCGCAAGGCTGGCACACCGTTGCGGCCCTGTCCGGGGACGAAGACGGCGCGGCGCAGCGCTGCTCCCACTGGCTGGATGGCGCGCACCCCCGCGCCTATTGACTTGACTTCACCGGGGCAGCGCGGCTAACGCGCGCCCCGCACAGGGCGCACGGCGTCCATCCTATCCTACCGGCATGTCGAGTCCCGTCGAAGGGCATGGCCGGTCCGCGCGGCGGGCGGAGGACTGTATCTGTGGCAAATGTGACCGTGATCGGCGCCCAATGGGGTGACGAAGGCAAGGGCAAGATCGTCGACTGGCTGTCGGAACGGGCCGATGTCGTCGCGCGCTTCCAGGGTGGCCATAATGCCGGCCATACGCTGGTCGTGGGTGAGAAGGTCTACAAGCTTTCGTTGCTTCCTTCGGGCATCGTGCGCGGTACGCTGTCGGTCATCGGCAATGGCGTGGTGCTCGACCCTTGGCATTTCCGTGACGAAGTCGCGAAGCTGAAGGGGCAGGGGGTCGAAATCACACCCGACAACCTCCAGATCGCCGAAACCTGCCCGCTGATCCTGCCCTTCCACCGTGACCTGGACGGCCTGCGCGAGGATGCGTCGGGCGCCGGCAAGATCGGCACGACCCGTCGCGGCATTGGCCCGGCCTATGAGGACAAGGTTGGCCGCCGCGCCATCCGCGTCTGCGATCTGGCGCATCTGGATGATCTCGACCTTCAGGTCGACCGTCTGACCGCCCATCATGATGCGCTGCGCGCCGGTTTCGGCGAAGCGCCGATCGATCGCGCCGCGCTGATGGCGGACCTTCGCGAGATCGCCGATTTCATCCTGCCCTTCGTGAAGCCCGTCTGGCTGACGCTCAACAAGGCGAAGGCGGACGGCAAGCGCATCCTGTTCGAGGGCGCCCAGGGCACTTTGCTCGACATCGATCATGGCACCTATCCCTTCGTCACCTCGTCCAACACGGTCGCGGGCACGGCGGCGAGCGGCACCGGCCTTGGTCCGAACGGCGCGGGTTTCGTGCTGGCGATCGTCAAGGCCTATACCACCCGCGTCGGTTCCGGTCCCTTCCCGACCGAACTGGAAGACGCCACCGGCCAGCGGCTGGGCGAGCGGGGCCATGAATTCGGCACCGTCACCGGGCGCAAGCGCCGCTGCGGCTGGTTCGACGCCGTGCTGGTGCGCCAGTCGGTCGCGGTTTCCGGCGTCACCGGCATCGCGCTCACCAAGCTCGATGTGCTGGACGGCTTCGACGAACTGAAGATCTGTGTCGGCTACAAGATTGGCGAGCAGCGCTTCGATTATCTTCCCGCCCATGCGCAGGACCAGGCCAAGGCGGAACCAATCTATGAAACGATCGGCGGCTGGCACGAAACCACCGCCGGCGCGCGGAGCTGGGCCGAACTCCCAGCGCAGGCGATCAAATATATCCGCCGTATCGAGGAACTGATCGGCTGCCCGGTCACGCTCGTCTCCACCAGCCCGGAACGCGACGACACCATTCTCGTCCGCGATCCCTTCGCGGATTAAGGGCGATGGGCGAACAACGCTTCGAACGCCACAAGCAGCCCTGGACCCAGGACGAGATCCAGAAGCTGCACACACTGGCCAAGAAAGGCATGGCGCTCAAAGCCATCGCCAAGGCGCTGACCCGCAGCGAGGAATCGGTCAAGACCCGCGCCAAGCAGGATGGGCTGCCGATCGCCAAGCTGCGCTAAGCTGTTTCCGTTCGGGCCGCTCCGGTCTGGACGCTGCCGAATAGCCATGCGAAGACCGCCCTGCACCAATTGGGAGGCTTTGCATGGCGCTCGACATCCTCGTCCTTTACGGTTCCTATCGCCGGGGGCGGCTGGGCATCCGGCTTGCCGACTATCTCATCCGGGGTTTCGAAGGGCTGGGCCACCAGGCTGAACTGATCGACGCCAAAGCGGTCGACTTGCCCATGCTCGACCTGCGCTACAGCGACTATCCGCCCGGCGACGCGCCCGCCGCCATGGCCAGGCTGGCCGAACGTCTTACCGCCGCCGATGCCTTCGTCTTCGTCGCGGGCGAATATAATCGCGGTGTGCAGCCGGGCCTCAAAAATCTGGTCGATCATTATCTCAAGGAGTTCGATCGTCGGCCGGCTGCGATCGCCAGCTATTCGATGGGGCGCTTCGCCGGGGTCAACAGCCATGCCGACTGGACGGTGACGCTGACGGCGATGGGCATGGCGGTGGTGCCCGAACGGCTGAGCGTCGGCCAGATCGGTCAGACCCTGAACGAACAGGCCCAACCGCAGGGAGAGGGTGGCGCGGCGCTGGAACGGGGTTTTGCCGGTTTTGCGAGAAACCTCATCTGGTGGGCGGAGGCGGCTAAGGCCGCGCGTTGAACCGGCCGTCGATCCAGACCCATATATAGCCTGCCGCCACGAAACCGATGGCGATCAGCAGGGCATTCAGCAGCACCTGGCCGATTCCCAGTTGAGCGATATTGATGAAGGGATAGGCATATTTGCCCTCCACCACGCCGCGTAGTAGAGCATAGGGCAGATAGGCGGTGGGGAAGAGCGCCCAGGCCCAGGGATCGCGCCATCCCAACCTTCCCTTACGTGCGAAGAGCAGCCACCAGAGCGGCGCCAGCACGGGCGTGACCTTATGCAGCAGCGTGTCCGCGAGCAGCGTGCCGCCGCTCAGGGACAGCAGGCCGCGCAGCAGCAGGCCGTAGATGATGCCGACCAGCAGGATCGCCAGCAGCACCCCGCCAAGCCATCGTGGCGTTACCTGTCGGCCCAGCGCGATCGCGGCGAAGGTCAGGACGACTGCGACATTGGTCAGCACGGTGAAGAAGCGCAGCAATATCCAAAGCGTTTCGCCCACCGACCCGTTCTGCGCGAAGGTCGCATCGAACTGAATGATGAGGCCAGCCAGCCCCGTCAGCGCGATGAGGGCGGCACCCATCCGTCCGATCATGTTCGTCATGCCCGCATGCTCCTCACCGGATGCTATCACGGTGGCGTCGATTGGGCACGCATCGCTGGCCATGGACTTCTCCCGCTGCACCTCTGTTTAACGAGCCATGCTGTTGCAGGTTGCGCGCGCGGCAATATTTCGTTGCGTTACGGCATCAAGGGAGCATTTCTGCGCATTGGCGCGTTGCCGCAATCCCTGTCCCGGAGCCTCGCATGATCGTCGATCCCGTTCCCAATATGCGCCGGCTAGCGTCCGAAGTGTGGAAACCGCTGACGGCGCTGTTCGTCTGGGACTGCGCGGTCACGATCGCTTATTATGTCCTGCCCTTCAAGGCGCCCTCCTTGCCGCTCACCATCTTTGGTTCAGCGCTGGCGCTGTTTCTGGGGTTTCGGTCGAACAGCGCCTACCAACGCTGGTGGGAAGGGCGCGTGCTCTGGGGGGCGATGATTAACGCTTCGCGCAACCTTGCGCGCGCGACCCGCAACTTCCTGCCGGACACGGAAGCGGACAGCTTGAAGCGGGAAATCGTCATGCGCCAGATCGCCTATGTGAATGCGCTGCGTTGCCAGCTTCGCCGCCAGCCGATCGGTGAAGAGGTGACGGCCTTCCTTCAGGAACGCGACAAGACACACGCGCTGGCCCGCGCCAATGCCGCCAACGGCTTGCTCGACAGTACCGGCCGGCGGATCGACATCGCCCGGCGGGAGGGGTGGCTCGACACGATCCAGCAGACGCAGATGGAGGCGGTGCTGGTCGACATCGCCAATGCGCAGGGCGGCATGGAGCGGCTCAAGAACACGCCGCTGCCGTTCCAATATCGTTTCCTGCCGATCCTCTTCACCCATATTTTCTGCGTCCTCCTGCCGATCGGGCTGGTGGAATCGCTGGGATTCGCCACACCGCTGGGATCAACGGTGGCGGGTCTCATGTTCCTGGCGGTGCTGCGGATCGGCGACGACCTGGTCGATCCATTCGACAATAGCGTGCATGACGTGCCGCTGACGGCCATGTGCCGGACGATCGAGATCGATCTGCTCCAGTCGATCGGTGATCCAGCCCCCGATCCGGTTAAACCGGTCCGGGGAGTGTTATGGTGAGCTGAGCTATATGTTCCTCAGCCCTTCCGTTCATCGTCCACCATGTCGGACGCCAGCTCCAGGCCCGCGCGACCGTGCGCGGTCGTGTGGGCCGGCGCCTTGGGATGGGGCACGTCGATCGGCTCCTCGACCTCCAGCATCCCTTCCCATTTGGTGATGACCGACGTGGCGATGGCGTTGCCCAGCACGTTGGTGGCGGTGCGGCCCATGTCCATGAAATGGTCGACCGCCAGAATGAAGGCGACACCCTCGACCGGCAGGTCGAACTGGCCCAGCGTTGCCGCGACGACGACCAGTGACGCGCGCGGTACGGCGGCGATGCCCTTGCTCGTTACCATCAGCACCAGCAGGATGGTGATCTGGGTCGCGATCGGCAGGTCGATGCCATAGGCTTGCGCGATGAAGATGGTCGCGAAGGCCGCGTACATCATCGACCCGTCCAGGTTGAAGCTGTAGCCCAGCGGCAGCACGAAGCTGTAGATGCGGCGCGGCACGCCGAAGCGGTCGAGCTGCTCCAGCATCTTGGGATAGGCCGCTTCGGACGAAGCGGTCGAGAAGGCGATCAGGATCGGTTCGCGAACATAGCGGATCAGCTTGAACATCCGCTTGCCCAGGAAGATCGAGCCAGCCCCGAACAGCAGCAGCCACAGGCAGAAGAGCGCGATATAAAATTCGCCGACCAGCGCGCCATAGGTTTTGAGGACGCCCAGCCCCTGCACCGTTACCGACGAGGCGAGCGCGCCGAACACCGCGAAGGGGGCGACGCGCATGACATAACCCGTCACCTGCAGCATCAGTTCGACCATCGCCTCGATCACGGTGACGATCGGCTTGCCCCTGTCGCCGATGGCGGTGAGGGCAACGCCCACGAACAGTGAGAAGACGACGATCTGCAGGATCGAATTTTCCGCCATGGCCCCGATCATGGAGGTCGGGAAGACGTGCAGGATGAAATCGCGGAAATTGAGCGCTTCGGTGTTAACGCCCGATTCGGCGCCCGATCGGACCAGGTTCAGCCCTTCGCCCGGCGCAAAGAAATTGACGAAGATCAGGCCCAGGGTCAGCGAGATCAGACTGGCGATGATGAACCAGGCGAGCGCGCGCCCGCCGATCCGCCCCAGCGCTGCGCTGTCGCCCATATGGGCGATGCCCGCGACCAGCGTGGAAAAGACCAACGGCGCGATAATCATCTTGATCAGGTGGAGGAAGATGTCGGCCAGAAGGTGGAAATATCCCGCCACATCCTTGGCCAACGTTTCGTCCCCGCCAATCAGCAGATTGGCCACGAAGCCCGTCAGCACCCCCAGGACCATGCCGATGAGGATGAAGGCCGTCAGTCTGTTTCGCATCAAATTCCTCTAAGGCCGTCCGTGGACGCACCCCTGCCTTATTTTTACGTCTGTCAGGCGACACCTAACAGGCGCATGGGCCACCCGCAATCGGCGCGCGTGTCCAGTCGCACGGGGAAAGACGAAGCAGCGACCGCTTTCCGCCCCCGATTTTTCGATCCATCCCGGCGTTAACGGCAAATGTCAGGGATAGAGGAGGCCTTCGCGCCAGCCATTGCCGATATGTTCGAACAGCCGCCGTTCGTGCAGCCGATGCTCGCGATCCTGCCAGAACTCGATCCGTTCGGGGATAACACGGAAGCCCGACCAGTGCGGCGGCCGCGGCACCGGAATGCCTTCGAACCGGGCGCTGACATCGCTGAATCGGTCCATGAAAATCTGCCGGTCGGATAGCGGCCGCGACTGGTCGGAGGCCCAGGCGCCAAGTTGGCTGTCGCGGCTGCGCGTCGCGAAATAAGCGTCGGCGGTGGCGTTATCGACCGGCTCGACCGGTCCTTCGATCCGGATCTGGCGACGCAGCGATTTCCAATGGAAGAGCAGCGCCGCATGGGGATTGTCCAACAGCTCGCCTGCCTTGCGCCCCTCGAAATTGGTGTAGAAGAGGAAACCGTCCGGCCCGTGCCCCTTCAACAGCACCATCCGTGCCGCCGGTCGTCCGCGCGCATCGGCGGTGGCCAGCGTCATGGCGCTGCTGTCATGCGGTTCGGTCTCGCGTGCTTGCGCGTACCATTCGTCGAACAAGGCGAAGGGATCGGTCATCCCCGCTTCTTAGGCAAGAGGCGCAGGACTGTCGATAAGCGGAAGCCCGATCGCGCCGGGAGCTTGCCGGATGCTGTGGTTGCGCCATCCTCTGCTTGAATGTCCGCGCGGCTTCGTCCACATAGTCGGCAAGTGATGCTTTTGTGCAACAGGTAGACGAATGGCCGATCCCTATTCCACCCTGGGCGTAGCCCGCAACGCCAGCGAAGCGGAGATCAAGTCCGCCTATCGCAAGCTGGCGAAAGAGCTGCATCCCGACCGGAACAAGGACAATCCGAAGGCGGCTGAGAAATTCTCGACCGCGACCAACGCCTATGACCTGCTGTCGGACAAGGACAAGCGCGCCCGTTTCGACCGGGGCGAGATTGACGGCGACGGCAATCCGACCGCGCCCTTCGGTTTTGGTGGAGGCGGGGGTGGCGGCCCTCGCGGGCGTCCGGGCGGCTTCGAGTTCAATGAAGGCGGCGCGGACTTCGGCGATATTTTCGAGGGGCTGTTCGGCGGCGCGGGGCGGCGTGCGACCGGGGGTGGCGGCTTTGGCCGGCAAGCGCCGCCGCAGAAGGGCGCAAACGTCAACTATCGGCTTGCGGTGCAGTTTATCGACGCGGCGATCCTTGCACCCCAGCGCATCACCCTGCAGGACGGCAAGACGATTGACCTGAAGCTTCCCGCCGGGGTGGAGAGCGGGACGCAGATGCGCCTGTCAGGCAAAGGGCAGGCGGGGCCGGGCGGCGCGGGTGACGCGATCGTCACCATCGACGTGAAGCCGCATCCCTTCTTCAGGCGCGACGGCGACAATGTGCTGCTTGATCTGCCCATCACCCTGGGCGAGGCAGTGAAGGGCGGCAAGGTCAAGGTGCCCACGGTCGATGGTCCGGTGATGCTGGGCGTGACGCCTGGCGCGACTTCGGGCAAGACGTTGCGCCTGCGTGGCAAGGGCTTCACCGGCAAGGACGGCCATCGCGGCGACCAGCTCGTCACCCTGCAGATCGACGTGCCGGCCGACGATCCGGCGATCCAGGCGCTGGTCGAAGGCTGGCAGGACGCACGGGCGGTGCGCGCCCATCTGGGCGTCTGATGCGTTAGGCGCGGGATGCCGATGCCCTCTCCCCTCTCCCCCGAATCCCGCCGCGAGATGTCGCAGGAGGCGCGCGCCCATTTCCATCGCCACATCGATCGCGTCCGGCCCGGCTCGCATGTCTTCGAAGTCGCCAGGCGCGTCATCGTCGGCACCTATAGCGATGGCTTCATCCATGCGGGCAATCTTGCCTATCTGTCGCTGATGACGCTCTTTCCCTTCTTCATCGTCGCGGCGGCGGTGGCGAGCATCTTTGGTCGCACCGAGGATGGGGTGCAGGCGGTCAATGCCTTCCTCACTACCGTGCCACCCGGCGTCGCCGATGTGGTGCGCCAGCCGATCAGCGATGTGCTGACCGCGCGGACTGGCCCGCTGCTGTGGCTGGGCGGTCTTGTCGGCCTGTGGACCGTGGGCAGCCTGATCGAGACGATTCGCGACATATTGCGCCGCGCCTATGGCACGAAAAGCACCAAGCCCTTCTGGCGCTATCGTCTCGGCGCCATCGGCATCACGCTGGTCAGCGTGTTCGCGGTGATGTTCGCCTTCACGCTCCAGGTCGCGATCACCGGTGTCGACCAGTTCCTGCACCGGATATTGCCGTGGGCCGATAAAGCGATCGCTTTGGTCGCTTCGGCGAAGCTGGTGCCGATGGGCATCACCGGCGTCGCGCTCTGGTCATTGTTCGTTGCCTTGACGCCCACCGTCTATAAGGATCGGCGCTTTCCCAAATGGCCCGGCGCGGTGGCGACCGCGCTCTGGTGGTACGGCGCGACCATGCTGCTGCCGCCCACCCTGTCGCTGCTGGGCGGTTATGGCCGCACCTATGGCAGCCTGGCAGGTGTCATGATTACCCTCATTTTTTTCTTTCTCGTCGGGCTTGGCGTGGTAATTGGCGCGGAATTGAATGCGGCGCTGGCGGAATTCCCGGAAGAGGAAGCAGATGCCGCCATGCAGGATAAAGGGAACGGAACGACATTATGACAGGCTTGATGGCAGGGAAGCGCGGGCTCATCATGGGGCTGGCGAACGACAAGTCGCTGGCTTGGGGCATTGCCAAGCAACTGTATGACCAAGGTGCGGAGCTGGCCTTTTCCTATCAGGGCGATGCGCTGGCCAAGCGCGTGCGGCCGCTGGCTGAGCAGGTCGGGTCGGATTTCCTGATCGACTGCGACGTCACCGACATGGACAAGCTGGACGCCGCCTTTGCGGAGATCGAGGCGCGCTGGGGCACGCTCGATTTCGTCGTCCATGCGATCGGCTTTTCCGACAAGAATGAGCTGCGCGGCCTCTATGTCGACACCAGCCTGGACAATTTCCTGCTGACCATGAATGTGTCGGCCTATAGCTTCGTGGCCGTTACAAAGCGCGCCCGCGCCCTGATGCCCAATGGCGGCAGCATCCTGACGCTCAGCTATTATGGCGCGGAAAAGGTCATCCCCCATTATAACGTCATGGGTGTGGCCAAGGCGGCGCTGGAAACCAGCGTCAAGTATCTGGCGATGGACCTGGGTCCGGAAAATATCCGCGTCAATGCGATCTCCGCCGGACCGATCAAGACGCTGGCGGCCAGCGGCATCGGTGATTTCCGCTACATCCTCAAGTGGAACGAATTGAATTCGCCGCTGCGTCGCAATGTGACGATTGAGGATGTGGGTGGCGCGGGTCTCTATTTGCTGTCGGATCTGGCGTCGGGCGTCACCGGCGAGATTCACCATGTCGATGCGGGCTATAACGTCATCGGCATGAAGGCCGAGGACGCGCCCGATATCGCGCTCGACAAGGCGTAAAGACTGAACGCGACCGGATCGGGAATATCATGAGCTTCAACACATTCGGTCGCGTCTTTCGTTTCACCACCTGGGGTGAAAGCCACGGTCCCGCGATCGGCGCGGTGGTCGATGGTTGTCCTCCGGGCTTGCCGTTGTCGGAAAGCGACATCCAGCCATGGCTTGACCTGCGCAAGCCCGGCACGTCCAAATTCACCACCCAGCGCCGCGAGCCGGACGAAGTGCGCATCCTCTCCGGCGTGTTCGAGGGCAGGACCACCGGCACCCCGATCAGCCTGATGATCGAGAACACCGATCAGCGGTCCAAAGATTATTCCGAGGTCGCCAAAGCCTATCGCCCCGGCCATGCCGACTATGCCTATGACGCCAAATACGGCTTTCGCGACTATCGCGGCGGCGGGCGTTCCTCGGCGCGCGAAACCGCCAGCCGCGTGGCGGCCGGCGCGGTGGCGCGGCTGGTCATCCCGGAAGTCGACATCTTCGCCTATGTGAGCGAGATTGGTGGCGACGCCATCGACTATGCGAATTTCGATGCTTCGCAGATCGGCCGGAATCCGTTTTTCTGCCCTGACCCGCAGGCGGCCCAGCGCTGGGAGGCGCTGGTCGATAGCGCGCGCAAGGACGGCTCCTCGCTCGGAGCCATCGTCGAATGCGTCGCGTCGGGCGTGCCCGCGGGCTGGGGCGCGCCGCTCTATGCCAAGCTGGACAGCGAACTGGCCGCCGCGATGATGAGCATCAATGCGGTCAAGGGCGTGGAGATTGGCGACGGCTTCGCTGCGGCCCGCCTACGCGGCGAGCAGAATGCCGACCCGATGCGGCCGGGCAATGACGGTCCCGTCTTCCTCGCCAATCATGCCGGCGGGATAGCCGGGGGCATCTCCACCGGTCAGCCGGTGAAGGTCCGCATCGCCTTCAAGCCGACCAGCTCGATCCTGATCCCGGTCGAGACGGTGACGCGCGATGGCGAAGCGTCGGACATCATCACCAAGGGCCGCCATGACCCGTGCGTCGGCATTCGTGGCATCCCGGTGGTCGAAGCGATGATGGCGCTGGTGCTGGCCGACCAGAAGCTGCTCGATCGCGCGCAATGCGGCGAACGCCCTGATCGGGACTGATGGAAGTCATGGATCGGCGCGCCGGACCGCCCTGATCCCGCGCTCAACGCGCAAATGGCGCGAGACGACTCGGCCCGATTAGGTTAGGATGACGGCCATCGCCCGCGGGAGGGCGAGCGGCAGAGCGTAAGCTGGGGAGCGTCACCACGCACAGCGCGGATTGACGGTCAAAATGTCCCCTTAAAGCCGCAACACGGGCCAGCCATGTCCCCATGGCTGGCCCTTTTTGTTTCGTCCTGGTCAGAGCATAGGGTTATCCGGCTGAGCTGGTACGGCCAATCCGGCGCGGGCGGCCCTGTTCGCGTCGTCGCACGCCGGGCATCAGGGAAGGGACATGACAAGGACAGCTCCATGACAAGCCTGAACTTCACGCAGGTCGACGCCTTCGCCGATGCGCCCTTCAGCGGCAATCCCGCCGCCGTGATACCGCTCGATGCCTGGCTCGACGACGCCACGCTCCAGGCGATCGCGGAAGAGAATAATCTCTCCGAAACCGCCTTCACTGTGCCGACCCCTGACGATCCGGATGCCGACTATGAACTGCGCTGGTTCACCCCGACGATCGAAGTGAAGCTGTGCGGCCATGCCACGCTGGCGAGCGGTCATGTGCTGATACAGGGCGCGTCCGTTCGTTTCCGTACCCGCCATGCTGGCATTCTGACCGTCACCCGCGATGGGGAGGGCTATGCCCTCTCGCTCCCGGCCTGGACGATGGCGCCCGCGCCTTTACCGGTACTGGCGGCGGGGCTGGGCGGGCAGCCGGTCGAATCGCACTGGCGCGACGGGGGCTATAGCCTCTTCCTCTTTCCCGACGCCGCCAGCGTGCGCGCGCTGACCCCCGATTTCGCGGCCTTGAAGCCGTTGGGTGACATGATGCTGATCGCCACCGCGCCGGGCGAGGATAGCGATATTGTCAGCCGCGTGTTCGTGCCGGGCGGCGGGGTGGATGAAGATCCCGTCACCGGCTCCGCCCATTGCCTGCTTACCCCCTTCTGGGCGGAGCGGCTGGGAAAGACGCAGATCAGCGCCTATCAGGCTTCGACGCGCGGCGGCCGGCTGGGCTGCACCCTGGCGGGGGATCGGGTCATCCTGACCGGCGGCTGCCGCACGGTGATAGAGGGGCGCTTCTTCCCTTAACGCCTCAACCCGGAAACAGTCCGACCAGCCTGGCCAGCGCCCCGCGTACCGCGCGGCGCTGTTCCTTCTTCGGAGACATGCCGATCCGCACCACCGTCAGCCGCTGCGATGGGGATATGAGGATATATTGCCCGTTATGCCCGACGCAGCCGAACAGGCTCTCAGGTGCCTGCCCCGGCATCAGCGCGCTTTCGCTGCTTTCCCGGTTCAGCCAGATATGCAGCCCATAGGCCGGATTGCGCCGGGACGGGGTGGTCATCAGGTCGATCCATTTTTCCGGCAGGATCTGGTGGCCGGTGGGTGATCGGCCGCGGCGGCGCAGCAGGTCGCCGAAGCGGCCATAGTCGCGCGCGGTCATGTGCAGGATGCTGCCGCCGATCATCGTGCCGTTGGCGTCATATTCCGGCGTCAGGCTTGGCAGGTTGCCGGGCGCCTTCAGCCGCCCGTCGATGAACATCTGCATCGCGCGCCGCCGCGTGTCGGGATCGCGGCTGTTGGTCAACATCCGCGTCATCAGGTCGGCCAGGATCAGGGTGGAACCGGTCGAGTAGGCGAACTGCTCACCCGGCGCATGGGCCAGCGGTTTGGATTCGGCATAGGCCGCCATGTCCCGCGCGCCGTCGGTGAACAGCATCCGTACCGTGTCGCCCTGTGGCTGGGGATCGCCATCCTCGACATGGTCGAGGCCCGAACTCATCGTCAGCAACTGGCGCAGCGTGATCTTGCCGCGCGGGTCGCCCGGCTGGCTCCAGGCGGCGACCGGCACGGGGGCGTCGAGCGCCAGCCGCCCGTCGGCGACCATCAACCCGACCAGCACCGCCGTCACGCTCTTGGCCATCGACCAGGACAGCAGTTTCGTGTCCGGGCCGAAGCCGGGCGCGTACCGTTCCGCGATCACTTTCCCGTCGCGCATCACGAGCAGCGCACGGGTCTGGCCCATCTGATCCGCGTCGAACAGCGGGTCGATCGCGCCGCGCAGCGCGCTTTCCCCGACCACCGCATCGGACGCGACGCTATAGACCGGGTCTGGTCCCTGGTGCGCCGCGCGCACGGCCAGCGTCCCCGCGACCACGAACCCGACGATGGCCGCGCCCAGGCCAAGGCGCTTTACGATTCGGTTGTCGATCTGCATAAGCCGGCCCCTAACATAGTGGGACGAAAAAGAGCCATGGCGGTTCGGCGAAAATGGTGGGTTGGGGCAGGGCTGATCCTGCTGGCCCTGCTTGGGGTTCTGGCCTGGCATTGGACGGCGCTCCATGCGCAGGCGCAACTTGGCGTTGCCTATGGCGCACGCATCGGTTGTTCCTGCCGCTATGTCGAAGGGCGCGCCATGGGTAGCTGCCGGGACGATAAGGAACCCGGCATGGCGCTGGTGCGCCTGACCGACCTGCCGGAGGAACACGCCGTTCAGGCCAGTGTTCCCCTGATCGCCAGCCGCACCGCGCGCTTCAAGCCCGGCTGGGGCTGCCTGATCGACCCGGTGCAATAAAAGGGGGACGATTACGACGCTGGCCCCATCGCATCCCAGCCGCTAAGGCCTCCCCATGGCGCGCGACATCCCCATGCTTCTCCACGACATATTCGGCTTCACCAGCTTTCGCGGGGTGCAGGATCAGGTGGTGGGGCGCGTCATGGCGGGCCAGCCCACGCTGGCCATCATGCCCACCGGCGCGGGCAAATCGCTCTGCTACCAGCTTCCCGCCGTGGCGCTCGACGGCTGCTGCGTCGTCGTCTCGCCGCTGATCGCGCTGATGCATGACCAGTTGCGCGCGGCGCAGGCGGTGGGCATCCGCGCTGCCAGCCTGACCAGCGTCGATGCCGACTGGCGCGAGACGCAGGATCGCTTGCGGGGCGGCGACCTCGATCTTCTCTATGTCGCGCCCGAACGCGCCAGCGGCGAGGGGTTCCGCGCCTTGCTGCGCAGCGCGAAGATCATCCTCTTCGCCATCGACGAAGCGCATTGCGTGTCCGAATGGGGGCATGATTTCCGTCCCGACTATCGGTTGCTGCGCCCGCTGCTGGACGAGTTTCCCGATGTCCCGCGACTGGCGCTGACCGCGACCGCCGACGCGCATACGCGCAAGGATATCCTCGTCCAGCTCGGCATTCCAGAGGATGGGCTTATCATATCGGGCTTCGACCGGCCCAATATCCGCTATGCCGTCCACCCGCGCGATGGCCTTAGCCGCCAGTTGGCCGACCTGCTGGCGACCGAAAAAGGCCCTGGCGTCGTCTATGCGCCGACCCGCGTCGCGACCGAGAAGCTGGCGGAGACGCTGGGCCGTTCGGGCCGGCCGGTGCGCGCCTATCATGCCGGGATGGAGCCGGCCCAGCGCGCCGCCAACCAGGCCGCCTTCATCGCCAGCGAGGATATGGTGATGGTCGCCACGGTCGCGTTCGGCATGGGGATCGACAAACCCGACGTGCGCTTCGTCGCCCATGCCGGCCTGCCCAAGTCGATCGAGGGCTATTATCAGGAATCGGGCCGTGCGGGCCGTGACGGCGAACCGGCGGTGGCGCATCTTTTCTGGGGCGCGGAGGATTTTGCCCGCGCCCGGATGCGGATCGCCGAACTCGATACGAGCCGCCAGCAGGGTGAGCGCACGCGCATCGCGGCGCTGGGCGCACTGGTCGAAACCGCGACCTGCCGCCGTGCGATCCTGCTGCGTCATTTTGGCGAAAGCCCACCGCTGACCTGCGGCAATTGCGACAATTGCCTGACGCCACCCGCCAGCGTCGATGCGACCGAGACCGCGCGCAAATATCTTTCCGCCGTCTATCGCACCGGGCAGAGTTTCGGCGCGGGGCATATCGAGCAGGTGCTGACCGGCGCGGTGAGTGACAAGATACGCGAGCGCGGCCATGACAAGATTTCCGTCTACGGCATCGTCAACGGGGAGGAGACGGCATTGCTGCGTCCCGTTTCGCGCGCGCTGCTGGTGCGCGACGCGCTGGAGACGACCGAGCATGGCGGGCTGATGTTCGGCCCCAATGCCCGGCCGATCCTGCGCGGCGAAGAGGAAGTGCGCATCCTGGTGCCGCCCAGGCGCGAGCGGCGCAAGCGCAACGCCCGCAACGGCGCAGACGCCAATCCGGTCGGCGATCCGCTATTCGACGCGCTGCGCGCCTGCCGCCGCGAACTGGCGCAGGAGGCGGGGGTGCCGCCCTATGTCATCTTCCATGATTCGACCTTGCGCGAAATGGCGGAGCAACGGCCGTCCAGCATTCGCGACATGAGCCATATCAGCGGCATCGGCCAGAAGAAGCTGGACGCCTTTGGCGACGCCTTCCTCGCGGCGATCCGGCCGTTCTTATGATTTCCGTCCGTGCTCCTGCGAAGGCAGGAGCCCAGGATTGAGCGCGTGACGGTTCGCTCTGGGCTCCTGCTTTCGCAGGAGCACGGCGCTGTGACTTGAATCCTGATCCGCTGTGGCGCATGGCTCGCGGCAAAGGAGAAGCCCATGTTCCGCAAGCTCACCGACCGCATTTTCGTGTCGCCGCAGATCAGCATCGATCAGGTCGCTGAAGCCAAGGCGCAGGGCGTGACCGTCATCATCAACAATCGCCCGGACGACGAGGAACCTGGGCAGGTCAATGGCGCGGAGATCGAGGCGGCGGCGCAGGCAGCGGGCATCGCTTATGTCGCGGTGCCAGTCGCTCATGGTGGCTTTTCCCCCTGGCAGCTCGACGGTATGGCCGATGCGCTGGCGCAGGCGGGCGAAGGCAAGGTGCTGGCCTATTGTCGTTCGGGTACGCGCAGCACATTGCTCTGGTCGCTGACCCGCGCCCGCGCGGGTGACAATGCCGATGTGCTGGCGGCCCAGGCGGCGGCGGCGGGTTACGATATCAGCCCCGTGCGCCAGATCATGGACGCGCTGGCCGGGCAATAGGAAAAGCGCCGCTTAGCTTCACATATTTCCCGTAAATTTCGACATTATCGAACAAAAGTTGGAAATCTTGTTTCGTGGAGGCTGGTCTTTCGCCATGCTAACAGGGAGAGGTGGAATAGGACAGCGTCGCCGCTCTAGCCGCATTCCACCGTGACATGCTCCATCTTCGGCAGGGCGCGCACGCGCTTGCGCACCGCTGCGCCGTCCGTGCCGGGCGCCAGGCTGATGATCGCGGCATGGGCGTGGGGGCCGATGCGCCAGACATGGAGATCGCGGATGGTGGCGCCTTCCGCCTCCGCCTCGCGCCGTACCGTCGCCATCAGCGCCGGTTCGGCGGTGTCAAGCAGGATGGCGGCGGTGTCCTTCATCAGGCTCCAGGACCAGCGCGCGATCACCACCGCGCCCAGCAGGCCCACCGCCGGGTCGAGCCACCACCAGTCGAGATAGCGTCCGGCAAGCAGCGCCGCGATCGCCAGCACCGATGTCAGTGCGTCGGTCAGCACATGGACATAGGCGGCGCGCAGATTATTGTCGGTGTGGCCCGGCTTCTGATCGTGGGCGTGCCCGTCGCCATGCGCATGGTCATGCCCGTCGTCGTGGCTATGGTCATGCCCCAGCAGCAGGGCGCTGATGATGTTGATGATGAGGCCGATCACCGCCACCAGCGTCGCCTCGCCAAAGGCGACATGGATGGGCTGGAAGAAGCGCAGTGCCGATTCGACCGCGATGAACAGGGCGGTGAGGCCCAGCAGCAGGGCGGAGGCGAAGCCGGCGAGGTCGCCGACCTTGCCGGTGCCGAAGGTGTAGCGGGGATTGCGGGCGTGGCGCTTGGCATAGCCATAGGCCGCCGCCGCAACTGCCAGCGCGCCGGCATGGGTCGCCATGTGGAAACCGTCGGCCAGCAGCGCCATCGACCCGGTGATCCAGCCGAAGACGATCTCCACCACCATCGTGGCCGCCGTCAGCCAGACCACCCAGAGGGTGCGTCGGGCATTCTGGTCATGGCCGGCGGTCAGGTAGATATGGTCGAAATAATGACTGTCCTCCCCGTCGCCCGGAATCGGGGCGGGGGCAGGATCATGGCGATGATCGCCATGGGCATGATCGTGCCCGTGCCCGTGCTGGTGTCCGTGGCTGTGATCGTCGTGCATCGTCATTTCCCGTAACGGCGGATCAGCGCCAGCATTTCTTCGGTCGCCGCGGTGCGCGCCGCGTCGGAGAGGCCCGGCCGGGCGACATGTTCGCGCATATGCTGCTCGATCAACTCCTCCATCAGGCTGCCGACCGCGCCGCGCACGGAGGCAACAAGCTGGAGCGTTTCCGAACAGCCCGCATCGCCGGTCAATTGCCGCTCCACGGCGGCGACCTGGCCCGCGATCCGGCGCACCCGCGCCAATAATTTATCCCGATCCGCGATGATATGCATAGGATACCCCCCTATACTATATTGAGCGCGACGCCTAGCCCGAATTTGGCCTAAAGGACAGGTATGACGAACGAACCGGATCATGACCTGGCGATCATCGGCGGCGGCCTGGCGGGCGGGCTGATCGCGCTCGCCTTTGCGGCGTTGCGGCCGGAGGTGCGGCTGCTGCTGGTCGAGCAGGGGGAACAGGCCGGGGGCAATCATATCTGGTCCTTTTTCGACGGCGACGTGGCGCTCAGGGACCGTTGGCTGGTCGACCCGCTGATCGCGCATCGCTGGCCGCAGGGGCATGAGGTGCGTTTCCCCGATTATGCGCGGCGGCTGGACACGCCCTATAACAGCGTCACATCTGTCCAGTTCGCTGTCCATCTTCGGCGGGTGCTGGGCGACCGGCTGCTGACCGGGGCGGTGGTGACGGGCCTGTCGCCGCAGGGCATCACCCTGGCGGACGGGCGATCGATCAGGGCCGGGGCGGTCATCGACGCGCGGGGAGCGGGGGATATGTCCGTTTTGCGCTGCGGCTGGCAGAAATTCGTCGGCCATGCGTTGCGATGCGAAGCGCCCCATGGGATCGACCGCCCGGTCATCATGGACGCGACTGTCGAGCAGCAGGACGGCTATCGCTTCGTCTATCTGCTGCCCTGGGATGACCGGACCCTCTTCGTCGAGGATACCTATTACAGCGATTCGCCCGATCTGGATGTGCCGGCGATCGATGCGCGGATCGCCGCCTATGCGCAGGCGCGGGGCTGGCGCGCGGAAGTGATCCATCGCGAGCAGGGGGTGTTGCCGGTGGTCCATGGCGGGGATTTCGACCTTTACTGGCCCAAGGATGATCCAGTAGCGCGTGCGGGCGTCAGGGCCGGGCTGTTCCAGCCGATGACCGGCTATTCGCTGCCCGATGCGGTGCGATTCGCGCTCTGGCTGGCGGATCGGCCGCTGGATGACCTGCCCATTGCGACCCGCGCCTATGCAGGGGCGCATTGGCGGCGGGGCGGCTATTACAGGTTGTTGGGCCGGATGTTGTTCGGCGCCGCCCGGCCGGACCAGCGCTGGCGGGTCTTTGCGCGTTTCTATCGGTTAAGGCCGGCGCTGATCCAGCGTTTCTATGCCGGGCGATCGACGATCGCCGACCGCATCCGCATCTTGTGCGGACGGCCCCCCGTGCCCATAAGGGACGCCATGCGAACATTGTGGAATACGCCCGCCTGATGGGCAGGACAGCGATCGTCATTGGTGCGGGCTTTGGCGGCCTGGCGCTTGCCATCCGTTTACAGTCGGCGGGGGTGAGCACCACGCTGGTCGAGGCGCGCGACCGGCCGGGCGGGCGCGCCTATATGTGGGAGAAGGACGGCTTCACCTTCGACGCCGGTCCGACCGTCATCACCGATCCCGATTGCCTGGCCGAACTGTGGCGCCTGTCGGGCCATGACATGGCGCAGGATGTCGCGCTTGTGCCGGTGTCGCCCTTCTACCGGCTCAACTGGCGTGACGGCACCAATTTCGACTATTCGAACAATGAAGCGGCGCTGCGGGCGGAAATCGCCAAGCTCGATCCCAACGATGTCGCCGGCTATGAGCGCTTCTGCGACTATGCCGCAGGCGTTTATGAAGAGGGCTATCGCAAGCTCGGCTCGGTCGCCTTCCTCGACTTCGCGTCGATGATAAAGGCGGCGCCCTCTCTCGCCAAATACCAGGCGTGGCGGTCGGTCTATTCGGTCGTCGCGTCCCATGTGAAGAATGAGAAGCTGCGCGAGGCGCTGTCCTTCCACACGCTGCTGGTCGGCGGCAACCCGATGAAGACCAGCGCCATCTACGCCCTGATCCACAAGCTGGAGAAGGATGGCGGCGTCTGGTTCGCGAAGGGCGGCACCAACAGGCTGGTGCAGGGGATGGCGACCCATTTCGAGCGGCTGGGCGGCACGCTGCGCCTGGGGGACGCGGTTACGCGGATCGAAACCTATGGCGACAAGGCGACGGCGGTTCATACCGTGTCGGGCTGGCGCGGGGAGGCGGACGCCATCGCTACTAATGCCGACCTGATGCACAGCTATCGCGACCTGCTGGGCCATCATCCGCGTGGGCAGAAGCAAGCCGACAAATTGTCGCAAAAGCGCTGGTCGCCCAGCCTGTTCGTGCTGCATTTCGGCATCAAGGGAAGCTGGCCGGGCATCCCGCATCACATGATCCTGTTCGGACCGCGCTATGAGGGGTTGCTGACCGATATCTACGATCATGGCGTGCTGCCGCAGGATTTCTCGCTCTATCTGCACCATCCGACCGTCACCGATCCGTCGATGGCGCCGGACGGGCATTCGACCTTCTATGCGCTCGCCCCGGTGCCGCATATGGGCAAGCTGCCGATCGACTGGGACCAGTTCGGCCCTGCCTATGTCGAACGCATCCTGGATGAGATCCAGCATCGGCTGATCCCCGATATCCGATCGCGCATCGTAACCCGCTTCCATTATGCGCCCAGCGATTTCGGACGTGATCTGAACGCGCATCTGGGCAGCGCCTTCAGCCTGGAGCCGCTGTTGACCCAGAGCGCCTGGTTCCGCGCGCATAATCGCGACGATGTCATTCCTAATCTCTATCTGGTAGGGGCCGGCACCCATCCCGGCGCGGGCATCCCCGGTGTGGTGGGCAGCGCCAAGGCGACCGCGGCGCTGATGTTGCAGGATTTGGGCTGAAGATCATGAAGAGACTGGCAGTATATTGCGGATCGGCGACGCCGGCCGACCTGACCTATATCGACGCGGCGCGTCATGTCGGCCGCACGCTGGCGGAGCGGGGCATTGGCGTCGTCTATGGCGGCGGGCGACTGGGCCTGATGGGCGCAGTGGCGGACGCGGCGCTGGAGGCGGGCGGCGAGGTAATCGGCGTGATCCCCGAAGCGCTGGTCGGCGCGGAGGTCGCGCATCGAGGCTGTACCGAATTGCATGTCGTCCAGACCATGCACCAGCGCAAGCAGCTCTTCACCGACCTGTCGGACGGCTTCGTCACCCTGCCCGGCGGCGTCGGCACGATGGACGAATTGTGGGAAGCGATCAGTTGGGCGCAGCTCGGCTATCATGACAAGCCGGTCGGTCTGCTCAATGTCGCGGGCTTCTACGACCAGTTGATCGGTTTCAACCGGCAGATGGTGGAAGCAGGCTTCATCCGGGCGCAACATGCCGGGATATTGATCCATGCGGACAGTATCGAGGCGCTGATCGACGCCATGGCCGCCTATCAGCCGCACGAGACGATCTTCGCGATGAAGGCGGCGCGGCTTTGAAATTATAGTTCCCCTCCCGCTTGCGGGAGGGGTTAGGGGAGGGCATGTCTCCGGCTGTGATCCTGACAGACCCTCCCCCGGCCCCTCCCGCAAGCGGGAGGGGAGAATTGGTCGCCCACGCCCGCGACAGCATCGCGCGCGGGTCCAAGTCCTTCGCCATGGCGTCCAAGTTGTTCGATCGCGTTACCCGCGAGCGGGCATGGCTGCTCTATGCCTGGTGCCGCAAGTGCGACGATATCGCCGATGGGCAGGATCATGGCGGGACGCTGCGGGGCGTGGCGGACGGGCAGGCGCGCCTGTCGACCATCCGGGTGTTGACCGACGCGGCGCTGCGGGGCGATCCGACCGGCGATCCGGCCTTTGACGGATTCGGCCTGGTAATGCGCGAGTGCGCGATTCCCCCCCGCTATGCCCATGACCTGATCGAGGGCTTTGCGCTCGACGCGCGCGACTGGCGGCCGCGCAGCGAGGCGGACATGTTGCACTATTGCTATCATGTCGCGGGCGCGGTCGGCTGCATGATGGCGGTGCTGATGGGGGTCGATCCGCAGGATCAGGCGACGCTTGACCGGGCCTGTGACCTGGGCCTTGCCTTCCAGCTTGCCAATATCGCCCGCGACATCAGCGAGGATGAGGCGGCGGATCGTTGCTACCTGCCAGAAGCGTGGCTGGTGGAGATGGATATCCCGCCCGGCGAGCATATGAAGCCCTGGGCGCGGCCGCGTCTGGCGGTGCTGGCGCGGCGTATGGCCGACATGGCGGCCGCCTATGAGGAAAGCGCCCGCCATGGCACCGGCGCGCTGCCGCTGCGCGCGGCCTGGGCGGTGCTGGCGGCGGCGGGCATCTATGGCGATATCGCGCGGGAAGTCGCGCGGCGAGGCGAACGGGCCTGGGATCATCGAGTGGTGACGCCCACGCGCGACAAGCTGGGCTGGGTGATCCGGGCAGGTTGCCAGGTGCCGGGCCGTGCACGCCGCTGGCCCGCCGACGCGCCACGCGACACAAAGCTTTGGACCCGGCCGACCTGAACAAAAAGACCGATGCTTTCGCATAAGAAAATCCTCCCCTGCCAGGGGAGGATGAAGGATTACCCCCGGATGCGCGCGCTGAATTTGCAAACGGCATAATCGCCAAAAAAAGGGCCGGTACTTTCGTACCAGCCCAAGGCATGTTCGCAGGAGGAACAAGGTGGGGCGGGCGGGCCATGTCCCGATCGGGCGGCCCGCCCTGCCAAATTTATAGGTTGTAGGCGCGCTCGCCATGTTCACCGAGGTCGAGGCCTTCATATTCGACCTCCTGGCTGACCCGCAGACCGGTGACGGCCTTGGCGATGAAGATGGCGATGGCGGTGCCGATCCCCGCCCAGAGGATGGTCACGACGACCGCTTCGATCTGGACGAGCAGCTTGGCGCCGATCTCATAGTCCGCAGCGCCGGGGCCACCGAAGGCAGGCGAGTAGACGATGGCGGTGCCGATGGCACCGATCATGCCGCCGATGCCGTGGATGCCGAAGGCGTCCAGCGAGTCGTCATAGCCAAGCTTAGGCTTGAGGACGGTGACGGCATAGAAGCAGACGATCGAGGCGACGGCGCCCAGGATGATCGCACCGAACGGACCGGAGTTGCCGGCGGCCGGGGTGACAGCGACGAGGCCGGCGATGATGCCCGAGCAGAAGCCCAGTGCCGAACCCTTGTGACCGTTCAGCTTTTCGGCAAGCATCCAGAACAGACCGGCGGACGCGGTGGCGACGAAGGTGTTGATCATCGCGAGCGCTGCCGAGCCATTGGCTTCCAGCGCCGAACCGGCGTTGAAGCCGAACCAGCCGACCCACAGCAGGCCGGTGCCGACGCCGGTCAGCGTCAGGCTGTGCGGCGGCATGGGTTCCTTGGGATAGCCGATACGCTTGCCCAGGATGATCGCGGCGACCAGCGCGGAAACGCCGGCGTTGATATGCACCACGGTGCCGCCCGCGAAGTCGAGGGCGCCGGCCTTGAAGAAATAGCCGCTTGCCGCCCATACCATGTGCGCGATCGGGTAATAGACGATCGTCAGCCAGATCGCTGCGAAGACCATCACGGCCGAGAATTTGATGCGCTCGACCACCGAACCCAGCACCAGCGCGATCGTGATCGCGGAGAAGGTCATCTGGAAGCAGACGAAGACATATTCGGGAATTTCGACGCCGGCGGTGAAGGTCGCCGCTTGCGAAGCGGGCGTGATACTCTTCAGGAAGGCCTTGTCGAAGGTCGAGACGACGTTGGAGAGGCCGCTGGTGTAATCCGGACCGAAGGCCATCGAATAGCCGTAGATCACCCAGAGCAGCATCGCGAGGCAGGCCACCGCGCCGATCTGCGTCATGACCGACAGCATGTTCTTGGTGCGGACGAGGCCGCCATAGAAGAGGGCCAGGCCCGGCAGGATCATCGCCAGGACCAGGATGGTCGAGGTCATCATCCAGGCGGTGTCGCCCTTGTCGACCGTGGCGGCGGGCGTCGCCGCCTGCGCCCAGGCGGGCAGGGCGGCAAAGAGCGAGAAGGCCGCAGCCCCCGCCACGCCGCCGAGTTTCTTGGAAAAGGTCATTATTTCCCCCTTCTTACAGCGCGGTTTCGCCGGTCTCGCCGGTGCGGATGCGCACGGCCTGACCGACATCGAGGACGAAGATCTTGCCATCGCCGATGGCGCCCGAATTGGCCGCCGCCTGGGTCGCTTCCACGACACGCGGCGCGAGGTCGTCGTCGCAGACCACCTCGATCTTGATCTTGGGAACCATGTTGGTCGAATATTCGGCGCCGCGGTAGATTTCGGTCTGCCCCTTTTGACGACCAAAGCCCTTCACTTCGCTGACCGTCATACCGGCGATGCCGAGCGAGGAGAGTGCCTCGCGGACATCGTCAAGCTTGAACGGCTTGATGATAGCCATGACAAGTTTCATGTCGCCCCCTGTTACTGGTGTGCGGAACCATAGTTAGCAAGAGGCGTGCCAAATCGATAAAGACGGGTTCATGCGGGCTTGTGGTGCGATGCTTCGTGATGCAGCGCCGAAAAAATGGGCAGCGGTCCGCTGCTGCCTAAAAATTGGGCAGGGTTGCCTACCAGTGGCCGCCTTCAGCCACCGCGCTGGCTTCTTCCGGCAGGGTTTCTCGGCCGAGCGCTGCGTTACGGTGGGGAAAGCGACCGAAGCGGGTGATGATCGCATGATGCTGGCGGGCGAAGTCCAGCGATTTCGCGTCGCCCGCGCCTTTGAACAGGGTCAGGGACAGTTCCTGGTCTTCGCGCGCCTCGCTATGCTGGAACGGCATGTAGAAGAAGAGGCGTCCGGCGCCGCCGATCTGGATGTCATAGCCCAGGGCGATGGCGCCGCGCGCCACGTCCCGCGCCAGCGCGTCGGTGGCGAAGGCCAGGGACTGGTCGCGGAACATGTTGCGCGGCATCTGGTCGAACAGCAGCACGGCGGCGAGCGCATCGTCGGCCCGGTCGAGAAAAACCTCCGGCGGCAGGGCGCGTTTTTCCGCCCACAGCGCTTCGAAGCGAGCGGCGCAAAGCTGGTCGAGCGCGGGATCATGGCCCCACCATCCCGCTTCGCCCACCTGGTTGAACCAGAAATCGAGCAGCGCCGCCGCCCAGTCGGCGGTGATCGCATCATGGCTGTCGGTCAGCATGTTCATGCTTTCATAAGCGACGGACAAAGGGCACGGTTCCGCCGTTCGTGCCGCATCCGGCTCCGGTCGCCGCGCCGCCGGCCGGCGTTTTCAGGCTGCCGTGCCGCCCACGGTAAGGCCTTCCAGCAGCAAGGTCGGCTGGCCGACGCCCGCTGGCACGCTCTGCCCGCCCTTGCCGCACATGCCGATACCTTCGTCCAACGCCCAGTCGTGGCCGATGCCGACCACCTTGGTCAGGGCGGTCGGGCCGTCGCCGATCAGGGTCGCGCCCTTGATCGGATCGGTGAGCTTGCCATTTTCGACCTTGTACGCCTCGGTGCAGGAGAAGACGAACTTGCCCGATACGATGTCCACCTGACCGCCGCCGAAGCTCTTGGCGAAAATGCCGGACTTCATGCGGCTGAGCAGTTCCTCCGGATCGTCCTGACCGCCCTTGATGAAGGTGTTGGTCATGCGCGGCATGGGCGCATGGGCGTAGCTTTCGCGACGGCCGTTGCCGGTGGGCGCGACGCCCATCAGCCGGGCGTTGAGGCGGTCCTGCATATAGCCCTTGAGGATACCGTCCTCGATCAGGATATTTTCCTGCGTTGGCGTGCCTTCATCGTCGATCGATAGCGAGCCGCGACGGTCCAGGATGCTGCCGTCATCCACCACGGTGACGCCGTGCGCGGCGACCCGCTGGCCGACGCGGCCGGAAAAGGCGCTGGTGCCCTTGCGGTTGAAATCGCCCTCCAGGCCGTGGCCGATCGCCTCATGCACCAGCACGCCAGGCCAGCCGGGGCCGAGTAGCACGGTCATTTCCCCGGCGGGGGCGGCCACCGATCGCATGTTGACGCGCGCCTGGGCCAGCGCTTCGTCAATGGCGCGGTTCCAGACGCTCTTGTCCATTACCTGGTCGTAGAGATAGCGGCCGCCTACGCCGAACACGCCGGTTTCGCGCCGGCCATTTTCCTCCAGGATGATGGAGACGTTGAGGCGCACCAGCGGACGGATGTCGGTCGCGGTGAAGCCGTCGGCGCGGACGATTTCCACGACCGACCAGCTTCCGGCCAGGCTGACGGACACCTGGGCGACGCGCGGGTCGCGAGCGCGGGCGGCGGCGTCGATCTCGGCGCAGAGTTTCACCTTCTCGGCGAAGGGAACGATCTCCAGCGGGTTGGCGTCGGTATAGAGGTGGCGGTTGGTGCGCTGCGGCGGCGGGGCGGGCTGACCGTTGGCCGGATCGAGCAGGGCCAGCGTCTGCGCCGCCTTGCGGATCGCGGCATCGCTGATGTCGTTGGCATGGGCAAAGCCTGTCATCTCGCCCGACACGCCGCGCAGGCCGAAGCCCGCGTCGGTCGAATAGTCGGCGGTCTTGAGGCGGCCGTCATCGAAGCCGAAGGCCTCGCTCGCCCGATATTGCAGATATAGCTCGCCATCATCGCAGGCGGCCAGCGCTTCGGCCGTCAGGCGACGCGCGCCATCGGGATCGAGCAGGCCGGGGCGATAGAGAAGGCCACGGGCGTCGGTGAAGCCTGAGATGAGCGGGGGAGCGAGTTCGGTCATGCCGCCCGATATAGGGGCGACAATAGCCAAGCCCAATGGAAAATTTAGAGGCGCTTTAGAGGCTGGCGCCCGAAGCGATGTCCGGCCTGGTCACGACGTCGGCATTGTCGGCGACGCCGCCGATCAGCACGAAGCGGCGATCGCAATAGCCGCAATCGACATAGCCATGCTCGTCAATTTCCAGGAAGACGCGCGGATGGCCGAGGGCGGCGGGAATGTCTCCCGAACCGTCGCAGGAAACGCGGGACTTGGAGACTCGGATGATTTCAGGCGGCTGGATCATGGACAATGGCGTTAGCAGCGGCGAGGGTGCGCTGCAATATGCCGTGGCGCTACATCAGCGGCCAATGGAGCGGCGTGCAGGATGCCGGATCGCCCTTCATCGCCCGAACAGCCGGTTTCCAGTCGGCATGATCGCTGGCCGCCATCACCGCAAGTGGTGAGAGCATCAGCAGGACCGGCGCGAAACTGCCGCCAAGAAAGGCTGCGAACGTCATGCAGTAACAGTGCTGCATTCACGCTTGCTGCAGGATGAACGTTACGGCTGCGGATCGGCGTGTGCATGCACGCTTGATCGCAAGACTGGTGGGCGATGACGGGCTCGAACCGCCGACATTCTCGGTGTAAACGAGACGCTCTACCAACTGAGCTAATCGCCCCCTTCGGGTTCGCGCCTATCTAGGGATATCCGGCGCGGGGTCAAGCGGTCAATCGAGCGAAGGGGTCATCGGGCGAGCAGGCGGCGGCTGGCGCCGAACCAGCGCATCAGCGATTCGGCCGTCTCCTGCGCCAGGGTGATGAAGACGCGGCGGCCGTCATGCGGGTCGGCCTGCCGCTCCACCAGCCCCTTGTCGGTGAGCGTGCGAATCCAGCGCAGGGCGGTGGTCGGCGGCACGGCGGCGGCAATGCAGAGGCTGGAAACGGATACGCGCTCCTGCTCCAGCCGGGCGGCGAGCAGGTCGAGCAGCATGTCCCAGGCCGGATCGGCGAACAGGTCGCCGGGCAGGAAATCCGCGCGGATGCGGCGCGCACGGAGCAGGTCGCGAACCTGCTGCGGGGAGATGGCGGGCAGGTCGGCCGGGCGCGCCGTCGTGCTGATGGGCGCGAGCGTGGGCATACCGGCATAATCGCTCGGCCGGTCGGAGATGCGCGGCCCCAGGTCGAAGGAGGGAGGAGCAAGGCGGCTGCGCTGGGTCAGGGCGTCGAGCGTGCGGGCGAGGCGGCCGACCTCCTCGCTCAACTGCTGGAGCCGCACATTTTCCCGATCCATTTCATGGACGCTGCCGCTGATCGGCCGATGCTCGCCCGCCGCCACCAGGGCTGCGGCCAGTTCGGTCCGGTCGGGATCGCAGAGCAATTGGGTATGGGGGCTGCGCACGCAGGCGAAGGCGAGTTCGACCGTTTCCCAGCCCGCCACCAGGATCACCGCCATGCCGGTCTGGATCGCCTGGGTTTCGACCTGGACCAGCAAACGTTCCAGCGTCGGCGTGAAGGTGGGGCAAAAGAGCAGCAGCGCGTCGCATTGCACCTGCGCATCCAGCCGGGTCGACGCTTCGGTCAGGTCGGCAACACCCAGCAGGCGCAGGCCGGCCGCTTGCGCCACCGGCGCCAGATCCTGGACATCGGCCCAGTCCGCCACGACCAGAAGACCGGCGCGTTCGTCGCGCGGCGCAAGCGGCGCGGCATTGCCTGGCAACGGCTGGGCGTAGGAAAAATCTTCCATCATGGTCCGAATCCTGTTCTAGCTTCGTTCCGGAGACTAAAGCAAGAACGGATCGGTTCAGCCCGATCATCGGCCATTATGGAGCGAAGTTGGAAGAAGGCGTGGATTGGCGCTTTCTGCTACGCCCGGTTCGGTCCGTTTTCCATCCGGCCCGATGCCATCGCGGGGCGAAAGTCGAGGAACTTTCCTATCCTCTTAAGAAAGGATGATGATCGGTCCATAATGGAGTCAAACCTCAGAGTTTGTTTGAAAATGCGCGGAAGAGTGCATTTTGAGAGGGCTGGTGCCGCTATGCGCCGAAAGGCGCATCTTCAAACAGCGGTCGCGCGGGCGAAGTCGACATAGAGGGTGCGCAGCCGGGTTGCGACCGGGCCGGGCGTGCCGTCGCCCACGGGCTGGCCGTCGATGCGCACGACCGACAGGCAGAAGGTCGAGGCGCTGGTGATGAAGGCCTCCTTCGCGGCGAGGGCTTCCGCCACGGTGAAGGGGCGGCGGACGACGGCCAGGCCGCTTTCCTCCGCCAGCGTGGCCAGTGCCGCGCCGGTGCAGCCGGCGAGCACCGACTGGCTGTAGGGGCGGGTGATAATGCCTTCGTCGGTGACGATGAAGGCGGTGGAAGAAGCGCCTTCGGTGACGAAGCCGTCCTCCACCATCCAGGCCTCCTGCGCGCCGGCGTCCCTGGCGGCCTGCTTGGCCATGGCCTGGGCGAGCAGGCCCACGCTCTTGATGTCGCGGCGCGCCCAGCGCTGGTCGGGCATGGTGGCCACGGCGATGCCGGTCCTGACGGCGGGCATGTCGCTAAAGCTCTTGGCCTGCACGAACATGAAAAGGGTTGGTTGCAGGCCGGTGGGCGCGATGAAATCGCGGGTCGTGTCGGCGCCGCGCGTGATCTGGAGATAGACCAGCCCTTCGCCGAGCGTGTTGCGGGCGACCAGTTCCTTCTGTGCCGCCTCGATCTCCGCCAGGGTCAGCGGCAGGGCGATGCCGATCGCGGCGGTGGAACGCTCCAGCCGGGCGAGATGGCTGGCGCTGTCGACCAGCCTGCCGTCGATCACGGCGGCGACTTCATAGATGCCGTCGGCGAAGAGGAAACCGCGGTCGAGCGGGGAAATGCGGGCTTCGTCCAGCGGCAGATAGCTGCCGTTCAGATAGGCGACGGACATGGGCGATCCTTGGTGGGGGCGTTCAGGCGCTGCTTTTGCCGTTCGGGCGGGCGGGGTCAAGCGGGTCGCCGGGTGATAGGCGACGCAATTTTTGGAATGGGAGGTTACATCTTGTCATCACATCGAAGTTCACACCGTCGCAGGGGCAATTTCCGCGTCGGTTCGCGGCAATTTCGGCGGAAAAGCGTAGACGATGTGACGCTGGCGCACCATCCACGCGCCACCCCGGTCACGCCAGCGCGTCGCGGACGCCTCACCACCGCGCCACCTGGGTCACACTGGCGCGCCAGCAAGGTCACGGGCGTCTGGATGCGGGGGGAAGCAAGGGCTGTTTCATCCCCCAGGGTAGATCAGAGAAAATCCTACATTGAAAGCGGGACGGCATGTTCGCACCGCCGTCATTCGTTCCGCGTTCCGAGCGCGTTGCGCGGGCCCACCCTCAACTCTTCCCTTGAAAGGGAGGGGAGCGAGACTTGCCGCGCCGCAGGCGTGGCTTAGTCGCAGCGGGGTGGGTTTTGTGTCAGTCGGAAAGCGACCATTTGTTGCCGTTCACATTGTAATGAGTGCTTCCCAAAAGCGGTTACTTTCGGCACGCGCGCGGCCCAATCTGAACCACGCCAACGCTTGAACACTTCACAACGAGGCGGGCCAGGGTAATTCTGGTCACATCTTCAGCCTTAAGGCCCGGGTCCCCAGTTTTGTCCCTGTAACGGCATCTATAGCGACCGGTTCGATCTCTGCCCCGGACTCCGCATCGACATAGCGGGCCAGGTCGCCATCGCAATACAGATGGGCCCACGCTCCGATCATCATGAGTACCGGCAGGAAATCCCGGCCCGCATCCGTAAGCACGTACTCCTCGCGGGGAGGCTTTTCCGAATAGAGACACTTTTCGAGCAATCCACCCTCAGTCAGCGCCTTGAGGCGCTTTGTGAGCACGGACGGCACAATACCGAGGCTCTTCCTGAACTGGTCAAACCTGGTGAGGCCGGCATGGGCATCACGCAGGACAAGAATGCTCCACGCATCACCGACTGAATCAAGGCCACGGGCGACGGGGCACTGCGGAACTGAATTATTTTTCATTACATATCTTTTTGATAGTTACATAGTATCGAAAAGATAGTAACACGACTTCGGGCAATGATCCATACCGAATGAAAGTTGATGACATGCGTAACACAAACAATGGCGTTGCCCTGGTAACGGGCGCATCCTCCGGCATAGGCCTCGTGACAGCCGAAGCCCTGGCGAAAGTCGGCTATCGGGTGTTCGGCACCAGCCGCAAGCCGACAACCAATCCGCCGGGCATTACAATGCTGATCTGCGACGTGACCGATGAAGCTTCGGTCCAGACACTGATTGCGGAGATCGTGAAACAGGCTGGCCGCATCGACCTTGTGGTCAACAATGCTGGCATCGGCCTGCTCGGCGCCGCCGAGGAGTCTTCCATCGCCCAGGCCCAGCGCCTGTTCGACGTCAACGTCTTTGGTGTCGCTCGTGTCGTCAATGCCGTGCTTCCGGCCATGCGCAAGCAGAAAAGCGGCCGGATCATTAATATGAGTTCGATCCTCGGCCTGATCCCTTCCCCGTTCAACGCCTTCTATGCCTCTACCAAGCACGCCATCGAAGGCTATTCGGAATCGCTTGATCATGAAGTGCGCGCCTTTGGCATTCGCGTGGTACTGGTGGAGCCCGGCGTGACGCGCACTTCGTTTGAGGAAAACTTGACGCGCGCCGACCAGTCTCTTCCTGCCTATGCGTCCGAACGGGTACGTAGCGAAAATCTGATGCGCACCTGGGTCGAAAAGGGCGACGATCCGCAGGTCGTTGCTGACATCGTGGTCAAGGCCGCCACCGCGAAGAAGCCCAGGATTCGCTATTCCGCAGGCAAGCAATCCACTCAGGTTCGCGCCCTCCGCCGCTACCTTCCGGAACGGATAATCGACGGCATCCTGCGTAAGGTCAACGGCTTCACCGCGTAGGCGCGTTCGATATCCATCGCGATATCTTCGAAAAGTTCAGGCACCGACGCTCGACTATATCTCTACTCGAAAGCCCAGAACCCATAGCTCTCCTCCCTTATCGGCGAGCGGGTCGATGATGAAGACGGCCAGCTCATCTGCTGGCGGTGTTCTACCAAGTAAAGTAACGGGGCCGTCGCTACGAACTTCGTGGCGACGGCTCTTCCCTTGGCCCGCCCAAATCGGCGATTTCGTCACGCGCCGGTCAGACCACACGCCTGACTTCATGCCGCTTTCCCCTTGAGCGCTTTCTGCCGCCGCCTTTGCACCGACGATCCGATGCCCATCGCTTCGCGATATTTGGCGACGGTGCGGCGGGCGATGTCCATGCCCTTAGCGCGGAGCAGGTCGACCAGCGTGTCGTCGGACAGGATCGCCTGCGGGTCTTCGGCGGAAATCAGCGCCTTGATGTGGCTCTTCACCGCTTCGGCCGAGACGGCGCCGTCGCCGCCCGCCGCCGCGACGCCGCTGGTGAAGAAATATTTGAGTTCGTAGAGGCCGCGCGGGCAGGCGAGATATTTGTTGGAGGTGACGCGGCTGATGGTGGATTCATGCATCCCGATCGCATCGGCGACGGCCCTGAGCGTCAGCGGCTTGAGATGCGCGACGCCCTGGCGGAAAAACTCCTCCTGCTGGCGCAATATCTCGCTCGTCACCTTGATGATCGTCTTCTGCCGCTGGTCGAGCGCCTTCACCAGCCAGTTGGCGCTGGCGAGGCAGTCGGCGAGCCAGGCCTTGCTGGCCTTGTCCTGCGGGCCGCTCGACAGTTCGACATAGTAGCTGCGGTTGACGAGCAGGCGGGGCAGGGTGGCGCCGTTCACCTCGATCGCCCAGCCTTCTCCGGCGGGCCGCACGAACAGGTCGGGCGTCACCGGTGTGGCGCGATCGCTGGAGAAGCGGAGGCCGGGCTTGGGATCATAGCCGCGCAGTTCGGCGATCATGTCGGCCATATCCTCCTCATCCACGCCGCAGATGCGACGGAGGTGGGGCAGGGCGCCCTTCGCCAGCAGGTCGAGATTGGCGAGCAGGCGCGCCATGCAGGGATCATGGCGATCGGCTTCCTTGGCCTGGAGCGCCAGGCATTCGGACAGGCTGCGCGCGCCGACGCCGGTGGGGTCGAATGTGTGGATGACGCCCAGCACCCTTTCGACCTGATAAAGCGGCAGGTTCAGGCCATGCGCAATCTGGAGCAGATTGGCTTCCAGATAGCCGGCTTCGTCGATCTGGCCGATGAGCTGGCTGGCGATGAGGAGGTCCAGGTCCGTCAGGGCGGCGCGGGCCTGATCCATCAGATGTTCCTGAAGGCTGACATCGGGCGCGGCGAAAGCGTCGAAATCGGGCGCATCATCGCCATAGCCGCCGCCGGAGAGCATATCCATGCCACTGCCGCCTGCCGTTCCAAGCGCGTTGGCCATGCGATCACCGGGGCCGTCGTCGATGAAGGTGTCGGCGCCATGGTCGACGTCGAGCGGATTGTCCGCGCCGCCCAGGCCTTGCGCGATCAGATCGTCGCTGGCGCCGGTTTCGGCGGCGAGCGTGGGGCGTTCGACATCGCGGTCGATGCCGTCGGATGCGGGCAGGGCGTCACTGCCGCCGCCGGTTTCGAGCAGGGGATTTTTCTCCAGCTCGCCCGCGACGAAAGCCTCGATTTCCAGGTTGGACAGCGCCAGCAGCTTGATCGCCTGTTGAAGCTGGGGCGTCATGACCAGAGACTGGCTCTGGCGAATGTCGAGGCGCGGCCCTAGCGCCATAAAGACTGGCCCGCGACCGGAAGGAGACGATGCCGCGGTCTCATCTCAAAGCTGGAAATTCTCGCCCAGATAGAGACGCCGGACATCGGCATTGGCGACCAGTTCGGTCGGGCTGCCGGCGAAGAGCATCTGGCCGTCATAGATGATGCAGGCGCGGTCGACGATTTCCAGCGTTTCGCGCACATTATGATCGGTGATGAGCACGCCGATGCCGCGATTCTTGAGATCCTTCACCAGATCGCGAATGTCGGCGATGGAGAGCGGGTCGATGCCGGCGAACGGCTCGTCGAGGAGCACGATCGAGGGATTGGCGGCCAGCGCACGAGCAATCTCACACCGGCGACGCTCGCCGCCCGACAGCGCCATGGCCGCGCTGTCGCGCAGGCGGGTGAGGCCGAATTCTTCGAGCAACTGTTCGAGGCGGGCATCGCGCGACGCCTTGTCCGGTTCGGCCAGTTCCAGCACCGCGCTGATATTCTGCGCGACGCTGAGGCCCCGGAAGATCGAAGTTTCCTGCGGCAGATAGCCCAGGCCCAATATCGCGCGGCGATACATGGGCAGGCCGGTGATATCCTGCCCATCCAGGACGATGCGGCCGTGATCGGGACGGACCAGGCCCATGACCGAATAGAAACAGGTGGTCTTGCCCGCGCCATTGGGACCGAGCAGGCCGACCACTTCGCCCTTGGCCACGGTCAGCGACACGTCGGAGAGGACCACCCGCTTGTCATAGCTTTTCGCGATCGAGATGACCGACAGGCCATCACCCACTTCGATGGGGGCGGGGGGCTGGGCCGGGTTCGGCCGTTCCTGGGCGGTCACGTCGTGCATCCTGTCATCCTTGCGGGCCATGGGGCTCGCGGGGGTAAATTGGCAGCCCTAGGGCGATTGGCAAGCTTTGTGCATGGTAACGCGGCGGGAGCAAGGAGAAAATGGGTGCGCCGTGGCCGGTATGCGGCTGATCCGGCCTGCGTTACCGGATCGGCAGGGCGGTTTCATATTTGGTGGTGGAAAGGGCGAATTGGGACGAGGCGCCCGCGACCGAAGGATGTTTGAGCAGGGTGCGCATCAGGAAATGCTCATAGTCGGCGACATCCGACGCCACGATCCGCAGCAGATAGTCCCACTCGCCCGACATGGAATAGCATTCCATCACCTGTTCGTGGCCGCGCACGAAAGCCTCGAAAGCGGCGATGGCCTCGCCCGAAAATTCCTTCATGCGGACATGGCAGAGGACGGTGACGCCCTGGCCCAGGCCGCGCGGATCGGCGAGCCAGACGGCGCGGCGCAATATGCCCTGATCCTGTAGCGCGCGGACGCGGCGCCAGCAGGACGGACCGGTGCTGCCCACCCGTTCGGCAAGGTCCGCATTGCTCAACGCGGCGTCGCGCTGAAGTTCGGTGAGGATGCGGCGGTCGAGGGAATCCAGGGTGAGAATATTAGTCATGAAATCAGCATAACATGAAAGATATTGCCGATCATCACGGCAAATAACATGATTTTGAAAAGCATTTTCGGCTGTTCTTTGCGACCATTGCCAATATGGAGAAGACCGCCGATGCCCGTCCTGCCCATGCCGCGAAGGATTGGACGATCCCGCAGGACTGGGACCGTTATGATGCGGCCGATCACGCCATGTGGGACCGGCTGTTCGAGCGGCAGGCGGTGATGCTGGAGGGGCGGGTCGTGCCCGAATTTCTCGCCGGCCTCGACATATTGCGCATGGACCGGCCGGGCATTCCCGATTTCCGGGCGCTGTCCGACCGGCTGATGCAGGCCACGGGGTGGCAGGTGGTCGCGGTGCCGGGGCTGGTGCCTGACCGTGTCTTTTTCGAGCATCTCGCCAACCGCCGCTTTCCCGCCGGGCGCTTCATCCGCACGCCGGACCAGGAAGATTATCTAGAGGAACCGGACGTGTTTCATGACGTGTTCGGCCATGTGCCGCTGCTCGCCAACCCGGTCTTCGCCGATTATATGCAGGCCTATGGGCAGGGTGGGCTGCGCGCCGACGGACTGGGCGCGATCGAGAAGCTGGCGCGGCTCTATTGGTATACGGTCGAGTTCGGGCTGATCGACACGCCGCAGGGGCTGCGCCTCTATGGCGCGGGGATCGTATCGTCCAACGCCGAATCGCATTTCGCGCTGGAAGACCCGTCGCCCAACCGGATCGGCTTCGACCTCCGGCGGCTGATGCGCACGCGCTACAAGATCGACGATTTCCAGCAGAGCTATTTCGTCATCGACAGTTTCGAGCATCTGCTGGCGCAGACGACCGGGATCGACTTCGCGCCGCTCTACCGGGAACTGGCCAGGCTGGCGGACCTGGACACCGACACCATCCTGCCGGGCGACCGCGTGCTGACGCGCGGCACCCAGGCCTATGCGAAAAAGAAGGAAGAGGAAGTTTCATGACTGCCAACCCGGACAATCCCCCCCACAATCCGCTCGGCCTCAACGGCTTCGAGTTCGTCGAGTTCACCTCGCCCGATCCGGAGGCGATGGCGGCGCAGTTTCTGGCGCTGGGCTTCACCGCGACGCATCGCCATCCAGCCAAGAATATCACCCGCTACAAGCAGGGGCGCATCAACCTGATGCTGAACCGCGACGATGCCGGGCGGGTGGCGGCGTTCCGCGGCGTGCATGGGCCGTCGGCGAGCGCCATGGCGTTCCGCGTGGCCGATCCGGCGGCGGCGCTCGCCTGGGCGCTGGACAATGGCGCGAAAGCGACGGAAGAAGATGATACCGTCATCGAGGGGATTGGCGGGGCCTATCTCTATTTCATCCAGGATGACGTGGACCTCTATGCCGACTGGGCCGAATTTCCCGGCTGGCGCGAGGCGGAGGCGCGCAACAATGTCGGCCTCGACCTGCTCGACCATCTGACCCACAATGTCCGGCGCGGACAGATGCGGGTGTGGAGCGAATTTTACCGCACCCTGTTCGGCTTCGAGGAACAGAAATTCTTCGATATCAAGGGCAAGGCGACGGGCCTCACCAGCCAGGCGATGATCGCGCCCGACAAGGCGATCCGCATCCCGCTCAATGAAAGCCAGGACGACAAGAGCCAGATCGAGGAGTTCATCCGCGACTATCATGGCGAGGGTATCCAGCATCTGGCGCTGACCACGGCCAATATCTACGACACGGTGGAGCGGCTGCGGGCGCGCGGCGTGCGGTTGCAGGACACGATTGAGACCTATTATGAGCTGGTCGACACGCGCGTGCCGGGCCATGGCGAGGATCTGGAGCGACTGCGGAAGAACCGCATCCTGATCGACGGCGATGTCGAGCAGGAGGGCATATTGCTCCAGATCTTCACCGAGAATATGTTCGGCCCGATCTTCTTCGAGATCATCCAGCGCAAGGGCAATGAGGGTTTCGGTAACGGTAATTTCCAGGCGCTGTTCGAAAGCATCGAGCTGGACCAGATACGGCGCGGCGTCGTGAAGGTGGATGCGTAAGCGAGGAGACGAAATGGCCTATCTCCCCGGTTTCGCCAATCATCATGCGAGCGAGGCGGTGGCCGGCGCGCTGCCGCAGGGGCGCAATTCGCCGCAGCAGCCGGCCTATGGCCTTTATGCCGAACAATTGTCGGGCACGGCCTTCACCGCGCCCAGGGCGGAGAATCGGCGGAGCTGGCTCTACCGGATGCGGCCGAGCGCGGGGCATGGGCCGTTCCGGCCCTATGCGCGCGAGACGCTGATCCGGTCGGCCCCTTTTGACGAAGCGCCCCCTTCGCCCAATCGGATGCGCTGGAACCCGCTGCCGGCGGCGGGGGAGGGCGTGGATTTCGTCGATGGGCTGGTGACGGTAGCGGGCAATGGCGATGTCGGCGCGGGGAAGGGCTGCGCGATCCATCTCTATGCGGCGAGCCGGTCGATGGTCGATCGCGCCTTCTTCTCCGCCGATGGCGAGATGCTGATCCTGCCGCAGCAGGGCGCACTGCGCATCGTCACCGAAATGGGCGTGATCGATGTTGCGCCCGGCCAGGTCGCGCTGGTGCCGCGCGGGGTGCGCTTTCGCGTCGAGCTGCCCGAAGGGACGGGGCGGGGCTATGTCTGCGAAAATTACGGCGCGCTGTTCCGTTTGCCCGAACTGGGGCCGATCGGGTCCAACGGGTTGGCCAATGCGCGCGATTTCGAGACGCCGGTCGCGGCCTTCGAGGATGTTGAGCGGCGCACGCAGGTCGTGCAGAAATATAGGGGGGGGCTGTGGGCCAGCGACCTTGACCATAGCCCGTTCGACGTGGTGGCGTGGCACGGCAATCTGGCGCCCTGGCGCTATGATCTGTCCCGCTTCAACGTCATGGGGACGGTGAGTTTCGACCATCCCGACCCGTCCATCTTCACCGTGCTGACCAGCCCCAGCGACACGCCCGGCACCGCGAACGCCGACTTCGTCATCTTCCCGCCGCGCTGGATGGTGGCGGAGGACACGTTCCGGCCACCCTGGTTCCATCGCAATATCATGAGCGAATATATGGGGCTGCTCCACGGCGCCTATGACGCCAAGGCGGGCGGTTTTGCGCCCGGCGGCGGCAGCCTGCATAACTGCATGGGCGCGCATGGGCCGGACGTGGAAAGCTGGCGCAGGGCGAGCGCGGCGACGCTGGTTCCGCAGAAGATAGAGGAGACGATGGCGTTCATGATCGAGAGTCGATATCCGTTCCGCCCGACCCGCTGGGCGATGGAAACACCGTTGTTGCAGGGCGATTATGACGATTGCTGGCAGGGTTTCCCCAAGGCGAAGCTGCCGCGATGAGCTGGTGGACGACCGACGAGACGCATGACCCCCGGCGGACGAGCTGGGTCGAAAGCGCGCAGGAGCATCAGGATTTTCCGGTGCAGAATCTGCCCTTCGGCCTATTTTCGATCGAAGGGATGCGGCCGCGCGCGGGGGTGGCGATTGGCGACATGGTGCTGGACCTGCCCGCCTGCGCCAATGCGGGCCTGCTGCCGGCGGCGGTTGCGCCGCTCTGCGCCGGGGAGGTGCTGAACGGGCTGATGGCCTTGCCGGCGACGCAGCGTGTCGCGCTGCGGCGGCGGCTGAGCGAACTGCTGTCCGATCCCGCGCATCGCGCGGCGGTGGAGCCGATGTTGCATGCGGCGGTGGATTGCACGCTGCATCTGCCGGCGCGGATCGGCGATTACACCGATTTCTATGTCGGCATTCATCACGCCAATAATATCGGCCGCCAGTTCCGGCCCGACAATCCGCTGCTGCCCAATTATAAATATGTACCGATCGGCTATCATGGCCGGGCGTCGTCGGTGCGGCCTTCGGGCGAACCGCTGGTACGGCCGCGCGGGCAGCGCAAGCCGCCGGAGGCCGACGCGCCGCTCTTCGGCCCGACGGTGCGGCTCGATTATGAGCTGGAGCTGGGCGTGTGGATCGGGCTGGGCAATGATCTTGGCACGCCGATCCCGATCGGGCAGGCGGCGGCGCACATCGCGGGCTTCTGCCTGCTCAACGACTGGTCGGCGCGTGATTTCCAGGCCTGGGAATATCAGCCGCTGGGACCGTTCCTGGCCAAGAATTTCCATTCGACCATTTCGCCCTGGGTGGTGACGCCCGAAGCGCTCGCCCCCTTCCGCATCGCCCAGCCGGCGCGGCCGGAGGGAGACCCCGCGCCGCTCGCCTATCTGAGCGATAGTGACGACCAGACGCATGGCGCGCTAGGGCTGGCGCTGGAGGTGGAATTGAGCAGCGCGGCGATGCGGGCGGGGGGACATGCGCCGCTGCGCCTCAGCCGGGGACCGGCCAGCAACATGTACTGGACGGTGCAGCAGATCGTGACGCATCATGCGTCCAATGGCTGCAACCTGCAACCGGGCGACCTGCTGGGCACCGGTACCATCTCCGCGCTGGGGCGGGACGGCTATGGCAGCTTGATGGAACTGTCCAGCGGCGGGCGGGAGCCGATCACGCTGCCGACCGGCGAGACGCGGACCTTCCTGGAAGATGGGGACGAGGTGACGCTGCGCGCGCGGGGCGAGGCGGACGGGGCGGTGCCGATCGGCTTCGGCGAATGCCGGGCGCGGGTGTTGCCGGCGCAGTAGGGCGGATCGAGATTCGGGTGGAAGGGGAAGCCTCATTTTCATCGTCATTCCGGGCTTGACCCGGAATCCAGAGTCGTAGGTGCTGCCCTTTGTGGCCCTGGATGCCGGATCAGGCCTGCCCTGAGCCTGTCGAAGGGTCCGGCATGACGGCGTAGGAAGTGAATGTCGATCGGCCTCAGCCAAGAAAGGCGGGCGCGTCGGGATAGGCGGGCAGGACCGGTCCCAGCGCTTCCTCCAACGGGCCAAGCCATGGGGCGAAATGCCGCCAATGGTTGAGGCCGTCGGTGAAGATGGGTTGGCGCACCTGTTCGGAACTGGCGGTGCGCACCGCGCGTCGGTTGCGCCAGAAGGACAGGCACTCCTCCTCGAACGGCAGGCCGAGATGGTCGAGCAGCCGCGCGACTTCCCCCGGCGTGTCGGCGACCATGCGTTCATAGAGGACGCGGTGGACCCGGCCGGGCATGGCCGTGTCGAAGGCGGTCATATGGTCGACATAGGCGCGATAGTAGCGGCCGATGTCGGTGAGGTCGTAGCTGAATGCCTGACCGCGCGCGAAATGCTGCTTCCAGCCGGAAAAACAGCAGCCCATCGGATGGCGGCGCGCATCGATGATTCGGGCGTTCGGCAGGATGAGCTGGATCAGGCCGACATGCTGCCAGTTGTTGGGCAGCTTGTCGATGAAGTGCGGCTTGTCACTGCGGCGGTGGATGCGGGTGCGTTCCAGATATTCCTCGCCCAGCCGCGTACGGTCGGCCGGGGTGAGGGACAGGATCATGGCGCGGAAATCGGGAAACTCCCCTTCGTCCACGCGCGATTGCAGGCGACCGGCGATCGCCATCATGTCGGGCAGTTCCATCGTGCCTTCGACCCGGCTGTGGCTGGAAAGGATCTGCTCCACCAGCGTCGATCCGGCGCGCGGCAGGCCGACGATGAAGATCGGATCGGGCGCGGGGCAGCCGCCGTCGCCCCTCTGCGCGATGAAGGGCGCGGTGAAGAGGCCCGATGCGGCCTTCACCTCGGCGGCGAAGGAGTCGGCGTCGTGCAGCACCATGGTCCGGCGCAGGCGGTTGCCCTGGTCATAATGGGCGAAGGCGGCGGGATAGTCCTTCGCATCCTCATATGCCTTGCCCAGCGAGAAATGGAGGTGGAAGATATCTTCCCTTCGCGCTTCCTCCTCCGGTTCGAGCGAGGCGAGCGCCCGTTCCATCGCGGCGACGTCGTTTGCGGTCAGCGTGACCGTCTTGAGGTTGGCAAGGCTCCACCAGGCTTCGCCCATGGTTGGCTGCTGGGCCACGGCCCGGCGATAGGCGTGGATGGCGTCGGCCTGTTGCCCCAGCGTTTTCAGCGCATGGCCCAGATTCTGCCAGACCTGTGGCTGGTCGGGCCGGACGGCAAGCAGGCGTTCGTAGATCGTTCGCGCGCCTTCCTGATCGCCCAGGCGCACCAGCACCGACGCCTTGACGAGATCATAGCCGGGATGTTTGAGCGGGGAGGCGGTGAGTATCTCCGCATGGTCCAGCGCTTCGGGCAGGCGGTTGTTCTGGAGCAGCAGGCGGATGAGGAAATCGCGCGCCAGATCGAAGCCGGGGGCGAGGCGCACCGCGCGTTCGACCAGCGCCAGCGCCCGGCTCATGTCGCCGCGCCGCCACTGGATTTCGCCGGCCAGGCGAATGGCGGGGGGATCGTCGCGCGCGCTGAGTCTGGCGTCGGCGTCGTCGAGGCGACCTTCGTTCATCGCCACCGCCGCGTCGAGCAGGTCGCGGTCGCGGGAGGCGGCGTGGACGCCCGACAGGTCGGCACGCCAGCCGTCCTGATCGCGGCCGGCCTTGCGCAATTCCCCGGCGAGAAGGAACCAGCCGCTGGCGATTGTGGGCTGCTGACGGGTCAGGTTTTCCAGCGCGGCGATGGCCTGACCGGTGTCGCCCGTCTCGCTGGCCGCCTGCGCCAGTTCCCAGAGCAGGGCGGGCACGCGCGGCTGATTGCGGGCGAGGCGGGACAAGCGCGTCAGGGCGGCCTGGGGCTGGCCCAGCCGCCGCAAGGCCTGGCAGGCGATCAGTTCCGCTGGCGCAAAACCCCGTGCCTGCCGCAGGATCGCCTCAGCCTGAGCCAGCGCCGTGGCCGGTTCGGCATCCAGGTGCCGCGCGGCGCACGCCAGTGCCTGATCCAGTGCCGGGTCCAGTGGAGGAGGGCTGATCGCCTTGGCGGCGATGCCCGAAGCGGAATCCATAGACCTGTCCTATTTCTTTTCCCATATGCACAATGAACGCGATTTTTCGGCCGCGCAATGACGATGCGGAAAACTATGTAACAAAGGAGCAACTAAGCTGTTGACTCCTGCCTGCGTTGCCGCATTATCAAAGCTGGACGATCGTACGGAATTATAGAAAAGTCCAAGGGGTAGTCACGACATCATGGGTGTCGCGCCAGCGCGCGGCAGGTTCGGAAGCGCAGGGCGTTCCGGCCACAGGATTGTGCGCCTTTGCGAAGGCCGGGATCGGCCCTGTCCGCAGGGACGGGGTGCAATGCGTCATAAACACACGGGCACACCCGTGGACGGGGAGAGGGAGAAGGGAGGCTTCGTTTCTACAGGGGGAGTCCGATAGAATGAAAATCCAGTCTCATCGCCGGTCGCACTTGATGAAGATACTGGGGGTGACCACGATCCTGGCGGGGCTTGTCTCCCCCGCAATGGCTCAGCAGGCCGCCGCGAATCCGGCCGCCTCGACGCCCGTCGATGATGGTCAGGGCCTGGGTGAAATCGTCGTGACGGCGACGCGCAGCGCGCAGAGCATCCAGAAGGTGCCGATCTCCATGCAGGCGCTGGGCGCCGAAAAGCTGGCGGAGCGGCAGGTCAAGGGATTGAGCGATTTCGCCGCGCTGTTGCCGTCGGTATCGTTCGAGGGCATCGGGCCGGGCCGCAACACCGCTTTTTTCCGCGGCATCGTGCCTGCGGGCGGTGCCTATGCCTCGGTCGGCTATTATCTGGACGACATGCCGATCACCGGCACCGAAGTGCCCGATATCCACGCCTATGACCTGGAGCGTGTCGAGGCGCTGTCGGGGCCACAAGGCACGCTCTACGGCGCCGGGTCGCTGGCGGGCACCATTCGCCTCATCACCAACAAGCCCAAGCTCGACAAGTTCGAGTTTGGCTATGACGTCGAAGCCAATAAATATGGCAAGGGCGATTTCGGCGGCCAGCTCGAATCCTATGTCAATGTGCCGATGAGCGACACGCTGGCGGTGCGGGCGATGGGCTATTACCGGCGCGATGGTGGCTATATCGACAATGTCTTCAACAACGGCACCTTCAACGACGGCCGACCGGCGGTCTATAATCTGGGCGATAACAATCCCAACACGACCTATGCGGTGAGCAACGCGGCCATCGCCAAGGACGATTACAACACGATCAAGGAATTTGGCGGCCGTTTCCAGCTTTTGTGGCAGCCGGTCGAAGGGTGGGACATCACGCCGGAAATCACCGCCCAGAAACAGGTGTCGAACGGCTATTTCGGCTATGATCCGCGCGTCGGCGACCTGGAAGTCCATGACTATGACCAGACCCGCAATGATGATCGCTGGTATCAGGCGGCGCTGTCGATCCATGGCCATATCGGCGACTGGGACGTCGTGTCCGCGACCGGCTATTTCAAGCGCCGCACCCGTACGCTGAACGACTATACCTATTATACCGTCACCTATGACGGCTTCGGCGCGGGCTATGAAAGCTATCTGCAGTTTTTCGACAATTGCACCGGAACGGGCGCGTCGCAGCAATGCTCCATGATTAATCCGACGCAATATTATCACGCCGATACGCACCGCAACAAGTTCACGCAGGAATTGCGGATCACCACGCCCAAGGACTGGCCGTTCGACGTGACCATCGGCGGTTTCTACCAGCGGCAGAAGAATGAGCTGAACACCAGCTACGCGATCCGCGGCCTGGACAGCATCACAGGCTATACCCAGACCGGCGGCGGCGATGTTCCGGGCGGTCTGATCGGTGTGCCGGCCATGTACGGCATCGCCTATGATGAGGATGGCAATCCCTATTTCGACACCAGCGATGTCATCAATGCGAACGGCAATCCGTTGGGCACGATGCTGCTGGGGACGCAGGCGGTGAAGGGGGATGCCTTCTATTTCGTCGAGCAGAACCAGCTTTATCATGACAAGGCGGTCTTCGCCGAAGGCCATTACAACATCACGCCGACACTGAAGCTGACCGGCGGCATCCGCTATTTCTGGACCGATTATAAGGTGAAGGGTTTTGCCGGTGTGGCCGGGTCCGCGGCAGGCGTGGGCTGCACGACGCCGCTGCCGGATGACGAGCGACTGACCTGCATCAATACCAATCCGCTCGCGGCGGACGGGACCGGACGGTATAAGGAGGATGGTGAGACCCATAAGGTCGCGCTGGACTGGCAGTTCCAGCCGGACAAGATGGTCTATTTCAACTATTCGACCGGATTCCGCCCCGGCGGCTTCAACCGGCCGCTGCGCATCCGCAGCCTGGGCCAGATTGTCACCGTGCAGCCGTTCAAGTCCGAAACGCTCACCAATATCGAGGTGGGCGTTAAGACGACCTGGAACAATATCTTCCGCTTCAACGCCGCCGTCTATTATGAAAAATGGAATAATATCCAATATGGCGTCGTGGTGTCGGGCGCGCAGGGGGCGGGCATGACCGGCAATGCCGGCAAGGCCGAGGTGAAGGGTATCGAATATGATGCCGATCTCAGGCTGGGCAAGATCACCATTTCGACGTCCGGCGCCTATAATGACGCCAAGCTGAAAGGGGATTTCTGCAACTTCGCGCTCAACGCGGCGACCCTGTCAATCTCTCAGCTCAGTAGCTGCACATTGGGCGAGTTCGTGGAAGGCTCCGCCCCGCCGACGCCACAGGTCGCGGCGGCCAACGGCACGCGCCTGCCGCGCCAGCCCAGGTTCAAGGGCACGACGTCGATCCGCTACGACACCGACATCGGCGATTATGTCGCCTTCTTCCAGGGGGCGGCGCTGTACCAGACTGGGGCGACGCAGGATCTGAACGTGGAAAGCAACGAATTGCTCGGCAATACCAGGGGCTTTGTCAGCTTCGATTTTTCGGCGGGTGTGAAGAAGGACAGTTGGAGCCTGACCCTGTTCCTTCAGAATGCCTTCGACAAACGAGGGCAGTTGACGAAGAACACCTTCTGCTCGATCGATTTCTGTTCGGGATCGTCGCGCACCTTCCCGATCAAACCGCAATTTTTCGGCATCAGATTCGGGCAGAAATTTTAGGGCGTCGAGCCTTTATAGCGCGCTCTGTTTTTTGTTATCGCATCGTTTTTTGTGGAAAGCCGGTTTCTACCTTTCCGGACGATGCTTTGGGGCCGATCGGCATTCAGGCTTAGCAGAAGGTCTTCGTTCCCCATTCATCGTCATGTTGATGGCAATCAGCGTCCATTCGGTACTTCCCCCCGAAGAGGGGGCTCCGAATGAATCCTGACTTTTGTCAGGATGACGGGTCACAATGAGGGAGAGGTCCGGATTTCCTGAATGCCGATCCGTTCTGGCGCAAGACAGCGTTAAATCGGAGTAGCGGGGGTCATGGTGTTTGCGGCCCTGGATTCCGGCGTTCGCCGGAATGATGGTGATTGACTAGACGCCTGCCGCCAGATTCACGGTAAAAGGCCCGCCGCGCTACGTGGCGCGACGGGCCTTTTCAGTGCGTGATGCGCAAGGCGGGCGAGCGTCGTGGACCGCGCCCCGGCTGATCCGGCCGGGGCGATAGACCATGCTTATTCGCCATCATCCTCCGCATCGGGTCCGGTCATCATCTTTTCGGCGACCTCTTCGGTACGCCCACGGATCGCCTTTTCCAGCTTGTCCGCCATTTCGGGATGTTCTTTGAGGAAGGTCTTGGCGTTCTCACGACCCTGGCCGATGCGCACCGAATCATAGGAGAACCAGGCGCCCGACTTCTCGACCAGGCCAGCCTTGACGCCCAGGTCGAGCATCTCACCGATCTTGGAAATACCCTCACCATACATGATGTCGAATTCGACTTGCTTGAAGGGCGGGGCGACCTTGTTCTTGACCACCTTCACCCTGGTCGTGTTGCCGACGATATCGTCGCGATCCTTGATCTGGCCGGTACGACGGATGTCGAGGCGGACCGAGGCGTAGAATTTGAGCGCGTTGCCGCCGGTCGTGGTTTCCGGATTGCCGTACATCACGCCGATCTTCATGCGTACCTGGTTGATGAAGATCACCATGCATTTGGAGCGGGAGATCGAGCCGGTCAGCTTGCGCAGCGCCTGGGACATGAGGCGCGCCTGAAGTCCGACATGGCTGTCGCCCATCTCGCCCTCGATTTCGGCGCGCGGCACCAACGCGGCGACCGAGTCCACCACCAGCACGTCGATCGCGTTGGAACGGACCAGCGTATCGACGATTTCCAACGCCTGTTCGCCGGTGTCGGGCTGCGACACGATCAGTTCGTCGATATCGACGCCCAGCTTCTTGGCATAGCCGGGGTCGAGCGCATGTTCGGCGTCGACGAAGGCCGCTGTGCCACCATTCTTCTGCGCTTCCGCCACGGCGTGCAAGGCGAGCGTGGTCTTGCCCGAACTTTCCGGGCCATAGATTTCGATGATCCGCCCCTTGGGCAGGCCACCAATGCCGAGCGCGATGTCGAGGCCGAGCGAACCGGTCGAGATCGCTTCGATCTCCATCTTCTCACGGCTGCCCAGCTTCATGGCCGAACCCTTGCCGAAGGCGCGATCGATCTGGGCGAGCGCCGCCTCCAATGCTTTCTGTCTGTCCATTGTCCCTGTCTTCTTGGAATCGATGAGTTGGAGCATTGCGGTCATCGGCCTATCCCCTGTCAAGCGGATCGCGTCGATTCTTTCGGCGCCTGGCGATGATGTATCCTATTTGTTCTTGTGGAACAAGAGGGGAACAGAAATTTCCTATCCGTTTTCGGGAAAGGCGTCTTGTGCGCCCAGTACCTTGTTCAGCGCGCGTTCGACCGCGCCGATGGTGAAGGGTTTGGCGAGGGTCGGCCGGTCGGCATGATCCTGTGGCACATCGTCGGCTATGCCGCCGGTGGCGAAGATGAAGGGAATGTCGGCCTGCGCCAATATGTCGGCCACCGGCCAGCATTTCTCGCCCTGGAGATTACAGTCGAGCAGCGCTGCGTCGAAGCCGCCCTCACGAGCATGGGTGCAGGCTTCGGTCACGGTCGCGGCCACGGCATGGAGCCGATAACCCAGTGCGTCGAGATAATCTTCCAGCATCATGCCGATCATCGCTTCATCTTCCACGACCAGGATCGATTTTGCGTTCGACATCAATGCCACGTCTCCAATTCTTCCGCGCTGGCTATCGCAATGCCCATGGCTTGCCCAGCATAATCGCCTGCACCGCGCACGCTCATTCGGCGGCTGCAGGGCGCATCGCCAGCGCATCGCGCGTGGCCTCCGCCAGTTGATTGACGGAGAAAGGCTTGGGCAAGAAGGCGACATTGGCGATGTCGATCGACTTGCGCAATTGTTCCTCAGCATAGCCCGACATGAAGAGCACCGGCAACTGCGGATGGGTTTGCCGTGCCTGCGTGACCATGGCGGGGCCGTCCATATTGGGCATGACCACGTCGGAAATGAGCAGGTCGATGCCGTCATGGGCGGCCAGCACCTCCAGCCCCTGTTCGCCGTCATTGGCGGTCAGCACCTTGTACCCCTGCCGCGTCAGCGCGCGTTCGGCCACGGCGCGCACCATATCTTCGTCCTCGACCAGCAATATGGTGCCGGTGCCCCAGGTTTCGGTGCGGTGGGCAGGCGGCTGGACGGTAGCGGAAAGGTCGACATCGGCGCCGGCATAGACCGGCAGATAGATGACGAAGCTGGCGCCCCGGCCCAGTTCGGATTCGGCGAAGATATAGCCGCCCGACTGCTTGACGATGCCATAGACGGTGGAAAGGCCCAGGCCCGTGCCCTTGCCCAGTTCCTTGGTGGTGAAGAAGGGTTCGAAGATCTTCGACAGGATGTCCGGCGGGATGCCCAGCCCCGTGTCGGACACGCGCAGCGCGGTATAGTCGCCCACCGGCAATATCTGCTGCCGCATTTCGCGCACCTTGGCGGCGGGGACGGCATAGGTCTGGATGTTGAGCGTGCCGCCTTCGGGCATGGCGTCGCGGGCGTTGACCGCGAGGTTGACGATCACCTGTTCCAACTGGCCGGGGTCGGCGCGCAGGGCGCCCAGATTGCGGCCATGGCTGACATCCAGCCGCACATTTTCGCCCAGCAGGCGTTTCAGCAGGTTCGACACGTCGGACACGATGTCGGGCAGTTGCAGGATCTGCGGGCGCAGCGTCTGCTGACGCGAGAAGGCGAGCAACTGGCGGGTCAGGCCGGCGGCGCGGTTGCTGTTCGACTTGACCTGCTGGAGATCGTCATAGTCGCTGTCGCCCGGCGTATGGCGCATCAGCATCAGGTCGCAATGGCCGATGATGGCGGTCAGGATATTGTTGAAGTCGTGCGCGACGCCACCGGCGAGCTGGCCGATCGCCTGCATCTTGGTCGCCTGCGCGACCTGGCGCTTGAGCTTGGATTCCTCGCTATTGTCCTTGAGGCTGAGCAGCACCGCCGCTTCGCCCAGGCCCCGGACACCCGCCAGGCTGAGCGCGATCGATTCATCGGGCTGGTCGCGCATCCGCACGGCGATGTCGCCCGACATTTGCGGGCCGGCGGCAAAACGGCGCACCGCATCGGCAACCGCCGCCTGATCCTCGCGCACGACCAGATCGCCGGGATAGCTGGGCTTGGTGCCGGATTCGAGGCCGGAGGCGCGCGCGAACGCCTTGTTGACGAACAATATCCGGCCGTCGCGATCGGCCATGGCAAGGCCGAAGGGGAGCAGCGAGAGCAGGGTTTCGATATAGGACAAAGCGGAGGTGCCGCCGCCGCCCGCCGGCTCGTCGATCAGCAGCAGCAGCATCGGGCCGTCCTGCGCCCCCGCCTGCCCGCTACCCATCTGCCCGCCGCCCTGCTGGCTGGCGCGACGCAGCGGCACCTGCAGCAGCCGCAGGGGGAGACCGCCATTTTCCTCACGCGCCAGGAACAGTCGGCCCTTGTCGTCCACCCGCATGTGGGACGCGAAGTCGCGGCCGCTGATATTGGCGTCGATGCGTCCGGCGGCGCGCAGCATGAAGGCGCCGTTGGCGGCGCGGATGCGCCCTTCGCCGCCGATCATCACCGCCATGATACCCGCTTCGCCCAGTTGCCGTCCGGCTTCGCCGGTCAGGAAACGATGGACATCGTCCAGCGCGCTCGGCTGACGGACGGGGGTGAAGCGCCAGAGCAGATAATCTTCCGACCGGCCGGTGCGGGCGATGTCGACATCCAGCCGCATCGCCCCCAGTGTCATGCCTTCCAACCTGGCGTCGCCATCGCGCCAGGCGGCGCGCGCGGTTTGGGACAGACCTTCGGTCAGCACGGTGTCGCCGGTGATGCCCGGCGGGGTCGGATAGCCGGGGAACCATTCACCGAACAGGTCGCTGGCGCAGACCAGCCGCCCGGCGCGATCGGTGACGGCCATGGCGATGTTGGAGGCGGCGGCGGCGGCGCGGGCGACGGTCCAGTCGGGCGTCGCTTCCCGGTCGGACAATTGCGCCGGATAGAGCCGGCGATGCCAGCTCATCAGCGCGGCTATGATGATGATGCTTGCGGCGAAACCCGCCGCGAGCGGCGCGCTGCCCGCCGCGTAGAAGACCAGGCCAGCCGACAGCAGCGCCGCGCCGATCAGCAACGGCAGCGTAAAAGGCGAGGCTGGTTTCACCAGCCACGTCTCATCATCCTTTTTCAGCCGTGCCGCCATGACCGGCCAACCCCCTGCATCGACACTGGAACGAACCACCCGTCAGATACGGGCGGCCTCCTCCAATGCGCTGCTTTTGTGGACCTTGCCAATCCTCAATTTACGCGCCTGCCATTTGCGGCCCATGCGGCGACGCCAGAACCAGTCGGCGAGGATGTAGCCGATGATCGCGCTGGCCACTGAAATCAGGAAAAGGCCGAGCAGCATGGCGGGAGCCGCTTCGGAGAAGAGCCAGGCGCACCATTGGCGGATCGAGGCATGGCCGTCGACTAGCGCCATGAAGCCGGTGGCGTCGGCGCTGCGGCCCAATATCCAATTGCCGAGCCACACCGACGCCATGAGGATGAGCGGCGTGGTGGCGGGGTTGGACAGGAACGTCATCGCCGCCGCCACGGGGATGTTGGCGCGGAACGGCAGGGCGAAAAGCGCGGCGCCGGCGATCTGCACGCCGGGGATCAGCAGGAAGATGCCGACGAACAGGCCCAGGGCCACGCCGCGCGGCACCGAGCGGCGGGTGAAGCGCCAGAGCGAGGGTTCGAGTACGCGATGGGCGACGGGGGCCAGAACCCGGCTCTGCTCCAGCGATTCGCGGGTGGGCGCGTTGGCGTGCCACCAGCGGGCGAGCCGGCCCATTCCCGAATCAGGCTTCATCAGCCGTGCGCCTTCATGATGCGCTGCTGATCGCGCTTCCAGTCGCGTTCCTTGATCGTGTCGCGCTTGTCATGGGTCTTCTTGCCCTTGGCCAGCGCCAGTTCGATCTTCGCCCGCCCCTGACTGTTGAAATAGATCATCAGCGGCACCAGCGTCATGCCCTGACGCGACACGGCGCTGTGCATCTTCTCGATCTCGCGTTCGTGCAGCAACAACTTGCGGGGCCGCTTCGGTTCATGATTTTCGCGATTGCCATGGCTATATTCGGGGATGTTGCTGTTCACCAGGAAGACCTGGTTGCCCTTCACCTCGGCATAGCTTTCGGCGATATTGCCTTCGCCGCCGCGCAGCGCCTTCACTTCGGTGCCCTGCAGAGCGATGCCCGCCTCGAACACGTCCTCGATGAAATAATCGAATCGCGCGCGCCGGTTTTCGGCGACGATCTTCTTCTTGTCGAAGGTTGCGTGACGGGGGCGGGCCATAATGTCTGTTCTACTTCTTTTCCGTACGGATGTAGGGATTTAAACCAATCCCGCAATCTCCAGCGCGCGATCGACGGCGGCGCGGCTCGATTCCGACGGCCAGGTGATCGGCAGGCGGACGTCGCCGGGCATGTCGGGGCGAACACGTGTGAGCGCATATTTGACCGGGCCAGGTGAAGAGTCGCTGAACAGGGCGTCGTGCAACGGGTAGAGACGATCCTGCAGCGCCAGTGCGCCATCCCAGTCGCCCGCCCGGCAAGCCGCCTGGAAATCGGCGCACAGGCGCGGCGCGACATTGGCGGTGACGCTGATGCAGCCCTTGCCGCCCATCGCGTTGAAGCCCAGCGCGGTTTCGTCATTTCCGGAAAGCTGGCAGAAGTCGGCGCGGCAGGCCAGCCGCTGCGCGGTGACCCGGCCGAGATTCCCGGTGGCGTCCTTGATGCCGACGACGGTCTGATATTCCTCCGACAGGCGGTGGATCACCGGCACGCCGATGTCGGTGATGGTGCGGCTGGGCACGTTGTACAGGACGATCGGCAGGTCGCAGCGCTCCGCCAGCCAGGCGAAGTGGCGATAGACGCCTTCCTGATTCGGTTTGTTATAATAGGGCGCCACGACCAGCGCCGCGTCGGCGCCGGCAGCCTGGGCGGCATACATATGCTCCAGCGCGATCCGGGTGTCGTTGGAACCGCAGCCGGCGATCACGGGCACGCGGCCTGCGGCTTGATCGACGCAGATGGCGATGACCCGGTTATGCTCCTCCACCGTCATGGTGGCGCTTTCGCCGGTGGTGCCGCAGGGGACGAGGGCGCTCGATCCTTCCGCAATTTGCCAGTCGACGAAGGCGCGAAAGGCGGCCTCATCCACCATGCCATCGCGAAACGGGGTGATAAGAGCCGGAATCGAGCCCGAAAACATGATAAAACTCCTTCAAATCTCCGGGCGGCCGGGGCATGATCGGTGAAACGGCGCGCTATAGCGCGTCATTCAGGGCCTGATAAGGATGCAAATGGGATTATGTCCAGCATGCGCGCCTCTCCCCATGTCGAAAGTTACCTGATCCGCATGCCGATTATTGCCTTGCTGCTCATGACCGTTGGCGCTGGCGCGCAGACCGAAAACCGGGCGCCAGCCTCTCCGCCCGGCGCGACGGTCCAATCCGTCCCGCCCGAATATGGCCAGCCGAGCCAGCCCAGCCAGTGGAATCAGGTGCAGGCCCGCGTCGGCCAGCCCAGTGACGGGAGCATCGCAGGCACGATCAGCCAGTGGCGCGCGTTGCAGCAGAGCGACGGGCTGGGCGCATCGACCTATGCCAGCTTCATCCTGGCCAATCCCGGCTGGCCCGGCGAGGACCGGATGCGTCGTCTGGCCGAGACCGGGATCAATCCTGACAGCTTCGATCCCCGGCAGGTGGCGGCCTTCTTCGCGCGTTTCCCCGCGCGCACTGCGACCGGCCATGCCCGTAACGCCGTGGCGCTGATGCAGTTGGGACGGATGGACGAGGCGCGGGTGGCCGCGCGCAACGCCTGGATCGGCGGATCGCTCAGCCCGGCGGACGAGGCGCGGCTGCTCTCCCTCTTCGGGTCCAGCCTGACGCCTGCCGATCATGACCAGCGCGCCGATACGCTGCTGTGGGGCAATGACGTCAATGGCGCGATGCGGATGATCGCCTATGTCAGCCCGGCGCGGCGGTCGGTGTTCCAGGCGCGCATCGCCTTCCGCCGCAAGGCGCCGGACGCGGCCGCGCTGATGCAGGCGGCCGAGGGGATCGGCGCGACCGATGCCGGCTTCATCGCCGACAAGGCGATCTGGCTGCGCGATACGGGCAACTGGATTGGTGCACGCCAATATCTGGCGAACCGCGGCACGTTGACTTACCGTCCGAACAATGCCGAGAAATATTATGAAGTGCTGCTGAATCAGGCGCGCGCGGCGGCCAATGACAGCCAGTGGAGCTTCGCCTACGGCATCGCCAGCAAGATCGACGATGCGATCGCGCCGGGTGTCCAGGTGGGCGATCAGCCGATCGGCGTGCGCGACGATTATACCAGCCTGGCCTGGCTGGCGGGGTCGACTGCCTTCTATAATCTCAACCGTTCGGCCGACGCGGTGGCGATGTTCCGCCGCTATGCCGATGCGGCCAAGTCGCCCCAGACCCGGTCGAAGGGCTATTATTGGGCGGGCCGCGCCGCGCTCCAGGGGGGGGATGCCGCCGCCGCCAACAGCTATTTCACCCAGGCCAGCGTCTATCCCGACCAGTTTTACGGCCAACTGGCCCTCGAACGGCTGGGCCGGCCGATCCCCCCGCCCGTGACGGTCGAGCGGCCGGTGCCGATCTCCGCAGCGGAACGCGCCGCCTTTGACAACCGGTCGGTGGTGCGCGCGGTCAAGGCGTTGGGGCAGATGGGCTATTGGGAGGATCAGAGCAAGTTCGCCCGCGCCATCGCCAACAATGCCGACAGCGATGCCGATCATTATCTGGCGGCCGAACTGGCGCAACAGATCAACCGTCCCGACATGGGCGTGATGGTCGGCCGCCGGGCGGTGTCGAGCGGCCTGACCGGCTATGGGACAAGCGCCTTCCCGCGTGTGCCCGTGCCGCCTTCGGCGCAATATAACTGGACCATGGTCCATGCGATCGCGCGGCAGGAAAGCCAGTTCGACAAGCAGATCGTTAGCCATGCCGGCGCGCGCGGCCTGATGCAGCTCATGCCCGGCACCGCGCGCGAGCAGGCGGGCAAGCTGGGCATGGGTTATAATCCCGGTTCGCTCAACGAACCTGGCTATAACATCATGCTGGGATCGGCTTATTTTCAGCGGATGCTGGACTATTATGGCGGCAGCTATCCGCTGGCGGTGGCGGCCTATAATGCCGGGCCGGGCAATGTGAACAAGTGGGTCGCCGCCAATGGCGATCCGCGCCTGCCCGGCGCCGACATGTTGCGCTGGATCGAGCAGATCCCGATTTTCGAAACGCGCAACTATGTGCAGCGGGTGCTGGAAAACGCCGTGGTCTATGAGGCGATGAACCCGGAGCGGGCGAAGTTCCGGGGGACCAATGCGGTGCTGAGCCGCTATCTGGGCAAGCAGACGCCGGGTTGATTTTTTTGGTTCACGCGGAGGCGCGGAGACGCGGAGGGGATTGCTCGAAAGGTCTGCGCGTTGGACGATTTTTTCGCGCATAGGGCGCAGAGAGTTTTGAGGGCAGCTGCGCGGTGGATATCGGCTGAAGGCCGCTCCAAAAATCTCCGCGCCTCCGCGCCTCCGCGCCTCCGCGTGAACCAGATTGCCCACGCATCCTGCTGCGGATAAGGCAGGAGGATGAATACCCCCTATCCCAACTACATCACGCCTGAGGGCTTCGCGAAGCTGCGCGCGGAATATGACCATCTGCTGGGTGTCGAACGACCGGCGATCGTCGAGGTGGTGAGCTGGGCGGCGGGCAATGGCGATCGCAGCGAGAATGGCGACTATCTTTATGGCCGCAAGCGGATGCGCGAGATTGACGGCCAGTTGAAGCGCCTGTCGAAGAAGATGAAGGACGCCAAGGTTGTCGATCCCCGGCAGCAGCCCGACAGGGGCCGGATCTATTTCGGCGCGACCGTGACTATCGCCGATGAGGATGACTTGTCCCGCACCGTGACGATCGTCGGCAATGACGAGACGGATGTGGACGCGGGGCGGATCGGCTGGGGATCACCGATCGCGCGGGGTTTGCGCGGGGCGGCGGTGGGCGATCTGCGCCGCGTGATGCTGCCCGCGGGCGAGAAGGAATATGAGGTGATGGCGATCACCTATCCGGCCTGAGCCTCCACCAGCAGCCAGGCGCGAAAATCCGCCATCGCCGGGCTGTCGGGGCGGGACATCAGGCGGGTGAGCCAATAACCGCCCAGGTCTATGGATGCGGCGAAGGGCTGGACGAGGCGGCCGGCGTGCAGATCGCTTTCGAACAGGGCGGGCGGGGCGAGCGCGACGCCCAGGCCGCGCAAGGCTGCATGCACCATCAGGATCGAGCTGTCGAACACCGGCCCGCGCAGTGGCGGACAGGGCGCGCCGGCCGCCGCGAACCAGCGTGGCCATTCGTCGGCGCGGTAGGAGCGCAGCAGGGTTTCGCGGGCGAGCGCCGCTGGATCGGGCAGGCGCGCCGCCATCTCCGGCGTGCAGAGCGGCGTGAGCGGGGCGCGCAGGATCGGGTCGGCATGGGTGCCGTGCCAGGCGCCGTCGCCGAAGCGGATGGCGAGGTCCAGCCCTTCGCCCGCCAGATCGACGCGGTTGTTGTTGGTCATGATCCGCAGGTCGATATGCGGGCAGGCGCGCGCGAAATCCTCCAGCCGGTCCAGCAGCCAGCCGCCGGCGAAAGTGCCGACCACGCCCAGGTTCAATATCTCGCGCGGGCGGCCGCCCTCGATCCGGCCCAGCGTCGCGCCGATCCGGTCGAGCGCGTCGGCCATGACCGGGAGCAGCGCGCGGCCTTCATCGGTCAGCATCAACCCGCGCGGCAGGCGGCGGAACAATGGCGCGCCCAGCCGTTCCTCCAGTTGCGCCACCTGTTGGCTGACCGCGCCCTGGCTGACGCAGAGTTCGATCGCGGCCTTGGTGAAGTTGAGATGCCGCGCCGCCGCTTCGAAGGCGCGCAGGGCATTGAGGGGCAGTTGGGCGCGGTCCATGGGGCAGGAGGCATAAGCCTGGCTCATGGCTCTGTCGAGAAATGATGCTTTGTCGGCGACGTGGCGGCAGGGCAGCATCGCCTTCACGCAGAGATGGAGGCGGAATGATGCGAAAGAGGATGGTTCTGGCTATTAGCCTGGCTGGGATGGCGGTCATGGGGGCGGGCAAGCCGGACGACCCGCTGACGCGCCCGATCGCGCCCGATTATGCCAAGCGCTGGCTGGAGCCTCAGCCGCCGGCGCGGCTCTATGGGACGACCTATCTGGTGGGCTTTGGCGGGCTGAACGTGGCGCTGATCCGCACCAGCGCGGGGCTGATCATGATCGACGGCGCGGTGCCGCAAGCGGTGCCGGATATTGAGGCGAAGATCCGCCAGCTTGGCTTCTCGATCAAACAGGTGAAGCTGATCCTCAGCACCGAACCCCATTTCGACCATGCCGGCGGCCTTGCCGCGCTGGCGCGGGACAGTGGCGCGACCGTGATCGCCAGCGCGCCCGCCGCCGCCGTGCTGCGTCAGGGCGGGGGCGATCCCGACGATCCACAGGCGGCCTGGCTGGAGCGCTTTCCCGGCGTGACGAAGCTGCGGGCGGTGCGCGACGGGGCGGTGATCCGGCTGGGCGACGTCGCCGTCACCGCCCATGCGACGCCGGGCCATACGCTGGGCAGCATGAGCTGGAGCTGGAAGAGTTGCGAGGGCAAGGCGTGCAAGACGATCGTCTTCGCCTCCAGCCTCAATCCGATCGCGGTGGATGGCTGGCGCTTTGCCGATCCGGCGCACCGGCGCTTCGTCGATGCGTTTCGCACCAGTTTCGCGCGGGTGAAGGCGATGCGCTGCGACATGCTGATCGCCTCGCACCCGCTTGATGGCGATGCCGATCGGCTGGCGAAGCTGGCCAGGGCGCGCACGCCCCATCCCTTCGCCGATCCGGCCGCCTGCCGCCGCTATGCGGCGCGCGCGGAAGCAGCGCTGGAGAAGAAATTGATGGAATGAAAGGGCCGGGCGCGCAGGCCCGCATTGACTCGCGCTGTTCCCGTAAGCGATAAGAACATAACAGGAACAAAAATATCATGAGCGAGTCGCTGCACAGCCTCGCCGCCTTGAAGCGGCATATCGCATCGCTGGACCGTGCGCCAGCGTCGCAGCCCTGCGCCCGTTTCGCCAGCGGGCATGACGGGCTGGACGCGGCGCTGGGCGGCGGCCTTTTGCGCGGGCGGGTGCATGAGCTGTTCGGGGACAGCGCGGACGCGGCGGCGGCGGGCCTGTCCCTGCTCTGGAGTCGTCAGGCGAGCGGCGATGCGCCCCTGCTCTGGTTGCGCACCGTGGCGGCGGGCAAGGCGGGGGGGCATCCCTATGGGCCGGGCCTTGCCGCGCTGGGGATAGACCCCGATCGGCTGCTGCTGGGCGTGATGGCGGATGAGGCGATGCTGTTGCGTGCGGCGGTGGATGCGCTGCGCTGTCCGGCATTGGGCGCGCTGCTGATCGAATTGCGGGGGCGGGCGCCCTTGCTCGACCTTACGGCCAGCCGGCGGCTGGCGCTGGCGGCGGAGGGATCGGGCGTCACTGCGCTGGTGCTGCGGATCGATGCGGAGCCGGTGCCGAGCGCGGCGGAAACACGCTGGCGGGTGGCGGCTGTGCCCTCTGTGCCGCTGCCCGGCAATGCGCCGGGCCTGACCAGCTTCGCCCTCACCCTGTTGCGTCGCCGGGCAGGGTCGGACGGGCAGGCATGGCGGCTGGTGTGGGACAAGGAACGGGGAATATTCGGAGACGCGGGCGATGAACGCCATGACGAGGAACAGCGACATAGCGGTAGAGACGCGCCGCTATCTGGCGCTCAGCTTCCCCTTTCTGCCGATCGACCGACTGCGGATCAGGCGGCCCGATCTCTGGGCGGCCGGGGCTAACGGTGGCGATGGGCCGGCCATCGTCGTGGAGCCGGTGCGCGGCGCGATGCGGCTGGCGGCGGTCGATGCCGACGGGCTGACGATCGGCCTGACGCCGGGCATGACCTTGGCCGACGCGCGGGCGCGTGAGCCGGAGCTGCGCGTCTTCGACGCCGATCCCCATGCCGATCAGGACTGGCTGGAGCGGCTGTGCGACGGCTGCGCCCGCTATACCCCCAATGCCGCGCCCGACGGGGCCGACGGGCTGATGCTCGATATCAGCGGCTGCGGCCATTTATGGGGCGGGGAGGAAGCGCTCGCCGCCGAGGCCGCCGCGCGGCTGGAACGGCACGGGCTGCGCGTGCGCCATGCCATCGCGGCCAGCCCGGAGGCGGCCCATGCGCTGGCCCGTTTTCCCGTCCCGCCCGCGCCCGACGAGGAAGCGGCGGTGCGCCGCCTGCCGGTGGAGGCGCTGGGCCTGGAGGAGGAGAGCGCGGTGGCGCTGCGCCGGGCGGGACTGCGCATAGTGGGCGATTTGGCCGCCCTGCCCGCCGCCACGCTCGCCGCGCGCTTCGGCGAGGAAGCGGTCGATGCGCTGCACGCGCTGCTGGGCCTGGGGCATCGGCCGCTCCGCCCCCGCCGCCCGCGCCCCGCCGTCCGCATCGACCGCCGTTTTGCCGAGCCGCTGGGCAGCACAGCCTATGCGCTCAAGATATTGGAAGAGATGGCGGCCGAGGCGGGCGAGCGGCTGGCCGAGCGGGGCGAAGGCGGGCGGCGGTTCGAGGCGGTCTTCTTTCGCAGCGATGGCCTGGCCTTTCCGCTGCGGGTCGAAACCAGCCTGCCGGTGCGCGATGCGCCTGCCATATTGCGGCTGATGCGCGAGCGGATCGATGCGCTGTCCGACCCGATCGACCCCGGTTTCGGCTTCGACATGCTGCGCCTGACCGTGTCGCAGGCGGAAAGGCTGGCGCCGACCCAACTGGCGCTGGAGGGAGGGGAAGCCCGGCGCGAGGACAGCGTCGCCGCCCTGGTCGACCGCCTGTCGATCCGCGCCGGACGCGCCCGCATCCAGCGGCTGGAACCGCGCGACAGTCATATTCCCGAACAGGCCCAGCTTGCGCTGCCGGCGGTGGAAAGTCGTACGCCTGGAAATTGGGAGAATGCCGGTGAGCCGGACGACCCGCCGATGCGCCCGCTCCATCTGTTCGATCCGCCCCAGCCGATCGAGGTGGTGGCGCAGGTGCCCGATGGCCCGCCGCACCGCTTCCGCTGGCGCCGCGCGCTGCACGACATCACCCGCTTCGAAGGGCCGGAGCGGATCGCACCCGAATGGTGGCGGGCGAAGGATGGCGGGCTTGAAGGCGAGAGCGTCGGTCGCACCCGCGATTATTACCGGGTGGAGGATGCGCGCGGGCGGCGCTACTGGATCTTCCGCCACGGCCTCTATGGCGCGGAGGCGGCGCATCCGGGCTGGTATATCCACGGCCTGTTCGCATGAGCGCCCGGCCCGGAACGATCGAAGACGCGCCGCCCTTTGCCGAGTTGGTGGCGGCGACCAACTTCTCCTTCCTGCGCGGTGCATCGCCCGCATCCGACATGGTCGAGCGGGCGATGGCGCTGGGCCATAAGGGGCTGGGCATCGCCGATCGCAATACGGTGGCGGGGGTGGTGCGGGCGTGGATGGCGCGGCGCGATGCACCGGCCAGGGCGCGGGAAACATTGCTGGATGAGAAGAAGGAAAGGGGCGAACCGCTGACCCTGACACCGGCGGAGGAAGCGTTCTGCCAGACCGACTTGCGGGTCGTGGCCGGCGCGCGGCTGGTGTTCAGCGACGGGACGCCGGATATCGTCGCCTATCCGCGAACGCGCCATGGATGGGGCCGGCTGACCCGGCTGCTGACACGCGGCAATATGCGTGCGGTCAAGGGCGACTGCATCCTCCGTTTCGATGACCTGCTCGATCATCTGGAGGATATGTTGCTGATCCTGTTGCCGGTCGCCAGCGGCGGGGAGGAGGAGGCGCACCGCGATCCGCTGGATTTTCCCTTCGAGGATGAGGCGGATGGAAAGCCCTCCTCCCACCTGTCGCTGGTGCCGCCGCTTCCGCCTCGAACGGTCGAGGAGGTTCTATTGCGCCTCAAGCCCCGCGCGGAGGGCTGTGTCTGGCTCGGCATCGGCCAGGGCTATGGGGGGAAGGACAGGCGCGTCGTCACGCAACTGGCCGCGATGGCGCGGCGGATCGGCGTTCCCCTGCTGGCGACCAATGATGCGCTCTACGCCGCGCCGGCGGCACGGCCCCTGCATGACATCCTCACCTGCATCCGCCATGGCGTGACGATCCAGCAGGCGGGGCGCCGTCTGGAGGCCCATGCCGAACGGCATCTGAAATCACCGGCGGACATGGCGCGGCTCCATGCCCGCTGGCCCGAAGCGGTCGAGGAAAGCATCCGCTTCCTCTCCCTCATCATCTTCGACCTGTCGCAGCTACGCTATGAATATCCGCATGAACCGGTGCCGGAGGGCTGGGCGCCGCAGGACTGGCTGGCGCATCTGGCCTGGAAGGCGGCGCATGAACGCTATGGACCGGCCCTGCCGCCGGGCCTGCGCGAACGGGTGGAGGAAGAACTCGGCTTCATCGCCGACCGCAACTATGCCTATTATTTCCTGACCGTCCATGACGTGGTGAAGTTCGCGCGCGATCAGAAGCCGCCGATATTATGCCAGGGGCGCGGATCGGCCGCCAATTCCGCCGTCTGTTTCCTGCTGGGCGTCACCTCCATCGATCCGTCGCAGCATGACCTGCTGTTTTCGCGCTTCATATCCGCCGACCGCAACGAGCCGCCCGATATCGACGTCGATTTCGAACATGAGCGGCGCGAGGAGGTGATGCAATATATCTATCGCCGCTATGGCCGCCATCGCGCCGGCATAGCGGCGACGGTGATCCATTATCGATCGCGCAGCGCGGTGCGCGAGGTGGCGCGGGCGCTGGGCCTGAGCGAGGATATTCCCGCGCGGATCGCGGGCACCGTCTGGGGCAGCTATTCCAGCGACCTGGGTGGCAAGCGGATCGCCGAAGCGGGCTTCGACCTTGGCAATCCGCAGATCGCCCAGTTGCAGGCGCTGGTGGGGCAGTTGCTCGCCGCCCCTTTCCCCCGGCATTTGTCGCAGCATGTCGGCGGTTTCGTGCTGACCCAGGACCGGCTGGATGAAACCGTTCCGATCCATCACGCGGCGATGGCCGACCGCAGTTTCATCGAATGGGACAAGGACGATATCGATGCGCTCGGCCTGATGAAGGTCGATGTGCTGGCGCTCGGCATGTTGACCTGCATCCGCAAGGCGTTCGACCTTATGCGTGCAAACGGGCTGGGCGACCATCACTTGATGGTGGACATCGAATCCGGGGACGCGGCCGTCTACGACATGCTGTGCAAGGGGGAGAGCATCGGCGTGTTCCAGGTGGAAAGCCGGGCGCAGATCAACATGCTGCCGCGCCTCAAGCCCCGTACCCTCTACGACCTGACGGTGCAGGTCGCGATCGTGCGGCCGGGGCCGATCGAGGGCGATATGGTGCATCCCTATTTGCGCCGGCGCTGCGGTGAGGAGGCGATCACCTATCCCTCGCCCCACCCCGGACATGGCCCAGCCGATGAACTGGAGCAGCTTCTGGGCAAGACCTTCGGCGTACCCCTGTTCCAGGAGCAGGCGATGAAGCTGGCCATCACCGCCGCCGAATTTTCCGATGCGGAAGCCAACCAGTTGCGCCGGGCGATGGCGACCTTTCGCAATGTCGGCACCATCCATCATTTCCGCGAGAAGATGATCGGCGGCATGGTCCGCCGGGGTTACGAACCCGATTTCGCCGCGCGCTGCTTCAAGCAGATCGAGGGGTTCGGCAGCTATGGCTTTCCCGAAAGCCATGCGCTGTCCTTCGCGCGGCTGGTCTATGTGTCGGCCTGGATCAAATGCCACCAGCCCGCGGTCTTTGCCTGCGCGCTGCTCAATGCGCAGCCCATGGGCTTCTACGCGCCGGCGCAACTGGTGCGCGATGCGCGTGACCATGGCGTCACCGTCCATGATGTCGATGTGAACGGGAGCGGCTGGGACAATGGATTGGAGCCGTTGCTGCGATCGCGACGGAGCGACCGGGGCGAGGGGCAGGGACGGGCGCTGGCGCTGCGGCTGGGCTTTCGCCAGATTGACGGGTTCCGCGAGGCCTGGGCGGAGCAACTGGCGGCGGCGCGGGCGGAAGGCGGGCTGTTCACCGACATCGAGGATCTGGCGCGGCGGGCGAGCTTGCCCGCGCGGGCGCTGCGGCTGCTGGCCGATGCCGACGCCTGCCGGTCTCTGGGGCTGGACCGGCGTGCGGCGCTGTGGGAGGCGCGGCGTACGCCGTCGGACGAATTGCCGCTCTTCGCCGCGACGCGCGCACGCGGCGGGCAGGCGCGGGAACTGGGCGCGGAACCGGATGCCGGGCTGCCCGCCATGCCGCTCGCCGAGCAGGTGGCGACCGACTATCAGGTGACGCGCCTGTCGCTGAAGGGCCATCCGATGCAGTTCCTGCGCCCGGTCTTTGCCGCCGAGAATGTGCTGAGCTGTGCGCAGGTGAGCGCGGCGAAGAATGGCGCGCGCGTGAAGGCGGCGGGCGTGGTGCTGGTGCGGCAGCGGCCGGGCAAGGGCAATGCCGTCTTCATCACGATCGAGGATGAGACCGGCATCACCAACATCCTGCTCTGGGCGCGGCTGTTCGAAATGCAGCGCCGTCCCGTCATGGCCAGCCGGCTGATGCTGGTGGAAGGGGAGGTGCAGCGCAGCAAGGAAGGCGTCGTCCACCTGATGGCGACCCGCGTGCAGGACCGCACGGCGGAACTCGACCGGCTGACGCAGGCGGAGACGCGCGACGCCCGCCCCCACGCCCGCAGCGCCAGCCATCCGCGCAATGTGCGGATATTGCCGGGCTCGCGGGATTTTCATTGAGATGCGGAAGGAAAATGGCGGTCAAGAGGTCTTGGCATCGCGCTATCGACAATGCATCATGATCCCATGAAGACCGCTCCGAGTACCATCCGCATCGCGCTTCCGCGTCGCTGACGCGAGAAGCTGAACGCAGGCGATCATGCGATCGCTTGCGGACGCTCGCCTGCGCAACAGCAGGGAAGCCGTCGCCGCATAGGCTTGGATGCAAAGGCACTTCCAATGAGAAATTTCTTCGAAAGCCCCTTCAAGGGCGTCACTCTCGACCGTCAGGTCATGAGCCGCAACATCGTCGTTGGTCGTTACAGCTATTATTCCGGCTATTATCATGGTCATAGCTTTGACGACTGTGCCCGCTTTCTTCTGCCCGATACAGGTGCGGACAGGCTCATCATAGGCAGCTTCTGCTCTATCGGGTCGGGCGCCGCCTTCATCATGGCGGGCAACCAGGGCCATCGTAATGACTGGATCAGCACTTTCCCCTTCTTCTGGATGCCCGATGTATCGGCCTTCGCCGGCGCGGCGAACGGGTATCAGCCAGCAGGCGACACAATCATCGGAAACGACGTGTGGATTGGCTCCGAAGCGATCATAATGCCCGGTGTGCAAATCGGTGACGGCGCGGTGATCGGCACGCGCGCCTTGGTCACGCGCGACGTGAAGCCCTATGCGATCGTCGGGGGCAATCCCGCCAGGGTGATCCGCCATCGCTTCGAGGAGCCTTGCATCTCCATGCTGCTGGAATCGCGGTGGTGGGACTGGACGGACGAACAGCTCGGCAAAGCCATGTCCATCCTGACGAGCGGCGATGTGAAAGCCCTTCACGACCATTGGCAAGAAACCATAAAGCCTGGCGGATAGGCTGCTTCGGGGGAGGTGCTTCACACGCACCTCCCCCGCACGCCTGGTCAATAATCCTTCGAGTAACGCAAATTCGCCGACGACCCCGCGTTGGTGCCGGTCTTCGACAGCAGGCTCAGCGTCTTGGACAGTGCGATTTCCAACTGGGTGGCGGTGAAGCCCTTGGAGTCGGTGATGACCTCCACATAGATATTGTTGGAGATATGCTGGCCGACCGCGAGGCTGGTGCTGCGCCCGGTCGTCTCGTCGCCGCCGACGATGCCGATCCGGTCGAGGCCCGACGCGCCTTGCAGCTTGCCCATCGGGTTCAATCCGCCGCTGCCGCCGCGCAGGCCGTTCAGGGCCGCCGCGAGCTGGATCGCCTGGGTGGCCGACAGGTTGGCGACATTGTCGCCGAACAGGATGCGGGCGAGGATTTCGTCCTGCGGCAGGGTCGGCGTGGAGATGAAGGCGATGTCGGGTTGTTGCGCGCTGCCCGTCACCTGGATGCCCGCCGTTACCGTGTCGATCTTGGTTTCCGCCTTGATCGCCAGCGTCGGGTTCATCATCGGCCCGTTGAAGCTGATGACGCCCTGCTCCAGGTCGAACTGGTGGCCCGAGAAGCTGTAGCGGCCGCGGATCACCTCGATCTTGCCGACGACGCGCGGATCGGCAGTGGTGCCGGTGACGCGCATGTTGGTCTTCCATTCGGAATCGAGGCCCATGCCGGTCACGTAGATTTCATTGTCGGCGCGGACCCGTATGTCGAGCTTCCAGTCGGCGGGCCTGGCAGCCGCCTGGCGCGCGGCCGTGCGCTGGTCCAGCACGTCCGTGCCCACGCCCTTGCGTCGCACACCGGTTAGTTGGCGAACCTCGGTGCCGCCCTGCCACGCGACCTTGTAGCGGGTTTCGGGCAGGGTCAGGTCGCCCTTGATGAGACCGCCATTGGCCGTGCTGTTGGTGATGGCGAGCGTGCCGCTGACGACGCTGGTGATCGCCTCGCTGCGCGCCAGCCGCGCGCGGTTGAGCTTGACCGCGATGTCCATCGGGAATCCGCTCGCCGCCGCCAGCCCGACATTGCCCGACGCCTGCACCGTGCCGTCGCCGGCGCGGCCGGAGAAGTCGGCAATCTCCAGATGGTCATTGGTGAAGCGGCCGTCGAGCTTCATCTGGGTGACGCGGGTGCCGAAGCTCTCATTCTCGTACGTCAGCGCATTGGCGCGGACCACGCCGTTGAGGCGCGGATCGCTGAGCCGTCCGCTGAAATCGGCGGCGACGGCGAGGCCGCCGGTCAGTTGCTGGTCGGCGAGGCCGGCGAAGGAGAAAAGCACGTCGGCCGGCCCGGCATAGCGGATGCCACCACCCAGCGGGGCGTTCTGCAATTGCTCCGACCAGGTTGAGCCTGCGCCCGGAGGCGCCAGCGTGGCGACGAAGCGGCCGAGCGTGCTGTTTCCTTCCCGGATCAGGCCGCGCAGGTCGCCGCCCGCCGACGACAGCTTGCCCTCGACACTCATCGACATCGGATCGGACACGGCGGTCAGGCTGGAGCGGCGGAAGTTGCTGATGGCGAGGCGCGTGGTCGCAGTGGGGAAGGCGTTGCCGATCTGGCTGTAATCCAGCGCGCCGGTCATCCGCCCGCCAATGCCCAGGCCCGGCGCGGCGATGTTGGCGATGGCGAGGTCGAAATCCTTGAACCGGGCCTGCGCCGTCGTCGTGTCGCCGAAACGCCCGGCGAGATCGACCTTGCCCTGCGGCAGGACCAGGGTCGCCGGTTCCAGGCGATAGCCGCCCTGCTCGACGCGGATGATGGCGGGCTGGGCCAGGCGGAAGTCGATATTGGCCGCCTTGCCCTGCAACGCCACGGCATAGAGGTTGGGACGCAGCGCGGCATTGGCGGCGATGGAAAAGGGCACGCCGCTGGAGCCGTCGGCGACCAGTTGCGCCCGTCCGCGTCCGCCCTGATAGTCGATCCGCGCGCGGCCTGCACGCACCACATAGTCGCCATAGGCGGCGTTGGCGAATTGCGCGTCGGCCTTGAACTGCGGCTGGTCGGTCAGGACCATGGAGGCGGTCACGATCGCCCGGCCGATCACGACATCGGCATCGCCTGGCAGCTTGGCGTTGCTGGCGGTGGCGTTGACATCGACGCCCTGCGCCTTGCCCACCGCCGCCAGCCGGACCGCGCCGGTGATGCCGGAGCCGTTCATGGCGAGCTGCCCGGTGAAGGGACCGGCGGCGCTCTGCTGGATGCGGCCATTCATGTCGACCCCGGCGAAGCGCGCCTTGGCGACGTCGATGGTCAGCGGGCCTTGCGCGGTGCGGATCAGGATATTGGCGAAGAAGGGACCATAGGACGACCCGCCGGTCGCTTCGAGCCGATAGCCCGCCGCCTCGCCATTCAGCCTGGCGACCACATTGGTCAGTTGCACTCCGACATTGGGCTGCGCCGCGCGCAGCACCGCCTGCGGCTGTGCCATCGTGCCGCGCACGGTCAGCGCCAGCGGGCCATATTGTCTGGACGAAGCGGTCGCGTCGAAGGCGACCTGCCCGTCCGTGTCATAGCTGCCGGAACCCGAATGGATGGTGAAATTGGGCGCGGCGCCCTTCAGGCCCGCGAGGGTGAATTTGCCCTCCGGCGTCATGCCGATGCGCCCGGTGGCGATGGCATTGCCGCCCAGGAAATCGCGGACGGACGCATTCTCCCACCGCGCGGTGCGCACGCCGAAACGGCCCGACAGGCCGAAACCACCCTTCGGCCCCGGCACCAGTTCGACATCGGTGTTGAGGTTGACGATGCCGACGCCGTCAACCTTATAGTCGTTGACCCGACCTTTCAGCGCACCGCGATAGATGGCCTTGTCGAGGTCGGCCAGAACGATGGCGGTGGCGTCCACCTTGTCGCTGTCGATCTTGAGATTGTCGCTGATGAGCTTGCCGCCCGCATAGGCGAAGTCGCCCTTGACGCGGAGATTCTGCATCAGGCCGCCCGCCGCCGCGTTGAGGCCGGTGACGCGGGTCGCGGTGGCGTTCACGGGAATGCGGATGCGGTCGACGTCGATCACCGCGCGCCCGTTCGCCTTGAGATTCTCGATGCCCGTCGCGTCGAAGGCCAGGCTCTTCGCGGTGACGGCATAGTCGATGAAGGGCGTCGCCATTGGCCCGTCGAGGATGATGGAGGCACGCACGTCGCGGCCTTTCACCTTCTCCATGATTGCACCGGGTGTCAGCAAGGCGGCGTTGATCCTGAGTGCGCTGAACCGGCTGGTGCCAAGGTCGATCAGGCCCTGCGCGTCGGCGGACAAAGCGGGCGAGCGCAGCGTGCCCTTGAGGTTCACGCGCCGATCCTTGAGGCCGGCGGCCAGATCGACGTCCAGTTGCGGCGCAGTCAGCCGGTCGACCGTGCCGGCGAAGACCAGGCCGGGGCGAACCGGGCCTTTTGCGGTGAAATTGCCGTCGCGCGCGGCGAGCGTAATGTTCGCCAGCTCGCCTTTAGGCGTGGTCGCGATGATCCTGCCGTCCCAGGCCTGCCAGCTACCCTTGCCGTCCAGGGTCGCGGTCATGCCGTCGGTCAGGCCCGACATGGCGGCGATGACGCCACCCTTGGGCGCGGTCAGCGTGCCGCTCATGGCGAGGCGGTTCTGGTCCGGCACGGCGTCGAGCTTGGCTTGCAGCCGGTCGCCGCTGTCGACCACGGCATCGGCGGACAGGATCGCCCGGCCATCTGAAATATGGGTGACGCCGTCGATCGCGATCTCGCGCTTCTGGCCGATCACCGGCTTGGCGAGGATGAATTTGGCGATTGTCATCCGGTCGACGTCGATGTCGATGTCGGGCAGGATCGGCGCGTTGGGATCGGTCTTGGTGACGTTGAACTGCGGGCTGCGCGCCAGCACCACCAGCGGCGTTTCCAGCAGGCTGACCGAGATATGATTGTTGATGTAGCGGAAGGGCCGCCACACGACATGGACCTTCGGGCTGACCGCGAACACGCCCTTGGGATCGCGCAGCACCAGATCGTGGATGGTCATGTCGCTGTAGATCGATCCGTCGATCCGGCCGACCTCGATCTTCATCCCCGATTCCAACTGCAACGCGGCGATCTGCCGGATCAAGAAGCGCTTGCCCGGCGGGGTGTTGAGACCGAGCAGCAGGCCCGCGACCAGCACTGTCAGCGCGACGATCAGGCCAAGGAGGCCGATCGCGATCTTCCGCCACAGTGGTCGCTTTCCACGGATCGCCACGGCGTCGGGAGCGGGAAGCGGGGTGTCGTCCTGCGCCATCAGAAAGCCTGCCCGATGCCGATATAGAGGGCGAATTTGGATTCGCCCGGCTGCCGGTTGATCGGCATGGCGATGTCGGCGCGGAACGGGCCGAAATTGGTGTAGAAGCGCCCGCCAATGCCGACGCCGTAGCGCATGTCGGAAAATTGCGGGATCTGGCTTTCATAGACCTGCCCCGCATCGACAAAGGCGACGATGCCGTAATTGCCGAAGCGATAGCGGCCCTCGACCGCGAATTCATTGACCGACCGGCCGCCGATCGGATCGTTGTTCACGTCCTTCGGCCCCAGTTCCTGATAGCCATAGCCGCGCACCGATCCGCCGCCGCCCGCATAGATGCGCCGCGAAGGGGCCACATCGTCGCGATCGACCCCGTTGATCGTGCCGAGCCGCGTGCGCGCGGCGATCACCAGGCTGTCCGACACCGGATAATAGCCGCTGAGGTCAAAGGTCGCGCGCAGATAGGGCGAGAAACTGCCTTGGAGCGATCCTTCCGGTTCGGCGCGCAGGCTGGCGCGGAAGCCCTTGGTCGGGTTGAGCAGGTCGTTGGAGCGATCATAGCCGATCTGCACCGGCAGGCCGCCGATGAAATAGGTGCGCCGCGTCTTGTCCGCCGTCGCTGGATCGACCACCACCTGTTCGTTGGTCAGCAGCACCTCTGCGCCATAGCTGTAGGTCCAGCGCTTCTGGAAGATCGGCGTGGACTGGCGCGACCAGCCGATGTTGAGGCCGGCAGTATAGGCTTCATAGGCGTCGTAATTCTGGTGATTGAGCGAGACGCCGGTCTGGAATGTCTTGTCGCGCTTGCCCGCATTGGACCGGCGGAAGGTCGCCGACGCGCCCTGTTCCTGCGTCCCCGCGATCGCGCCCAGGATCAGCGCGCCTTCGGGCGGGAACATGTTACGATGGGTCCAGGTGCCTTCCGCCCGGAAGCCCTGGCCGGTGCCATAGCCCAGTTCGCCCGCCAGCGTGCGCGGTGGTCCCGCTTCCTGCTCGACATGCAGGTCGACATATTCGGTGCCGTCCGGCGCGCTTTCGTTGGTGCGCACCGGATCGACCGCAACGCTGGAGAATAGTCCGGTCGCGACCAGCGCCTTGCGCAGGTCATCGACCTTGCGGCTGTCATAGAGGTCGCCCGGCCGGTAGCGGCGGATCACCTCCATATGGTCGGCGCCGAACGCCTGTTTCTCGCCGCTGGTGGTGATGGCGCGGAAGATGCCGCGCGGGCCGGTCTCCACGGGCAGCATATAATCGCCCGTCACCGTCGCGGGATCGAGGAGGATGTCGCGTTCGCCGATCTTGGCGAAGGGATAGCCGTTTTCGGGCAGTTTCAGCGCGACATTCGCCTCCGCCCCCTCGACATTGGCGGCGATGATATCGTCGCCGGTCTTCAAGGGCAGGCTGTCGCGCACCAGCGTGGGCGGCACGGTCGGCCCGGCATGGATGACGATCTCGCCGATCCTGTAGCGCTGGCCCGGCGTCACGGAGAGGACGGCTTTCAACGTGCCGTCGCCCGCCTGGTCCAGGCTGGCGAGCGCGGTCGCGTCATAATAGCCCTGCGAATTGAGGATGCGGACGGCCAGCTTCTCATCCTCCTGCGCGCGCGCCTGCACCATGGCGGCGGTTTCCGCCTTGCCCTTGCCGTCGATCAGTGCGGACTCGGCGCGGAACTCGTCGTCCAGCCCGGTCTTGCCGAAGCCCTCGATGCTGGTGGCGTAGCGGATTTCGGGCAGCTTGGCGTTGGGGTCGTCGTTCGCCGCCACATTGGCCGGCACGGTGACGCTGTCGAGCGGGGGCAGCGGCTGGGCCAGTTCCTGTTCCTCTGCCGGTTCGGTGGCAGGGGGCAGTTCGGTGGGCGCGCCCTGACCCTCGACCGACTGCTGCGGCATCTGCTGGTCGATCCAGCTATCGATCGAGGGCAAAGGCGCGTTGGGATCGCTCCCTTCGACCTTGGGCAGGCGCGCCTCGAACTGGTCGTCGGGCAGGATCGTTTCTTCGGTTCCGGTCCGGGACGACGAGGGCGGTGTCGCGATCTGGGCCATCAGCGGCAGCGGCGATGCCGTCAGCAGGATCAGGCTCAACATGCGCCGGACATGATAGGCCTGCCGTCTGCTCATATGGTTGTGATGCCCCTTTCACCGCCGACCATAGAGAAGACCGACGAACTGGCAATACGCGCAAGGCGTTGAGCCGGTTCCAGCTTTGCTGCTGCGGGCGGACGCTTCCCTCTGCGCCGCTCACCGTCTAGAGCTGGATCATGACATTTGCGCTCAATATCTCGCGGTCGATTTCGGGTCAGCCCTGGCGCTGGCGGGGCGCCGGCGCCGACGCGCGCGACCCCACCTATCTGCCCGACGATCTGGTGACGCAATTGCTGCTGGCGCGCGGCTGCCCGCGCGAGGGGGTGGAGGCGCACCGCAACCCCACCATCCGCCAGTTCATGCCCGATCCCAGCCTGTTCCGCGACATGGATGCAGCGGCCGAGCGGCTGGCTGACGCCGTGCAGCGGGGCGAGGATGTCCGCATCTTCGGCGATTATGATGTTGACGGTGCGACCAGCGCGGCGCTGCTGATCCGGTTGCTGCGGGACATGGGCTTGCAGGCGCGGCCCTATATCCCCGACCGGCTGATGGAGGGCTATGGCCCTTCGGGCGAGGCGCTGGTGCGGCTGGCGGGGGAGGGCGCGACCCTGATCGTCACCGTCGACTGCGGTGCGCAGGCGTTTGAAGCGCTGGCCTTGGCGAAGGCGACCGGCGTCGATGTCGTCGTGGTCGATCATCATAAATGCGCGACGCAACTGCCCGAAGCGTTCGCGTTGGTGAACCCCAACCGGCTCGACGAGAATGACGGCGCGGCGGTGCATGGGCATCTGGCGGCGGTCGGCGTCGCCTTCCTGCTTGGCGCGGCGCTGGTGCGGGTGCTGCGGGTGCGGGGTTGGTTCGCCAGCCGGGCGGAACCGGCGCTGATGGAACTGCTCGATATCGTCGCGCTCGGCACCGTCGCGGATGTCGCGCAACTGAAGGGCCTCAACCGCGCCTTCGTGGCGCAGGGACTGAAGGTCATGGCCAAGCGCCGGAATATCGGCCTTGCCGCCCTGATCGACGCCAGCCGGCTGACGCGCGCGCCGCTCTGCCATGACCTGGGCTTCGCACTGGGGCCGCGCATCAATGCGGGCGGGCGCGTGGGGCAGGCGGATCTGGGCGTGCGGCTGTTGACCACGGAAGACCCGGCCGAAGCCGCGCGCATCGCCGCGCAGCTCGACCAGTATAATGAGGAACGCCGCGCCATCGAGGCGACGGTGCAGGAACAGGCCGAGGCTTTGCTCGCCGCGCAGGGCAACCGCGCCGTCGCAGTGATCGCGGGCCAGGGCTGGCACCCCGGCGTCATCGGCATCGTCGCGGGCCGCATCAAGGAGAAGGCCGGGCGCCCTGCCATCGTCATCGCCCTGGATGAGGCGGGCGTGGGCAAGGGATCGGGCCGCTCCATTTCCGGCGTCGATCTGGGCGCGGCGGTGCTGGCGGCGAAGGACAGCGGCCTGCTGGTCGCGGGCGGTGGCCACGCCATGGCGGCGGGACTTACGGTGGCCGCGGACCGGATCGATGCGTTCGCCGATTATCTCGACGATCGCCTGTCCGCGGCCGTTGCCAGGGCGCGCGACGATCGGGCGCTGCTGATCGATGCGGTGCTGGCGCCGGCGGGTGTGAACCCGGACTTCATCGCCGCGATCGAGCAGGGTGGCCCCTATGGTGCGGGCTGGCCGGCGCCGCTTATCGCCGCCGGGCCGATGCGCGTCATCAAGGCGGATGTCGTGGGCAACGGCCATCTGCGCGCGATCATGGCGGGTGAGGATGGCCGGTCGATCAAGACCATCGCCTTCCGCCAGGCCGAAACCGACCTTGGCCAGGCGATCCTGGGGGCGCCGCGCGACCGACGGCTGTGGGTCGCGGGCAAGGCGAAGATCGACGACTGGGGCAGCCGCCCCGCCGCTGAACTGCATCTGGAGGATGCGGCCTGGGCGGATTGAACAAGATTGCAATTTTCTTGGGGTTAGGGGTTGACCCTTTCCCCGTCCCCGCCTAATTGCGCCCTCGCTTCGCAGCGCTGCCACGGCAGCGCCGACGAGTGGCCCCTTCGTCTAGCGGTTAGGACGCGGCCCTTTCACGGCTGAAACACGGGTTCGATTCCCGTAGGGGTCACCAGTAAAGCGATTTATCACTTTGATTTGGCGGCATATTTCCTGAAATTTTGGAAATGGATCCCACGGCTGGTCCCACATTTTGAGTGGGCTTCAATGGCATGATTCGGTGCTTCGCGGGACATCTGGCACTGCGCAATTGGGTCGCCCGTTTCGCTGATACGCCGGGTGAGCATCCGCCGTAGATCTCAAACGGCTACGGTTATCCTCTGCAACCGATCGCAGGCGCTCAATCGCTGAAGGCCACCAGCCCCATCCCTCTGCTCACGGCTCCCTCAAGAAGATCCCGTATGGCATTGAACGCCGCAAGCGACTGCCCGCTCCCCCCCAATCCGGGAGCATTTGCCATGAAGGTCTGCAACAGGATCGTGACTTGCGCGGGCTTCAGCATCGAATCCCGGAAATATAGGAGATCGGTGCCAGCCTGCCGACTCTTTTCAAACAGGGTGGCAAGCGAACGATGCGCATCGAGATCAATGGAGCCTGCGAACTCCAGATGACCAGGCTCTTCCGGCATAAACCTTGTCGAGGGAGGCGCGTAGTAGATGTCCAGCATATTCCATCAACCAAAATTCCCGCGCCGATCGTCGGCGCTGTCCTTCTTCAATCGAACCAGAGCCATATTCGCGAGCGAGGCGTCCGCATTCTTGTCCGCGATAGCCAGAAAACGCAATTGCTCGGCTGATTGAAGCTTTCAACCCGCGGACAATCTTCCAGTATCGAGAGCAAGTCTTGATCGAACCGAAGAATGCCATCGTGACGGGCACAGCGGATGCGATAGGGTCTACCGCATGGCCTTTCCAATCCGCATCCAGGATATGGCCCCTGATTTCCCGGCCGTCGGATGTTTCCACACAGCCGGAAAATGCTTTAGGGCTGCTGTCGATGCGTTTCTTTCCTCGTCTGCTTCTCCTGCTGCTCGGCCTTGCGCCCGTCGCGGCCCTTGCCCTTCCCGCCAACAGGCCGACGCCCGGTTACACCCGCGTTGCGATAGAGACCTCGGTCGGCACGATCATCGTCGCGGTGGACCAGAAGCACGCGCCGCGCACTTCGGCCAATTTCCTGACCTATGTCGATGACGGGCGGTTCGACGGCGTCACCTTCTACCGCGCGGCGCGGCGCAAGAGCGATCCAAAGCTGGGCCTGATCCAGGGGGGGATCGACACCGATGCGCGCCGCTCCCTGCCGCCGATCCCGCACGAGCCGACGACACAGACCGGCATCCGGCATCTCGATGCGACATTGTCCATGGCCCGGCCAAACCGGCCCGATTCGGCGATGGGCAATTTCTTCATCACCATCGGCCCGACGCCGAACATGGACGCGCGTGGCGACTATATCGGCTATGCCGCCTTCGGCCATGTCGTGGCGGGGATGGATGTGGTGAAGAAGATATTGGCCGTGCCGACCTGTTGCGGGTCAGGGCCGATGCGCGGGCAGATGATCGTGAAGCCCATCGCCATCCTGCACGCGCGGCGGCTGGACGGCACGCCCAAAGCCTCGCGCGGGGTCAAGCCCTGGCTGATCGGCCTCCGGAAGACGGCGAAGTAGAGCGTTCCCAAGCGGGTGGAATCCTTGCTGTTCCCCGGCTTTCGCCGGAGAACAGGTCCGCATGAGTTGCCATCAATATATCCTGGTAAGACTTGGAAAACGCCTTAAATCAAAAGCTATAGCGGCCGAGCCGGCGCAATCGGCTCGACCGCTCTGGACGGGGCCACACACACTCAGGCGAATGCCGCCTGATCGCGCATCCATGCCCGCCCGCTGCCCTTGGGCGGCCGGGCCTGGATTTTCTTCCACGCCTGCTCGTGGAAGAAGAAGGCGACGGCATTTATCATCGGCTCGATCAGGGCAATGCCGCTGGCCAGCGCGACCGATCCCGTCATGAGATAGGCGACGGTGAAGCCGACGGTCAGGTGGATGGTCAGGTAAGTGCCGGTCTTGATGAGATCGAGCGATACGGTCCGGGGCATGAGTGGCGTCTCCTTTGTTGCAGTCCAACTAAGAGTCATTCGCAATAGTGGCCAATGGCTTTTTCTGCTGGCTCTGATCGGCGCGGCCGATCAGGATGCTATGAAAAGGAGATGCTGACATGGCTGGACGGATCAGGGTGGGCATTGGCGGCTGGGTCTATGAACCCTGGCGCGGCAGCTTTTACCCGCAGGGGCTGCGGCAGAAGGATGAACTGGCCTATGTCGGGGAGCATCTGACCGCGACCGAAATCAACGCCACTTATTATAGCAGTCAAAAGCCCGCGACCTTCGCTGGCTGGGCCAAAGCGGTGCCAGACGGCTTCCAATTTGCGGTGAAGGCGTCGCGCTATTGCACGAATAGAAAAATCCTTGCCGAGGCGGGCGAGTCGGTCGCCAAATTCGTCGGGCAGGGCCTGGCCGAGCTGGGCGATCGGCTGGGACCGGTCCTCTGGCAGTTCATGGCGACCAAGGCGTTCGATCCGGACGATTTCGGCGCGTTCCTGAAATTGCTGCCCGCCAGTGTCGATGGCGTGCCGCTCCGCCATGCGCTGGAGGTGCGGCATGGCAGTTTCGACGATCCCGCCTTTCTCGCCCTGGCGCGGGATGCCGGGGCGGCGGTGGTCTTCGCCGACCATGACGAATATCCGGCGATCCGGGGCCATGATGTCGGCTTCTCCTATGCGCGGCTGATGCGTACGCGGGCTAACGAGCCGATCGGCTATGCCCCCGCCGATATCGGGCGCTGGGCTGAACGGGCGAAGGGGCAGGCGCAGCAGGGTGACGTCTTCACCTTCTTCATCAGCGGCGCCAAGGAAAGGAACCCCGCTGCGGCCCAGTCGATGATTGTGGCTCTGGGGTAACGGGGCTGTTGCATTTGATGCAACCGGAAAGCCGCGCTTTGCGATTGTTACAATAATATGACGGGCGTAAGGGCCTGCATCCCCACAATATGGGGATTTATCTTGTGACAATGGAGTAAAATATGCGTCAGGCTTTTCAGGGCGCTGTGCTGGCCGTTGCGGTCGGTGTGCAGATGCTGACTTTCTATTCGGTGCTTTATGCCTGATCGCGGGGGTCCCGCGATCTTCATCCCGACTGGTCGGGATGCCAAAAGGCCGCTCCTGGATTGAACCAGGGCGGCCTTTTTATTTTGGGGTAACTTTGTATTTGGGCGCCATCGGCCGGGAAGGTTTCAGCCTTCCGCAAGCCATCCGGCGAGCAGATAGGCCACGACGCCAATCGGCCCCAGCGCGCAGAGCGTCAACAGAACCAGCGCAACACGGACGAGCGTGACATCAAGGCCGGTGCGGTTGGCGACGCCCGCGCACACGCCCATGATCTTGCCGTTGCGACGGTCGAGGGTGAAGCTGTTGTTCATGAGTTTGGCCTTCTGCTTGGATATGTTTTTATGTGAGGGGGGCGATCAGGCGATCGGCACCACCGGGACGGCTGCGCCGATGAACAGGCTGGCGAAGACGACGGCGCCGACGAGGGCGAAAGCGACGGTCTGGAACTTGGCGATAGACATGATATTTACTCCCTGCTGTGTGTCGGCCGGACCATCCGGCCTTGATGCCAAGCGTATAAGCAGGGGGCGTGCCAGTTTCGATTTTTGGCAGAAATACGTTGATTTTCCTATGGTGGCGTAAAATGGCTCGTGCGGGAAATTCCGTCAGTTGGGAAATTTCACCGCAACTTGGCAAAAACATCATGGGTTTTTGATGCGCGAGGCATTTCTTTTCGTCTATGGCAGCCTGCGCACCGGTTTCGGCGGCCCGATGGCGCTGCGGCTGCGGTCGGAGGCGCGGCATGTCGGTCGGGGCTGGGCGCGGGGGAGGCTCTACCGGATCGCCGACTATCCCGGCTTCGTGCCTGGGGAGGAAGGGCGGGTAGCGGGCGATCTGTTTGCGCCGGCCGATATCGATGCGACCCTTGCCTGGCTGGACGACTATGAAGAATGCGCGCCGTGCTTCCCCGCGCCGCATGAATATCGGCGCGAGCTGCTGGCGGTCGAGGGAATGGCGGGACCGGTCGAAGCGTGGACCTATGTCTATGCGCGCGACGTGGTCGGCCTGACGCGGATCGCGGATGGGGATTTTCTGTCGGGCGGCTAAGCGGCTGTCTGGGAATGCGCCCTTCGGCGCATTGCGGCACCGGCCCTCACCCCCACCCGGCCACCCAACGGCAGTATCATATGGGTGGCCGGGTGGGGGTGAGGGCCGGTGCGGTCTCAAAATGCGCTTTTCCGCGCATTTTCAAACAGACTCTAAGCCCCGGAGGGAAGCGGCGATATGCAGACGCTGCATATCGCCGCCCCTTGTCGTGACGCCATCCATCCACTCTTCCGTTTCCCTGTCCTTGCTCTACTCTGCGCGCCTCAGCCATGGGGAAGAGGAGCGTGCCGATGACCACCGATAATCGCGACGACAGTGAGCGCCTGCCCGACGATCGCAACTGGATCGGCACGACAGGCCTGCAACGCCGCCATGTGCTCGCCGGGGGCGCCTTCGCCGCCGGTTTCGCGGCGGCGTGCCATCCGGTCGCCAGCAGCGCGGTACAAACGTCGGGCGAGGGGTTGAAGGAGGAGACTGTCTCCATCCCCGCGAGCGACGGTTTCGCCATGCCCGCTTTCGTCGCCCGGCCGGCCGGCAGGAAGGCCGCGCCCGTCATCGTCGTCGTGCATGAGATTTTCGGCGTGCATGAATGGATTCGCGACATGTGCCGCCGCTTCGCCAAAGCGGGCTATTACGCCATCGCGCCCGACCTGTTCGCCCGTCAGGGCGACGCCACCAAGATCGCCGACTTCAAGCAACTGGTCGGCACGATCGTGTCCAGGACGCCCGATGCGCAGGTATTGACCGACATCGACGCCACCTATGCCTGGGCGGGCAGCCATGGCGGCGACGCCAGGCGGCGCGGCATCACCGGTTTCTGCTGGGGCGGGCGGGTCGTCTGGCTTTATGCCGCGCACAGCGCCGCGCTCGATGCGGGGGTGGCCTTTTACGGCCGGCTGGTGACGGACAAGACCGCGTTGCAGCCGCTGAGCGTGATTGAGGAGGTCGGCAAGCTCAAGGCCCCGGTGCTCGGCCAATATGGCGAACTGGACAAGGGCATCCCGCAAACCGACGTGGCAGCGATGCGCGCCGCGTTGGCGAAGGCGGGCAAGTCGCCGCCCGACGCCATCACCGTCCACAAGGGGACGGATCATGGCTTCATGGCCGATTATCGCCCCAGCTACAACGAAGCGGCGGCCAAGGTCGCCTGGCAGGAAACGCTTGGCTGGTTCGGCAAATATGTGAAGGGGTGAACGCCCCTCTTGCCCGTTCGCCCCGAGCTTGTCGAAGCCCTTCTCTTTCGGTCAAAGAAAGAAGAGCCCCTTCGACAAGCTCAGGGCGAACGGGGTAAAAGAGGGGGCCTTATTATTTCCCCTTCATCGCCTCCACCGCGGCCAGCGTGCTCTTCACATGGCCGGCATAGCTCATCTCGCTATGGACAAAGGCGATGCGGCCCGACGGCGCGATGACATAGGAGGTGCGGTCGGTCATGCCCGGCCGCATCTTGAGCGCCACGTCATAGCCCGACACGATGCCCGGCCCGGCCGATGCGACGGCGAACTTGCCCGCGCATTCCTTGGTGGAGAAGGCGACGAGATCGTCCACCGGGTCCGCCGACATGCCGATGACGGTGGCGCCCGCCGCCTTGAACTTGTCGATATTCTCCGCGAACTCGCGCGCTTCGGCCGAACAGCCCGGCGTGAAGGCCTTGGGGAAGAAATAGAGCACGACCGGCCCGCGCTTCAACTGATGCGACAGGGTCAGGGTGAAGGTCTTGCCCGCCTGCGCGCCGCGGGTGGTGAAGTCGGGCGCCTTGGCGCCCACGGCGAGCGCGGCCATGGCGCCGCCCGACGAAAACAGGGCAGCGGCGGCAGCGGCGAGGAGAATGGGCAGACGCTTCATCGATAAGCTCCTTGGATCAGGCGGCATTAATCAGTTTTCGGGACAGGCTGTTCCCATAGTTCGATCGCATTGCCCTCCGGATCGTGAATGCGGGCAAAACGGCCGACCACGGGGTCGTCCCATTCGGGCTTGGTGATGATCGCAACGTTCGCCGCGCGCAAGTCCGCCAGCAGCGCGTCGAGGTTCGATACGCGAAAATTGAGCATGAACGCCTTGTCGGCAGCGAAATAATCGCTGTCCGCCTTGAATGGCGCAAAGACCACAGGCCCGCCCAACGTCTGCCACACCCATTCATTGGGTTCCATGCCGGGTTCGGCCACGCAGCCGCCACCGACATTGAGATGGGTCCGATACCAGGCGGCCAGCGCCTCAGGATCGCGCGAACGGAAAAACAGGCCGCCCATTCCCAATACCGGCATGGCATCGACTCCCTTTATGGGGTTACAAGTTATCATGATGGCGGGGCCGAGTCATGCGGCGGAACCGGGAAGGGGCGATCGGGTTACTATGGTCATGCGAAGAATCCTGCCTCTTTTGCCCTTGCTGCTCATCACCGCCTGCAACCAGAAGGACGGGCAGCAGGAGCAGCAATCCGGCGTCGTCGCGAACATCGTCGACCAGACCTTGCCGAATGTGGAGGAAGGGCCGGTGCCCGCCAACGTCATCACCCCGGTCGAACCGCCGCCGGTGATCGATGCACCACCCCCGCCCGCCGCGCCGAACGGCCTGATCCCGGCGGGACTGCAAGGACGCTGGACGGGAATGGACGAACGCTGTGGTGACCGCTCCGCCGACCTGGGCCTGACCATCGCGCCCGACGAACTGATATTCCACGAAAGCGTGGGCACGGTGCAGTCCGTGCGCGAACGAAGCAATGGACGGATAGCGGTGAACGCCGCCTTCACCGGCGAAGGGCAGAGCTGGACGCGCACGCTGCAACTGCAACCTTCCGCCGATGGCAAAACGCTGACGATCATGAACGACGGGACGGCAGTGACGCGCAAGCGCTGCTAGACGCCGACCGGCGGACGACGGGAGGCGGGCAGAAGGGGACATAAAATCCTCCCCTGCAAGGGGAGGGGGACCGCCGAAGGCGATGGAGGGGTGTCCAGCTATCGATAGGGTGACACCCCTCCGTCTGGCTTGCGGCCAGCCACCTCCCCTACCAGGGGAGGATGAAAAAACCCGACCGTCCGCAAACCACCCATTACCGTCATCCTATCGATAGGGGGTCTCACGCGATGGCGCGATAGGCTTAGGATAAGCGCCGCGCCCGACTGCTGCGCGCTTCCGCCGGAGATGCCAGCTTTCGCTGGCATGACGAGACTGTAGGATGGCTTTCGCGTGGTGACGCCCGCAAAGATGCCGGTTCGTCAATCCACCCAACTTCGTCATTCCCGCGTAGGCGGGAACCCATCTCCTGCCATTGCCCCAGGCATAAGGCCGGGGAGGCATCGAAAACAGGCCGCAGCCACCCTTCGGCACGAGCCTCTCCGCCTTCCCCAATCCTATTCCCTTTCAATGTAGGATTTCTTCTGATCTATCCTTGTCGATGGACCAGCACGCCTTCCGCCCCCGTTCCCCCCAGCCGATCACCGCCGCACCGGCGCGCAACTGTGACCCATCCGGCGCGTCCCTGTCGCGCGGGCGGCGCGTCGGCGTGACCACCCTGTTGCGCCAGGCGCGCGTCGATGGCGCGTCTGTGTCGCTTCGCCGTGGCTTTTCTGCCGCATTGGCTGCCAATCGCGCCAAAAATAGCCTCCTGCGACACTGTGAACTTCGGCGCTGTCGCGTGCCTGTGACCTTCCCGCATGGATCTGGTCGCCGGCAAAGGCAGCTTCCCCCCGCTTCGACTCCCCGCTACAGCCACGCGATGATCGGCCGCCTGACTTTGAGCGATTTCCGCAACCATGCGGATGCGCTGATCCTGCCCGATCATGCCTTCATCCTGCTGACCGGCGACAATGGCGCGGGCAAGACCAATATATTGGAAGCGGTATCGATGCTGGCGCCGGGGCGCGGCCTGCGCGGCGCGGCGCTCAGCGCGATGGCGCGGCAGGAGGGGGCGGGCGGTTTCGGCGTCGCGGCGGAAGTGGACGGGGTGGTGCTGGGCACCGGCGTCGCGCAGGCCAGCGGCGAGCGGCGGCAGGTGCGGATCGGCGGGGTCGCATCCTCCGCCAATGCGCTGGCCGACTACCTCTCGATCGTCTGGCTGACCCCGGCGATGGACCGCTTGTTTCTCGACAGTCCCGGCGGGCGGCGGCGTTTCCTAGATCGGCTGACGCTGGCGCTGCATCCGGGCCATGCGGCGCACAGCGCCCGTTATGATGCGGCGATGCGCGCGCGCAACCGGCTGCTTGCCGACCTGCGCCGGGCCGATCCGGTCTGGCTGACCGCGCTGGAGGCGCAGATGGGTGAACATGGCGCGGCATTGGCCGGTGCGCGCGCCGATCTGGTGGCGCGGCTGAACCTGATGCTGGCCGATCAGCCCGACGCGCCCTTCGCCCGGCCGCTGGTCGCGATCGAGGGGGATGAGGGTGAGAGTGACGAAGAGCCGCTCGCCACGCGGCTGGCGCGCGACCGGCGGCGCGATGCGGTGGCGGGACGCACCCTGTCCGGTCCGCATCGCCACGACCTGGCCGTCACCCATGTCGCCAAGGGGCAGGCGGCCGCCCTCTGTTCGACCGGTGAGCAGAAGGCGCTGCTGCTCTCGATCCTGCTGGCCCATGCCGCGCTGGTCGCCGCCGATCGGGGGCAGCCGCCGGTGCTGTTGCTGGACGAAGTGGCGGCGCATCTCGACCCGGTGCGTCGGGCCGCCTTGTTCGATCGTCTGGCCGCGACCGGGGGGCAGATATGGATGACGGGCACCGAATCCGGGCTTTTCAGCGATCTACCGTCCGCAACGCGACTGACGGTAACGGCTGGGCACGTCTTTCGTTCCGCAACATAACGCATCGATAAAACGATTCGTCGCCCGGCGCTTGTCCATCCGTCCCGCGTCTGCCCTAAGACCGTCATCAAGGGTTAAGCCTACACAATAAGTCGGGGTCGCAATCGCATGATCGGTGGTTTTAGGACGTTTTTCGCCGCATCTGTTCTTGCGCTCACGACCCTGGTCGCTGTTCCCGCCACCGCCCACACACTGCAATGCGTGCCCTTCGCCCGTCAGGCTTCGGGCATCCAGCTTTTCGGTAACGCCAACACCTGGTGGGGTCAGGCCGAGGGTCATTATGACCGCGGTCATGAGCCGCGCGTCGGCGCCGTCCTCGCTTTCTCGTCTAGCCGTGCCATGCCGATCGGCCATGTCGCCATGGTCAGCAAGGTGGTGAATGACCGTGAAGTGCTGCTGACCCACGCCAACTGGTCCTATCGCGGCGGTATCGAGCGCGATGTCCGCGCCGTCGACGTGTCGCCCAATAATGACTGGACCGACGTGCGCGTCTGGTACGCTCCGATCGGCGGGCTGGGTCTGCGCTCCAACCCGGCCAAGGGTTTCATCTACGCCGATGCGCCCAAGGCGATCGAGCAGCCGGTCCGCATCGCTTCGGCGGACAATGCCGGTGGTGCGGCGCTTCGCGCTGCCTTCTAAGGAACGCAATCCTGGTCCAAATGAAAAAGGGGCGCTTCGGGCGCCCCTTTTCCTATTTCACTCGGCGTCGGCGGCCTTGTCCTCGGTGGCTTCGGCCGGATTTTCGAACCAGGCCTCGACCTCGCCGGTTAGCTTGATGGTCAGCGGATTGCCGTGGCGGTCGCGGGTCTTGCCGGCGGCGACGCGGATCCAGCCTTCGGAAATGCAATATTCCTCGACATCCTTGCGCTCACGGCCCTTGAAGCGGATGCCGATGCCGCGTTGAAGCACGTCCATGTCGAAATGGGGGCTGCGCGGATTGGTGGACAGATGGTCGGGAGGCGTGTCGCTCATGGTCAAGTTCCTTGGGAAGTTGGCCTGCGCCTAGCGCCTCGGCGCGCCTGTCGTCAACCGCCGCGCCGTTCATGCCGCATGGCCGCGCAGCATGAACGGCGCGGTCATCCTGCTTCAGCGGCAGACACGCGCCCGCACGCGCCGATCGCGATAATGATCGTAACGCCATTCGGTCCAGCAGCGCTGGCGATAGCCATAGCGCGGACGATCATAGCCGCGATGACCCCGCCAGTCGCGACGGTCCCCGCGCCAGTGACGCCGGTCGTCCCAGCGCCTGTTATCCCGACGCCGGTCATTCCAGCGGCCGTCGCGGTCGCGGTCGCCGCGCCAGCTATGGCCGCCACGGTCTTGCGCCTGTGCCGGAGCCGTCACCGCGCCCAGGCTGGCGACGGCAAGGGCCAACGCCGCGGCGCTCTTCCAGAAAAATTTCATGTCGCTCTCTCCTCACATGTCCCGCCCGTCAACAGGTGGGGCATGGAGGGGGAATGCACCGGACCGGCTGAACCGGCCGGGAACATGACTGTCAGCGATGGTTAATCCGGATCAGCGGCCCCGAAGGGCTGCCTCGGCATCCTGCATATAGTCGCGGGTGATGGGCAGGCTGCGGCGGTCGCGGACATATTGGACCTGATAATTCACCATGCTGCCATGCTCGAACACGGTCGCCGCCCCGGCCAGGTAAAAGGTCCAGAGGCGGAAAAAGCGCTCATCATACAGCGCGACGATCTCGGCCTTGTGCGCGATCGTCCGCCTGTACCATTCGCGGATGGTGAGGCCGTAATGGATGCGCAGCACCTCCACATCCGTCACCATCAGGCGCGTGCCCTCGCTACCCTGAATCATCTCCGACAAGGCGGGGATATAGCCGCCGGGGAAGATATATTTCTGGGTGAAGGCGTCGGTGATGCCCGGCCCGTCGACGCGACCGATCGTGTGGATCAGCATGACGCCATCGGGCGCCAGCAGCTCGCGGCACTTGTTGTAGAAGGTGCGGAAGTGCGCCGTACCGACATGTTCGAACATGCCCACCGACACGATCCGGTCGAACGGCCCCTGCATGTCGCGATAATCGATCAGCTCGAAGCGGACATGGTCGGCCACGCCCGCTTCCTCGGCGCGCTGGCGTGCGACCTTGAGCTGCTCTTCGGACAGGGTGATGCCAGTCACGTCGACGCCGCAGGTGCGGTGCAGGTACAGCGCCATGCCGCCCCAGCCGCAACCGATGTCCAGTACCTTCATGCCGGGCTTCAGGTGCAGCTTGGCGGCGATATGCGCCTTCTTGTCTTCCTGCGCCTGCTCCAGGCTGATCCCGGCCTCATTGTCGGCATCGGGGAAATAGGCGCAGCTATATTGGCGGTCGCGGTCGAGGAAGAGGGCGTAGAGCGCGCCCGACAGGTCGTAATGATGGGCGACGTTGGCCTTGGACCGGGATTTATGGTTCAGGCGCCAGAATTTCTGCCGGGCGGTCTTGAAGCCGCGGCTGAGGAGGCTCTTGGCATCGATGGAGCGGCCCTGTTCCCAGGGATTGTTGGCGCGGATCATGGAGATGAACTCCATGATGCCGCCGCCTTCTATGGCGACACGGCCGTCGATCCAGGCTTCCGCCATGCCAAGGCGCGGGTCCTTGATGATGTCGAGCGGCACGCGCCCGTCCTTGAAGCGCAGGGCCATGTTGGGAAAGGCCGGGTCGGGTTGCCCGACCGTGAAGCTGCCCCCATTGGCGTAGTGGACGGTAAGCTGGCCGCGTGTGACCAACCGCTTGAGAACACGTTCAAACAGTTTCATGCTGCTACCCTGTCATGTCATTTCGCAGGCGTCAAATGCCCGCTTAGCAGTCATGGCCGGCATGGTCTTCCCAATAACTGCCTTTTGTCAGCGCACACTGAACGAGCGGGGCGGCCTCACCTTCGAGCGAGGATTCCGGGAACGGCTGGCCGGCGTTGGCGTCGTTTTTCCGGGGACGGCGAGATGTAACAGTTTTGCAACACAAGGGGTGAAATTGAATGAAATAAATACTCTACCCCTTTGCAACTCAATCTGACGATCCTAGATGGCGATTGCGCGATCATGATGCAGATGGCGCCCTTCTCTCTCTGATAATGGAGAGAAAAGGAGCAGGAGGAATCGTGAGAATAAGTTCATGATTGCTTTGCATCAAACCTGAACGCCGGATGAACATCTAAGTCACGGCGACAAGAATAACATCGAGGACTTTATGAAGACTGTGATTTTCGCAGCCATTGCTGCTGCCGCTGCTGTTTCCGCTCCTGCTTTCGCTCAGGACGCTGCACCCTTCACCGGGCCGCGCGCGGGCGTGACCTTGGGCTATGACAAGTTCGACGGCCGCGACGGCTTCGCTTACGGCGTGACCGCAGGCTATGACCTCGCCGTCGTCCCCGGCGTGACCTTTGGTCCGGAAGTTTCCTTCGGCGACACCACCACCAGCGCCGGCGCTGGTGCGGAAGTCAGCCGTGACCTGGCCGCTTCGGTCCGCCTCGGCTACACCGTGACCCCGCGCATCCTGGCGTTCGGCAAGGTTGGCTATGCCAACACCCGCATCGACCTGGGCAATGGCGGCGCGTCGTTCGAAGGCGTGCGCTACGGCGGCGGTCTGGAATATTCGGTGACCCCGAACACCTACATCTCGGCCGAATATCAGCGTAGCGAATATGAAGCCAACATCGGTGGCCGCGACGCTGGCGTCGTCGGCATCGGTTTCCGTTTCTGATCCCTCTCAAAAGATCGGAACAAGGGAAGGGCGGTCCAACGGGCCGCCCTTTTCCTATGCGGGAAGCGGCTTGAGGTCTGGTTCCACCCACCCCCGGCGCGCCTCCGCCGACATGAGCCGCTCGCGCGACCAATAGGCGAAGGGCCAGTCCTTATCCCCTAGCGATGAAGCCATCAGCGCCGCCAAAGCGGTTGAGGGGCCGACGTCGCCGGGCAAGCTGGCGAGCAGAAGGCGCGCCATATGCAGCGACGCCTGGGTGATGGTTTCATGATAGCCGTCCGTATCGCTGTTCACTCCGCCCACGCTTTCATTGTAGCGGCGGATCAAGTCCGGCATGTCGCGTTCGGGTTGTACATCCGGGCGCTTGAGGATCAACCATAGCGCAGTCGCGAAATGGGCGACATGGGTCCACGCCACCTTGGGCAGGGTGCAGGCGCAAAAGCCCTCCGCCAGCGCTTCCATCTCTTCGTCGGTCATCATGGCTCTTCCCCCAAAAGAAAACCCCGCCGTTTCGGGCGGGGTTCCTGTTCCACGCTTCATGCGCGCGTCGTCAGCCCCGGATCATCCGAGCGCGGCTTGCTTCTCTTCGGCCAGGCGCTTCATTTCCGCCTTGCTCTTCTTCTCGCTTGCCGACTTGAGCTGACCGCAGGCGGCCATGATATCGCGACCGCGCGGCGTGCGCACCGGTGCGCTGATGCCGCCTTCGAACACGATGCTACTGAATGCGCGAACCCGCTCCGGCGTCGAACATTCATAATCGGTGCCGGGCCAGGGGTTGAACGGGATCAGGTTGACCTTCGCCGGCAGCTTATATTTGCGGATCAGCCGGACCAGTTCGTGCGCGTCGGCGTCGCTGTCATTCTTGTCGCGGATCATCACATATTCGAAGGTGATGCGCCGGGCATTATTCGCCTTGGGATAATCGGCGCAGGCCTGAAGCAGTTCTTCGATGCCATATTTGCGGTTGAGCGGCACCAGTTCGTCGCGCACTTCCTTGGTCACGGCATGGAGCGAGACGGCAAGGTTGACGCCGATCTCTTCGGCCGCGCGCGCCATCATCGGCACCACGCCCGACGTGGACAGGGTGATACGACGCTTCGACAGCGCCAGCCCGTCGCCATCCATGACCAGTTTCAGCGCGTCGCGGACATGATCGAAATTATAGAGCGGCTCGCCCATGCCCATCATGACGATATTGGTCAGCATACGCCCGTCGGGCGAATATTGCGGCGCATCCTCGTCTTCATCGACATCGTTCACGGCCGCCATATTGCCCTTGGGCCATTCGCCTAGCGCGTCGCGCGCCAGCATGACCTGGCCGACGATTTCGCCCGGCGTCAGATTGCGCACCAGCCGCATCGTGCCGGTGTGGCAGAAGCTGCAATTCAGGGTGCAGCCGACCTGGCTGGACACGCAGAGCGTGCCGCGGTCCGCATCGGGGATGAAGACCATTTCATAATCCTGGCCGTCGTCCGACCGGAGCAGCCATTTGCGCGTGCCGTCGCTCGACACCTGCGCTTCCATCACCTGCGGGCGGCCGACGACGAAGCGTTCGGCCATCCAGCCGCGCATCGGCTTGGCAAGGTCGGTCATGGCGTCGAAATCGGTCTCGCCGCGATGATAGAGCCAGTGGAAGAGCTGCTTGGAGCGCAGCTTGGCCGCCTTGGCGTCCAGCCCCGCTTCCTCCAGAGTGTCCTTGATCTGCGAGCGCGACAGCCCCATCAGGTCGGTGCGTCCATCCTCACGCGGCGTCACCGCGCGGGGCACGGGCACAGGGTCGATATGGCCGGGAATCGGCATCAGGGGGCTGGCGGCTGTCTGCATGGCCGCGCACATAGTCGATTTTCCCGGAGTTTTAAAGATGCGTTCGGTCAGCGCAGTTTCGCGCAGCCCAGGGCCGCCGCGTCGATCGCCGTCGCCGCGCCGCGCAGGGCGTAGCTGTCGGCGAAGGCACGGCCGTTCGCGCCGACCGTCTGCACGCTCATGCTGCTGGCCGAGCGCAGCGCGGCGATGATCTGCGCGTCGCTGCGCGCGTCGGGCGCCCAGGCGTCGATTTGTCCCGCGACCAGCGGGAAACGGCGATCGCCGATGCTCAAGGTGACGGGCGCTTGCGGCGCGCGGGCGCGGCTGAGGCGGATATGGACCTGTCCGCGCACCCGCTGGCGCGGCCAGTTGCCGACCGAGGCGAAGCCCTTGAGCGCCTGCCCTCGTCGCACGACAGGTTGGGCAATGGCGTAGCAGCGCGGCGTGGCGGAATCGCGAAAGGCGCCCCAGCTTTCGAACATGCCCAGCGAATCGCGTGCCACCACCGGTTCGGTGGCGAGCAGGAGCAGGATCGAAAAGGCAAGGATGCGGCGCATTCCTTTTGGCAAAGCCCAAGCCGTCCCCTTTTGCAACCCTGCCGCGACATGAAAGGGCGAAGGGGTGCTTGCAGGGACCGCAACAGTGGTTATGAAGAAGCATCCATCATTGTCGCCGGGATTCGACCGAATCCGGGCTATCGGCTTAAAAAGAAACGGACAGAACAGGGACATGAAGGCCACCATCGAACGCGCAACGCTCCTCAAGAGCCTGAGCCACGTCCAGTCGGTGGTCGAGCGGCGCAATACGATTCCGATCCTGTCCAACGTGCTGATCGAGGCGTCGGTCGACGGCGCGATCAAGCTGATGGCGACCGATCTTGATCTGCAGGTGGTGGAAAGCGTGTCCGCCCAGGTGGAGCAGGCCGGCGCGACTACCATTTCGGCACATACCCTGTTCGACATCGCCCGCAAGCTGCCCGAAGGCAGCCAGGTGTCGTTGCAGGCGGCCGACGGCAAGATGCTGATCCAGGCGGGCCGCGCGCGCTTCAACCTGTCGACCCTGCCGCGCGACGATTTCCCGGTGATCGCCGAAGGCGACCTGCCGACGATATTCGAACTGCCGGCCGAGACGCTCAAGCAGATCATCGACAAGACGCGCTTTGCCATTTCGACCGAAGAAACGCGCTATTATCTGAACGGCATCTATTTCCACGTTTCGGAAGATGCCAGTTCCGGTGGTCAACCGGTGCTCAAGGCCGCCGCGACCGACGGCCACCGTCTCGCCCGCGTCACCGTGCCGCGCCCCGATGGCGCCGACGGGATGCCGGGCATCATCATACCGCGCAAATGCATCGGTGAACTGCGCAAGCTACTGGATGAGGTGGACGGATCGGTCCAGATCAGCCTGTCGGCCAGCAAGATCCGCTTCGGCCTGGGCAGCGCGATCCTGACCAGCAAGCTGATCGACGGCACCTTCCCCGACTATAGCCGCGTCATTCCGACCGCGAACGACAAGCTGCTCAAGATCGACCCGCGCAGCTTCGAGCAAGGCGTGGATCGCGTCGCGACCATCGCCACGGAAAAGACCCGCGCGGTCAAGATGAGCCTGGATCGCGACAAGATCACCCTGTCGGTCACCAGCCCTGAAAATGGCACGGCGGCAGAGGAAGTGCCCGGCGCCTTCCAGGGCGAAGGTTTCGATATCGGCTTCAATGCGCGCTATCTGCTGGACATATTGGGCCAGATCGATACCGATCTGGTCGAACTCCATCTGGCCGATGCCGCCGCGCCGACGCTGATCCGTGAGAGCGACGAAAGTCCGGCGCTCTATGTATTGATGCCGATGCGGGTCTGAACCCGCCCTGGGGCGGGATGACAGGTTGAGTCAGACTCCCCGTTCCGGCATGATGTCCCCGGCGAAGGCCTTGGTCTGGCGCGGCTTGGTTCGTCCGTTGCCGCACCCGACGCTTATTCAGCCGCGCGGTCGGCTGCCGGCTCCGCCAGTGGGGAAGAAGAGCTTGCGGAAGCTGATCGAGACGGTGCGTCCCAGCGGGTCGAGATAATCCTGCTGGTAGCGCAGCGGCGTCGCCCCGGTCGCATCGCGCACCTCGCGGCGCTGGTTGAAGATGTTGTCGATGCCGATCGACACCCGCGATCCACGCAGGAAGGGCATGTCCTTGGTAAGCTGCGGCATCTGCCCCAGATTGGCGAAGATGCGCAGGTTCGCCGTCGCCAGGCTGCCGAAGTCGAGCCGTGAAGCTCCTCCTGCCGTTCCGCTCAGGGCGCCGTCGACATGGGTGCCGCTTTCCCAGTCAATACCCAGCCGCGCGCCGATGCCGTTGTTGGAATAGCCGATGCGTGCCTTGATCTCATGCCGAGGCTGGCCGCCCGACGATCCGGTGGCGTCACCGTTCAGCAGGTCCAGTTCCGGCACGCCGGGCGCGATCAGGATGCTCTCCTCCAGATGCCAGGTATGATAGAGGCTGAAGCTGAGGCGTCCGCCGCCCTGACCGCCGCCCGATCCGCGAAAACCGCCGGGTCCGCCAAAGCCGCCCCCTGGTCCGCCCGGACGCGGGCCATCGCCGCCTGGACCCGCACCGCCGTCGCCGCGCGGCCGGTCGCCGCCTGCTCCCGGCGGTGCACCGCCTTCCTGACCGCCCTGGCGCCGCTCACGATTGCCGAACAGCGCCTGCAATTCGGGCGGCCGATCTTCTGGTCGTCCACCCGATGCGCGCCATGCTTCCACCAGTTTCTGGATACGCGACTTCAGCGGTATGGACAGGTCGAAGCCCCAGCGGAGCTGCGTACTCTGCGATCGGAGGAAGTTGATCGGCCGGGCATCGATCTGCAACAGGTTGCCATCTTCATCGCGCAGGAAGCGCTGCGGGAACGCCTCCTCAATTGATGGGGTGGGTGTGGGGAAGGCGGCGATCGGGTTGCTGGTGCGGCTGTTGAGATAGGTCGCCGTCAGCGTCAGGTTCGGCTTTTCGAAAGGTTTCACCGTTGCGCTCAGGCGGAACTGGTCGCGCACGCTTTCGCGAAGCGACGCATTGCCGCCCGATAGCTGGGTCACGAACACGCTCTGTCCGGTCGCATAGTCGAAAACCGAGACGTTGGGCGTGGAGATGAGCGGATCAGTGATCTGCGAGCCGGTCGGCGCGGCGCGATCTTGATTGGCGGAGGCGAGAATCTGGACTGCCCGCACCGGTTGCCAGCGCAGCCCATAGCCCAGGGTCGAAAGCGTGCCGAAGTCGGAAAGCTGCTGCGCGGCGACGTTCAGGTTGACGCCGATATCGCCGATGCCGCCCAGCACGCCCTTCGACCGGCTGGTGAGCGGCACGTCGATACTCACCTGCCCACTGGCGATCTGGCGGCTATAGTCGGTTTCGCGCTCCACGCCGGAGCGGATCGATCGGCTTTCGAAACCGTTCGCCGATCCACCCACTCGAATCGAGGTCATGACGTCGCCTGCCGGCATACGGAACAGCGTGCCGCTCACCAGCAGGTCGGCGGTCACGGCCTGGCTCTTGGCGCGCGCCGTGTCGGTCATGCGGGTGGAGAGGAGGCCGGGTGCGAAGTCGCCATAGGGATTGACGCTGCCGTCGCCCGCATCAAGCGCTGCCTGGATCGCGTCGGTCGCGACGCCCCGGTCGGTGCGGGTGCGGGTGATCGACAGGTCGCCATTGCCGGTGAAGGACCATTGCCATTTGCGGCTCAACTGCCCGTTCAGGGTCAGGCCGATATGGCCGGTGGTGCCTCGGATCTGCTGCCCCAGCGCGCCTGCCTGTGCCAGATAGCGGTAGAGGGTGACGTCCTGGCCGAAGGGCGAGAAGGGACTGCCAGCATTGAGGCCTAGCGCTGCCGTCGACAGGCCTTGCAGCGAGTCATTGTCCGACAGTTCCAGCCGCCCGTTAAGCGTGGCCGACACGCCGCCCAACGCTCGCGCGAGCGTGGCGTTGGCGGAGAAATTCTCGGTTGCGGGGCTGAGCGTGCGATAGCGCGTAAGGTCACTGAGACTGGTCACGTTGGCGCCTGCGACGAAATCGCCCAGCATGGGCGCGCCATTGGCGGCGCTGGCCGGCACGCTGGCGATCGTCACATTCTGTCCTGCCAGTGCCGAAAGGGCTGGGTCGATCTCTGCACGTTGGGTTGCCGAAAGGATGTTGCCCGCCAGCGAATAGGGACGGCTGGACGGGATCGTCGTGATGTCTCGCTGGCTTTCCAGCAGGCGTGCGGCACGGCTATAGTCTAAATTCAGGGTGAAACGATTGTCGCCGCGGATGCGGAGCAGCCCGGCATCCACCTCGCCATTCTCACCTCCGCCTTCGGTCGTGGTGCCCAGCTTGATCTCACCGGTCTCCGCGCGGAAACGCTGGCGCAGCACGATGTTCACCACTTTCTGCGTCGGCGCATAGCCATAGGTCAACGCCACCTGCTCGGGCAGGATATCGACCCGCGCCACCGCTTCGGACGGCAGATCGCGAATCTCGGCGAAGCTGGAGATGCGCTTGCCATTGAGCAGGATGATCGGCGTGCCGTTGGTTTGCGGCGACAATTCGGTGATGAGTTCGTTGATGGAAGTGACGCCCAGCGCGCGGACATCGGCGGGGGACAGTTGCTGTTCGGGTTCGATTTCGCCCATCACCGCGCCGCGCTGCGGCTGGCCGGTGACGATGATTTCCTCACCCTCCTCGGGCGCTTCCTGTGCGGTGCCCTTGGGCTGGTCCTGCGCCATCAGCGCGCCGGGTGCTACGCCCAGCAGGAAAGGCAGCAGAAAAACAGATGCGGATCGACGCACGAAAACCCCCACGGACAGACCGGAACCCCTATTTGTCTAACCGCCACTTGTCGCAAGACTCTGGCAATTGCCGGACAAATTTGTCGCAAATTGTATTGGGCTGGCTGAACAGGGGCTGGCTGGATATCAGGCCGCGTCGTGAAAGATGAGGCCGAGCACATAGCGCGTGCCGGACAGAAGGCGGCTGACGCCATGGCGCATCTGTACCCGGTGGACGCCGTGCGTACCCGTTACCGGCCGGTCGCGCACCGGGAAGATCACGGCGTCGCCCTGCGACAGCGGCACCATCTCCGGTCGCGACTGCATCCGCGGACGTTGTTCGGTGAGGATGAAAGCGCCACCGGTGAAGTCCCGTTCCGGCTGCGACAGCAGGATCGCTGCCTGCAATGGGAAGATATGCGGGCCATAGACATCTTGATGCAGCGCATTCCAGTCGCCCGCTTCATAGCGGAGCAGCAGCGGGGTCGCCTTGTCCTGCCCGCCCAGCGCGCAGCGGGCGAGGAAGTCGGCATGACGTGTCGGATAGATGTCGCCCGTTCCCAGCATCGCCGCCCAGCGATTGGCGACATCCGCTAGCGCGGGATAGAGCATTTCGCGGAATGCTGCGACGGGCGCCGGCAGCGGATAGGCGAAGTAACGATAGCGCCCGCTGCCATAGCCATGGCGCGCCATTACCACCTCCTTGCGGAAAGCGGCGGGATCGTCCCACAGCGCGATGATCGCGGCGCGTTGATCGGGGGAAAGAAGCGCAGGCAGGCGCGCCGCGCCATGGCGGTCGAGATCGGTGAAGTCCATGGCACAAGGATGGCGGCGGCGCTAGCTGGCGTCATCCCGCGCCTTGCGGTCAAACGCGAATGTCTTGCCCCCTCTCTCCAGTCGAGTTGAGTCTGGTTCAATCCTTCGGTTTACGGAACCGGAAGAGGAAGCGATCGGTCTTGCCGCGTATCGACGGGTCGAACACCAGCTTGCTATGATCGTCCGTCGGATTGGCGAGCAGCGGGCTTTCCGCCTCCAGCACGAAACCCGCAGCGGCGAAATCGGCCTTGACCACGGCGGGATCGATACGGTGCAGCTTGTCCACGATCGCCCGCGTGTCCCCCGCGCCGCCGACATGATCGACGATGCCGACGATCCCGCCCGGCCTGGTCGCGGCATAGAGCGTCTTCACGAAGGCGGCCGGGTCGGTGCGCGGAATGCGAAACTTGTCCGACTGCCAGTAAAGATCGTGGTAGCTCATGTTGATGATCGTGAAGTCGAAACTGTTCGCCGGCGCGCTGAACGCCTCGAACGGGTAGCGCACCCATTGCACTTCGGGCCGGCGCGCGACCAGCGTCTGCCATGTCTTCTGTTCCTCAGGCTGGGTGTAGAACTGGTTCGGTTCGTACGCTGTCACCTTGCCCTTGCGCCCCACCGCATCGGCCATGATCTCCGCCCAATAACCCGATCCGGTCATGATGTCGGCCGTCTTCATACCCGGTTTCAGGCCCAAGAAAGCGAGCGTTTCTGCGGGCTTGCGGCTTTCGTCCAGCGCCTTTGCTTCAGCCGGGCGCTTGGGGTCTGCCATCGCGGCGGCATAGTCGGGGGATGACGCCGCGTTGGCGGGTGGGGTGATCGCCAATGTAGCGGCAAGGCAGAGCATGGAAAAAGCGCGCATGATGGAATTCCTCCCGAAAGCGGATGATGCGCCCGACTGGCGCGTTGCTCAAGCAGGCTCGATGACGATGGTCGACGGGTATCGCTCTTTTGTCGAAGAGAGTCTGGCCGATGCCTGAAAGCGGATGTTGTGCTTCATTCGGCGCGAAGCCCAGTCTAGAACAACGCCATGCGCACACTGTATCCCCCGATCGAACCATTCGCCTCCGGCCATCTCGATGTCGGTGACGGCCATCACATCTATTGGGAACGGGTCGGCACGCCCGGCGCCAAGCCTGCGGTTTTCCTGCATGGGGGGCCGGGCGGCGGCATCTCGCCCGACCATCGTCGGCTGTTCGATCCCGCGCGTTATGACGTGCTGCTGTTCGACCAACGCGGCTGCGGCCAGTCGACGCCGCACGCCAATCTCGACGCCAACACCACTTGGCATCTGGTCGCCGACATAGAGCGGCTGCGCAACATGATGGGTGTCGACCAATGGCTGGTATTCGGCGGTAGCTGGGGGTCGACCCTGGCGCTGGCCTATGCCCAGACCCATGCCGCGCGTGTGACCGAACTGGTCCTGCGCGGCATCTTCACCATCCGGCAGAGTGAGATCGACTGGTATTATCAGCATGGCGCCAGCCGCATCTATCCCGACAAATGGGAGCGGTTTGTGAGCCCGATCCCGGAGGCCGAGCGCGGCGACATGGTCGCCGCCTATCGCCGCGTCCTGACCGGAGACGATCGCGCGGCGCAAATTGCCGCAGCGCGCGCCTGGAGCGTGTGGGAGGGGGAGACGATCCGCCTGCTGCCCGATCCCGCTCTGTCGGCGACCCATGACGCGGACGATTTCGCTTTGGCCTTCGCGCGGATCGAAAATCATTATTTCGTCCATGGCGGCTGGCTGGAGGACGGACAATTGATCCGCGACGCGGGCAAGCTGGCCGGCATTCCCGGCGTCATCGTGCAGGGGCGCTACGATATGGCTTGCCCGGCGGAAACAGCCTGGGCGCTGCACCGCGCCTGGCCGCAAGCGCGCTTCGAGATGATCGAGGGCGCGGGGCACGCCTATAATGAGCCGGGCATATTGGATGCACTGGTGCGGGCTACGGATGGGTTTGCGGAATAGGCCTATGCGGTGAGTGGGAGTGGGGGGCAATGCCGGTTTGCGACCGATCCGCCGCTGAACGTTGTGCGTCGCGATGCTGCGATATGCAATGCCAAGCCTCTGGACGAACCGCTTGCAATCAAGCACAAGCCTCTTCGCTTTGGGCGCAAGGGGAGGCGATTAGCGGATGAAAATATATGTGATCGCCGCCATGGGGCTGCTTCTGGGAGCGGCCCCGGCGCCCGAACCGCAATGGCAGCCTATCTTTGATGGCAAATCGCTCGACGGCTGGACGCCCAAGATCACGGGCCATGCCGTTGGCGAAGATCCCCTCCACACGTTCATCGTTCAGCATGGCGCTATCCGCGTGTCCTATGCTGGCTATAAGAGCTTTAATGGCGAGTTCGGCCATCTGTTCTGGAAGGCGCCGCTGAAAGCCTATCGTATCCGGTTCGAATATCGTTTCTTCGGGGAAGACCTGCCTGGAATCAAAGTGTGGCAGGCAACAAATTCCGGCCTGATGCTTCATGCGCAGGCGCCTGAGACCATGCGCCGCGACCAGGATTTTCCGGTCAGTCTGGAAATGCAGCTGCTCGGAACCCCACGGCCTACCGAGGAGCCGACCGGCAATCTCTGCACGCCGGGCACCACCGTGGTTTTTGAGGGCAAGCGCGATCCGCGACACTGTATTCCGTCAAGCTCGCCTCTGATGCCTGTCGGTCGGTGGACGAAAGCGGAGCTTGAGGTGTTGCCATCGGGTGAGATCACCCATTTCATCGATGGCAAGGCCGTGTTGCGATATTCCGATGTCGAACTGGACCCAGAGTCTGAGGATGCCAAGCCGCTGATTGCGGCGGCTGGTGGCGCATTGCAGTTGAAGCAGGGATATATCGCCCTTCAAAGCGAGGGGCATCCAATCGAATTTCGAAACATCGAACTCCAGCGGCTCGAATAGGCTGGAGACGCGGGGGCGGACGACAATCGCGATGCCGCCCTCGATCAATTTGCCCTTTGGGCTTCCCCTCGCGGGGCATCATCATGGATACTCGTTAAAGATTTTGGCGGGTGAGGTGGAAGGTGGGTGCCGCCTGCGACCGGCATGATGGCTGCGGCCAGACCGCACCCATCACCGTCCGAACTTCTTCTGCACCTTCCCATAACGCAATTTCCGCGTCCCTGGCTTGCCCTCGGTCGCCCGCCCTCTCGGCGCCGCCACCTGCTGCTCTGCCGGCAGTCCAAGTTCTTCCGCCTCCAGCTTGCGGATTTCGTCGCGGATGCGGCCGGCTTCCTCGAACTCCAGGTCTGCTGCTGCTGCGCGCATCTTCTTTTCCAGATCCTCGATATAGGCGCGCAGATTGTGGCCGACGAGGTGCGGGCGATCCTCCAGCCCCGTGTCGATCGTGACCTGATCTTTCGATGCCACATGGGCGATGATGTCGCCGATATTGCGCTTGATTGTGGTCGGCGTGATGCCATGTTCGAGATTGTACGCCTCCTGCTTCTCGCGCCGGCGCGAGGTTTCGTTCAGCGCCCGTTCCATGCTGCCCGTCACCCGGTCGGCATAGAGGATAACGCGGCCCTCCACGTTGCGCGCGGCGCGGCCGATCGTCTGGATCAGCGAGGTTTCACTGCGTAGAAAGCCCTCCTTGTCCGCGTCGAGGATCGCGACCAGCCCGCATTCGGGAATGTCCAGCCCTTCGCGTAGCAGGTTGATGCCGATCAGCACGTCATAGACGCCCAGCCGCAAATCGCGGATCAGTTCGATACGTTCCAGCGTCTCGACGTCGCTATGCATGTAGCGGACCTTGATCCCAGCCTCGTGCATGAACTCGGTCAGATCTTCAGCCATGCGCTTGGTCAGGGTCGTGACGAGCGTGCGATAACCTTGCGCGGCGACCTTGCGGCATTCGTTGATGAGGTCATCGACCTGATCCTCGACCGGTTTGATCTCGACCGGCGGATCGATGAGGCCGGTGGGGCGGATCACCTGTTCGCTGAACACGCCGCCGGTCTGCTCCATCTCCCAGGGGCCGGGCGTCGCGGACACGGAAACGGTCTGCGGCCGCATCACGTCCCATTCGTTGAAGCGCAGCGGTCGGTTGTCGATGCAACTGGGCAGGCGGAAACCATATTCGGCCAGCGTGATCTTGCGCCGATGGTCGCCGCGCGCCATCGCGCCGATCTGTGGTACGGTCTGGTGGCTTTCGTCCACGAACAGCACCGCATTTTCCGGCAGATATTCAAACAGGGTCGGCGGAGGTTCGCCGGGCAGGCGACCAGTCAGGAAGCGGCTGTAATTCTCGATCCCCGCGCAGGAGCCGGTAGCCGCGATCATCTCCAGGTCGAAATTGGTGCGCTGCTCCAGCCGCTGCGCCTCCAGCAGCTTGCCCTCCGCAACCAGTTCCTTCAGCCGCTCGGTCAGTTCGAACCGGATCGCTTCCATCGCCTGCTTGAGCGTCGGGCCAGGCGTGACATGGTGGCTGTTGGGGAAGACTTTCACATAATCGAGGCTGGCGATCTTCTTCCCCGTCAGCGGATCGAACTCGACAATTTCCTCAATCTCGTTGCCGAAGAAACTGATGCGCCAGGCGGTGTCCTCATAATGGGACGGGAAAATCTCCAGATTATCGCCCTTCACGCGGAAATTGCCGCGCGCGAAGGCTGCATCGTTGCGCTTATACTGGAGCGCGACCAGCTTGCGGATGATCTCACGCTGGTCTTCGATCCCGCCTTTCTTCATTGCGAAGGTCATGGCCGAATAGGTTTCGACCGATCCGATGCCGTAGAGGCAGGAGACCGACGCGACGATGATGACATCGTCCCGCTCCAGCAGCGCGCGGGTCGCCGAATGCCGCATCCGGTCGATCGCTTCGTTTACGCTGCTTTCCTTCTCGATATAGGTGTCGGATCGCGCGACATAGGCTTCGGGCTGGTAATAGTCGTAATAGCTGACGAAATATTCGACGGCGTTCTCCGGGAAGAAGCTCTTGAACTCCCCATAGAGCTGCGCTGCCAATATCTTGTTGGGAGCCAGGACCAGGGCGGGGCGCTGCAGCGCCTCGATCACCTTGGCCATGGTGAAGGTCTTGCCGGAGCCGGTGACGCCCAGCAGCACCTGGTCCCTCTCGCCGGCCAGCGCCTGTTCGACCAGTTCGGGGATCGCCGTGCGCTGGTCGCCCGACGGTTCATAGTCGGAAACGAGCGTGAAGGGACGGCCGCCCTCACTCTTTTCGGGGCGGGCAGGGCGATGCGGGACGAAGCCTGCGCCGGTTTCCGGTTCATCGAGCGTGGTGCGGATCTGGATGGACATGGGGCGAATATGGGGCTTTTGGCTGACGGCGCAATCGCCGTTATGGTTTCAACTCGAACGCCGTCTTGGGCGGTGGCGGATTGACGACCGGCTTGTCGCCGAAACGGGCGCGCAGGGGACTGTCAGGAATTCCGTGTGTGGGCGGGCATAATGGGTAAGAAGGAGACCCTGTATGCCTCGACGCAAGGAGCCGGCGATCCCGGCTGATTTACTCGATCAACTCTTGGCCGGCAGCGATGCCGCCAGTGCGCTCCAGCAGGGCGGCCTGCTGGATTCATTGAAGAAGGCGCTGGCCGAACGGGCGCTCAACGCCGAGATGGATTACCACCTTGGCGATGCCCCGCAGGTCGGGAACAGCCGCAATGGCTATGGCCGCAAGACGGTGGTGACGGACACCGGCAAGATCGAGATCGAGGTGCCGCGCGATCGTCATGCCAGCTTTGATCCGCAACTGATCGCCAAGTACCAGCGCCGGTTTCCGGGCTTCGACGACAAGATCGTCTCGATGTATGCGCGCGGCATGAGCACACGGGAGATCGTCGGGCACTTGCGCGATCTGTACGGTATCGACGTCTCGCCGGACCTGATCTCGACGGTGACCGACGCCGTGCTCGAAGAGGTCGCCGCCTGGCAGGCCCGACCGCTCGATCCGGCCTATCCGCTGGTTTTCTTCGACGCGATCCGGGTCAAGATCCGTGACGAAGGTCTGGTCCGCAACAAGGCTATCCACATCGCGCTGGGCGTGCGTGCCGATGGCGGCAAGGTCGTCCTGGGCCTGTGGATCGAGCAGAACGAGGGCGCCAAATTCTGGCTGCGGGTGATGAACGAGCTGAGGAACCGCGGTGTTGAGGACATCATGCTGGCCGTCGTAGACGGCCTGAAGGGCTTTCCAGAGGCCATCACCGCCGTGTTCCCCGAGGCGATCGTCCAAACCTGCATCGTCCACCTGCTGCGCAACTCGATGGACTTCGTGTCGTGGAAGGATCGCAAGGCGCTCGCTGGTGCACTGAAGACCGTCTACCGCGCCACCGATGCCATCGCTGCCGAGGAGGCCCTGACAGCCTTCGAGGCCGGCGAATGGGGTCGGCGCTATCCTGCGATCGGCCAGAGCTGGCGCCGTGCATGGGCCGAGGTTATCCCGTTCTTTGCCTTCCCCGACGAGGTCCGCCGCATCGTTTATACGACAAACGCCATCGAGGCGTTGAATGCCCAGCTTCGACGGGCGGTCAGGGCCAGGGGGCACTTTCCCAGCGACGATTCAGCGACCAAGCTGCTCTATCTGATCTTGAACCGATCCGAGAAAGAGTGGAAAATGCCGCCACGTGAGTGGTCCATGGCCAAGGCCCAGTTCGCCGTGCTGTTCGGAGAACGCTTCATCAAGGCCATGGCAGCGTAATGTTCAACCGCCCGCCCACACACGGAATTCCTGACAGTCCCGCGCGCAGGGCTCTTTCGCGTCGCTCGCCATCGACCACTTTGACATTGACCTCTTCAGGGTATTTCATGCTGACGTGGAATTTCTTGCCCACGATGGCATATTCCAGAACTGATCAGCGCAGGTTCGGTCCTTCCGGTTCAAGATACCAAGCTTCCCAGAGAAGATCGGCCAAGTTCGTTTTTCGCGGATCATACCAGCGCACCACATTGCCTTCATCTTTGAAAATGCTTGTATCCACCCAGCCTTCGCCAATTTCCACATAAAGAAAAACGCCGTCAGGATCGCCTCCTACGGTTTCGGTAAGCTCCCGCCCGATCTCGTTCATGAGTGGGCCCAGGATCTCCAACTTATCTTTCTCCATTGGACTCGCCTTTCGCTTCATTCGAGAACTCTCGGACACGCTTCTTTCCGTCGACATACCATGTAACGGTGAGGCTATAGGGTCGTTTGGAGGTTCCTTCATAAAGCGGCATGATGTCCACGATGACTTTCTTTCCCGCGCGTAAATCCCTGGCCCACCCATCTTCCATGGCGCGGTAGGCACCACGATTGAAGTTCCTATCCTGGGCGAAATGGTTGAAGCTGTCGCCGGGACCGTTGAAGCGAGCAGCGATGAAATGACCGCCAATGTCCGCTGCATCTAAACTCCCCCCAAAGTTTCGCGATGCCCTAGCAAATCAATAAGAACAAATCAAGAACATGTAATCCTTTTACCCCATGCCATTGAACCGGCGCGCAACGCTGATATGGTCGGGGAAGGTGAGGAAGCAGGGAGGAAGATCATGCGGCGAACAGCCTTGATGCTCGCGGTTCTGACGGTCGGCTTGGCGGCTTGTGGCGACAAGCCCGGCGACAAGGCGGACGAGATCGCCGCGACCGACGCGATGAGCAAGGCGCAGGTGAAGGCGCAGGTCGACAAGGTGCAGCTCAAGCCGGGCCAATGGGAGGGCAGCTACACCATCCAGGATATCGACCTGTCCGGTATGCCGGGCGCGACGGCCAGCATGAAAGACCAGATGAAGCGCATGATGAGCCAGACCACGCACAAATATTGCGTCACGCCGGAGGAAGCTGCCAACCCAAGCGGCGCCATGTTCTCCGGCCAGGAGAACAAGAATTGTACCTATGGCGGCTTCGATGCGAAGGGCGGCGCGGTGAAGGGCCAGATATCGTGCAAGTCGCAGGGCAGCACGATGAACGCCACCATGTCCGGCGCCTATGCCTCCGACCACTATAGCATGGACATGGACATGAAGATGGCGGGCGGTCCCCAGGGCATGACCATGGCGATGACCGCGCGATCGGAGGGCAAGTGGATCGGACCGGAGTGCGCGCCGGAACAATGATTTCCGAACGTTGTGATTGAAGCAGCGCCATGCTGGCTGTGCGACCGGCCGCTGGGTCGAGTGGCATCATCCCTTGCCTAAAAGCCGGGGCGGGCGGGACGTGGTGCCGCTGCACCCGATCAGTCACCGCATCATCCATGCGCCCACGCGGCGTCGGCGATGATGAGGCCGATATGGTGTTTTCTCCTTGCGCTTTACGGGCAAGCGGTAGAGCTTCCGTCAGCGTTCCTATCGAGAACAGGGGAGAGGATATGCGAAAGACTGTGCGTGCGGCGCTGCCGCTGGCGTTGACCTTTGGCCTGGCCGCTTGCGGTAGTAATCCGGCGTCTGCGCCGGAAGCGGAAGAGGCGCCGGTCGTCATGCAGGCGGGACAATGGGCGCTGACCCGTAAGACCACCGGCTACAATACGCCGACAGTGACCCCGGCCCAATATCAGGAAGCGTTGAAGCAGATCAGCGAGGATAAGGTCTGCATTGCCGTCGACAAGGAGGGCCTGCCCGACGCCAATGCGCTTGCCGGCAAGGAAGGGACGGACTGCAGCTACAAGGACAAGATGGTGCGCAAGGGGCGACTGATCGCGACGCTGAGTTGCAAGGCAGGCGCGGGTACGTCCGAAATCGTGGTCGAGGGCAATTATACCGCCGACACGCTGACGCTGGGGACGACCATGACCAAGGCCGAAGGGGGACAGCCGGTGCTGCGCACCACCCACGATCTGACAGGAAACCGGGAGGGCGATTGCCCGGCTGCTTCCTGACTATTCGTCCGGACAGTGGGCGTCCATTATCACTCCAGCGCGCGGATCGCCCGCTCGTCGCAGCTTTTGCGTCCGACCGGCACCGAGCTGACCGTCGGCACCGGTAGCGATTGGCCGATGCGCAGCGGGGCAAAGCGCTTGCGCTCTATGCCCGCGCAGCGCAGCGCCAGTTCCAGCATCCGGGGCGGCGTGTCCCATTGCTCGTAGGACAGGCGGAAGGTGCCCCAATGAATGGGGATGGCGGTGGATGCGCCCAGCCGCTTGAACACCTCTACTGCTTGGGATGGGCCGATATGCGCGTCGGATTGCATTTGCCCCTTCCAGAAGCGGAAGGCGCCGATCGGGATCAGCGCCAGGCGGATAGGGCCAAGGCGCGCGGCTTCGGCGGGCCAGGCCATGTCCCCTGCGCCTGTGTCACCCGCGAAGAAGATGTTCCCGGCGCGCGTCTCGATCACGAAGCTGGACCAGAGCGCGCGGTTGCGGTCGGCGCCCCAGCGACTGCCCCAATGATGGTTGCGCGTCACATGGACGCGATAGTCGGGGCAATGTTCGTAATTGCCGCACTGGATGACCGCATCAGGTGCCAGCCCGTTGAGCGATGCGCCGCTGATCGACTGACTCCAATCCAGCGCGGTCGAGGGAATGCCGTTCGCCTTCAGGATCGTATCATTGCCCAGGCTCGTGACGATTTTCGGCCTGTCCCTCTCCCACAGGCGCTTGAGCGTGGGCATGTCCATATGGTCATAATGATTGTGGCTGAGCAGGATCAGGTCGATCTTGGGCAGGTCGTCGAAGCGTATGCCGGGCTGAGCGATCCGCTTGGGGCCAAGCGGGGGCAGGGGGCTGGCATAGTCCGACCAGATCGGGTCGGTCAGGATGTTGAGACCCGCCGCCTGCACCAGCACGGTCGCATGGCCGACCCAGGTCGCCACCATGCCGCGTGGTGCGGCGAAGGGCGCGGGGCGGGTGGGCTTGACCGCGATCGCCTCTGGCCAGGGCGGTCGGTCATCATTGCCCAGCAGCCAGCGCGCCATGAAGCCGCGCCGGGTGGCGCCGGGTGGCGCGGGTATCTCGATCGCGCCGTCGGGGTTGAAGAAATGCGCGCCGTCAAAATGTCGGCTGGCCGGCCCCGCATAATAGATGCGGTCCAGGAAGGGCGGAATGATGGTGATCGCCAGGCACAGCGCGACGACCAGAAACAGCAGCGCGACGCCCGCGCCTCTTATGATGCTGAAAAGGCGGCCCATGCTGCTCCCCGCGCTAACAATGTCTAGCGACATAGCGCGGATCGGCGGGGCGGCAAGGGGAAGGTGGGGGGCAGCAGCGGCGCGGTCGCGCTCAGCTTTGATCCCGATAGGCCATCTGCAGGATGCCCCAGTGGCGGCCATGGACATGGATCGACGCGATCACCTGCTTGAGCAGGACGACTTCGCCCTTGGCGGTGGGACGGCGATAGGCCTTGATGCAGAAAGGCTGGATGGTCCTGCATTGGTCGCGCGTGTCGGGGAAATCGAACATCAGCCCCTGGCGCGAATGTTCGGCGTTCCAGACATCGTCGCCCGGCCGCTGCGGGTGGGACCGTTCCGGCATGGCGATGGCGCCATAGGCGTTGCGGTCGGTGAAGGTCATGCCGAACAGGCCGGGATAGGCCCGCGCCATCTCCTGCCGCGCGCGCGCTGCGGCCAGCATCACCGGCTGTACTGGATGGCTGTACTGGATGGGATGGGTGGCGGGGATCGGTAGATATTTTTCGCTGAAGACATCGGCTTCGCTGATCCGGCCTTCGGCGATAGCGCGTTCGATAGACAGCGCGACCGCCTCGGCCGATTCCAGGCTGAAGCGGATATAAGGCGAATCGGGAATGTCGATGCCGCTTTCGGCCAGATATTGCAGCAGCAGGTTGGTGTCTTCGCTGGCGCTGGTGACGCGGCCCGACAAGCGTTGCAGGCCACCGGCATTGTCGTTCGATGTGCTGGCGAGGGCAGCCAGGCCGGTACGAATTTCGCCTGCCGATCCCACCATCGACGCGATGCGCTGCGCGACCGTTTCGCTGTTCCCGGACAGGTCGAGCATCAGCGCCGCCAGCCGTTCGACCAGCGTTTCGATGTTGCGCGTATCGGATTGGGCGGTGCGGGCGGTTTGCGCGCCCCGCGTGATGCTGTCCAACATGCCGCCAGCCTCGCTGGTCAGCGCCGCGATGGACCGATCGATCGTCTGGGTCGCTGCACCGGTTTCCTGCGCCAGCTTCTTCACCTCGGCCGCGACCACGGCAAAGCCGCGCCCGGCATCACCGGCGCGTGCTGCCTCGATCGTGGCGTTGAGCGCCAGCAAATTGGTCTGGCTGGCGATGCCGCTGATAACGCTGGTGACATGGGCGACGGTCTTCAGCGCCTGGCCGAAGCCATCGAGCCGCGCATGGATGCGGCTCACCTGTTCGATCAGGTCGACGAAATTGCCGTTCGCGGTCGATAGCTGGCGGCCTGAATCGTCGATGATGGCGCGGGCTGCGACCGCTTTCTCGCGCGCATCCTGCCCAGCCAACGAGACACGCTCGCCATCCTGCGACAATTGTGCGGCGGCACCGCTGATCGCTTCGATCGTGCGGGCCTGATGCGTCACTCGTTCGGCGAGTTCGCTGATGTCGACCTGCAAGTCGAGCGTGCGTATCCCTAGATCGCCGGACAATTTGGCGACCTTTGTAACCGCGCGCGCGATGCTATCGGAATATATGTCCCTGCTCACGGGGCATAGCGCTATCCGTTCGTGGTAAATTAAGCGTTAGCGCTTTGTGCCCATTTCAAAACGCGCCGGCCAGCGCCAGCAGCACGCCCGTCACCACCAGTATCAGGCCAATAGCTTCGCTGCGCCGCATCCGTTCCTTGAGGTAGAAATGGCCGAAGGCCATGGTGAAGACGACCTCGATCTGACCGACGATCCGCACCAGCGCGACCGGAGCGGTGGCAAAGCCGGTGAACCAGCAGGCGGAGCCTAGCGCGGAGAGCAGGCCGACCTGTCCCGACACGCGCCAGCTTGCGAAGACCCGGCCGATCTCGCCCCGCTCGCGCGCCAGCATCCAGCCGCCCAGGATCAGCGTTTGAAGCAGCACAGTGATGCACAGGACGATCAGCGCTGCAAGGATGCGGTCATCACCACCCACTTGCTGTGTCGCGCGGCGGATGCCGATCGCGGTCAGCGCGAAGAAGAAGCCCGACGCCATGCCGGTGATGGCGGCAGGCTGGCCCAGCGCGCGCAGGAAGTCCACCGGCCCCATCCGCTTGCCTCCGGTCGACAGCAGCATCACGCCTGCAACGCCGCAACCGACGCCTGCCCAACTCAGCGCCGCCAACCGTTCACCCATCAGCAGGAAGGAAAGGATCGCGCCCTGCACCGCCTCCGTCTTGGAATAAGCGGTGCCGACCACGAAATTGCGGTGGCTGAACGCCAGGATCAGCAGGTTGGTGGCGATGATCTGGGCCAGGCCTCCGGCGATGCAGAAGAGCAGGAAGCGCGGCTGAAGCGTCGGCCAGGGCGCGGGGAAGGAAAACCGGTAGAGGCCAAGCAGCGCCAGCGTGAATGGAATGCCGTAAAGATAGCGGACCAGACCCGCGCCGTTCAGAGACAGGCTGTGGCTGACGCGGCGCTGGATCGCGGTGCGCCAGGCCTGGGTGGCACCGGCCATCAGCGTGGCGGGCAGCCAAAGGGGGGAGGAGATCATGCCCGCCCTATACAGGGCCGACATGTCGCGTCACCCCCATCCTCACCAATAGCGACCCAGCGACTGTGTCACCCGGCGCTTTCATTTCCTCTGTCATGGGCAGGAAGAATATCGGGGGATATCATGGAGGCGTCGCGGCTCCACAGAGCGCGATAGGGGCCTCTTTCTCAATGTCTTTATGTTGCTGAATTGTCACGGATGGAAATATATTGCGGCTCTCACCTGGCTGCGCGGAGCCTTGTCACCATGCCGCCACAAATTGCTCCTAGCCGCCGCCTCATCCTGGACGCGGGCGCGCAGGGGCGCTGACGTCCTGGTCACAAATCAACAGACTATCGGGGAAGTACCTTGTCCAAACTCACTTTCGGACGGTCGGCGCTGCTGCTGACCACGGCTCTGGTCGCGTTCGCCATGACGGGCGCCGCCCATGCGCAGGACGCCGGCGCCAATGACGGCGCGCTCGACGAGATCGTCGTCACCGCTGAACGCCGTTCCGAAAATCTTCAGAAGGTGCCGATCTCGGTCGGTGTCGTGCAAGGCGACGCGCTGCGCAACCTTACATCCGGCGGCGGCGACATTCTCGAACTCGCCGCGCGCGTGCCCGGCCTCTATGCCGAAACCACCACCGGCCGCATCTTCCCGCGCTTCTACATTCGTGGTCTGGGCAATATCGACTTTTATCTCGGCGCGTCGCAGCCGGTGTCGATCATCCAGGACGATGTGGTCCTTGAGCATGTGGTGCTGAAATCGAACCCCGTGTTCGACGTCAACCAGGTGGAAGTGCTGCGCGGTCCGCAGGGGTCGCTGTTCGGCCGCAACACCACCGCGGGCATCATCAAGTTCGACACCAACCGTCCGACCATGGACTGGCAGGGCCGCGCCCAGGCCAGCTATGGCAGCTACAACACCGTAACCTTCGACGGCGGCATCGGCGGCCCGATCGTGGCCGACAAGCTCGCCTTCCGCGTCTCGGCGCTCTACCAGCATCGCGACGACTGGGTCGACAACACGTATAGCGGCCCCAGCGCCGACGGCACCGTCAGCCCGAAGAAGGACGCCATGGGCGGCTTCAACGAAAAGGACATTCGCGTCCAACTGCTGATGACCCCGTCGGAATCGCTGTTGATGCTGACCAGCGTCCACGCGCGCGATTATGACGGCACCTCGACCATCTTCCACCGCGCCGGCCTTATCAAGGGATCGAACAGCGTCGCCGGCACGCCGCGCAGCTCGGTCGCGCTCGACGAAGCGCACAACAATCCGCAGGCCTACAAGACCTACGGCGCGTCGGAAAATATCGCGCTGGATTTTGGCCCGGTTACGCTGACCTCGATCACCGCCTATGAAACCACCAGCGGCTACAGCCGGGGCGACACGGACGGCGGTGCGGGCGCCGACTATCCGGTGAACGGTATCGCCAACGGCTTTGGCCAGTCGCAGGGCCAGGTGCGCGATCTCGACCAGCTCACCCAGGAAGTCCGCCTCGCCAGCAATGGGGACAACGCCTTCAAATGGCAGGTCGGTGGCATGTATTTCGACAGCCGTGACACCACCGATTTCTACCAGCGCGCCTATTTCCTGACCGGTGCCGCCAACAATCCCAATAACTGGGTGCGCCTGCACAACAAGAATGAAAGCTGGGCCGTCTTCGGCCAGGCGAGCTACGAAGTCGTGCCGGGCCTGACCATCACCGCCGGCGGCCGTTATACCAAGGACACCAAGGAAACCCGCCTGGTCCGCGCCACTGCCAACGCCGCAGGTGTGTCGAGCTACACTGGTCGCCGCTACGTTAAGTTGACGGGCAAGGAACCGAGCTGGGACGTCAGCGCCCTTTATGAAGTCAGTCCTGAGGTCAGCCTTTACGCCCGCGTCGCGCGCGGTTTCCGTGGTCCCACCATCCAGGGCCGCTCGGCTGTATTCAACAGCGACTTCACCACGGCGGATTCGGAAACGATCCTGTCCTATGAAGGCGGCATCAAGACCAACCTGTTCAACAACCGCGTCCGCTTCAACCTGTCGGGTTTCGCCTATCGGGTGAAAGACATCCAGCTCAACGGCAACGACGTGAACGGCAATGGTGTCCTCTTCAACGCCGACAAGGCCGATGCCTATGGCATGGAAGCGGAACTGGAAGCGCGGCCGTTCGAGAATCTGACCCTGTCGGCCGGCCTCAGCCTGCTGCACAGCGAGATCAAGGACAAGAATGTCTATGCCCAGGTCTGCATCCTGAACGGCGTCGTCGTCTGCACGGTCGAGGACCCGACGATCAAGGTCGGTGCCAACACCTTCGCCCAGATCGACGGCAACCCGCTGCCCAACGCGCCCAAATATACGGCGAACATCACGGCCCGCTACGACGTGCCGCTCGGTAATGGCGGCAAGATCTTCGTCGCGACCGACTGGAACATTCAGGGTTACACGAACTTCGTCCTCTACAAGACGAAGGAGTTCTATTCGAAGGGCGATTTCGAAGGCGGCCTCAAGATCGGCTACACCGCACCCGACGGCAAGTACGAGATCGCCGCCTTCGCCCGCAACATCACCAATGAGAAGAACCTCAAGGGCGTGATCGAAAACTATATGGCGGCGGTCTTCAACGAACCGCGCGTCATCGGCGTGTCGCTCAGCGGCAAGCTGTAAGAGGGACGGTTATTCCTCCCCATGCGAAGCATGGGGAGGGGGACCAGCGGCATCGGTTACGGATAATGTTTGCTTCAGGAAATTGACGAGTAGCTTGCCTGCTCTGCCTTCGGCATGGGCAAACCACCATATGCTTGCGACAAACCCGAACGTAACGAGCGCCAGGATCATTTTGATGATGATATAAGTTGCCGGATCAGCCGGGGAATGGACGGGCTGATAAGTCAGCAGAGCGAAACTGCCCCACACACCGGCGGCCGCCAGGGGAATCAAGGTAAGGACGAACTGGATGCCGGGAACCGTTCGCCCGGTAATGCGCGTGCCAGATTCTTCGGCGCGCAGCCACACAATCAGCTTCGGCTTGGAATTCCGATTGATCCAGTCAAACGCACCAAGCCACATCAACAACAGGTGCCCGAAGAAGCGGCCCCTCGGTCTGAGATCGTTGGGACGTTGCCATCCCGGCACGAATTTCGCCTCCAATCGCCGCCGGCACTCGTCCGGCGGCAGCGGAGAATAGAGATTGATCCGTTCGCCGAAGGGCTGAAAGCTCATACCTGAATTCATGGATTAGAACCGATGCCAACCCGTTCCCCGGCGAAGGCCGGGGTCCAGCTCCAGCGTCAGAACTGGACCCCGGCCTTCGCCGGGGAACAAGCAACCGAAGTTGATGAGTCATTCTCTCCGCAACTTGGCATCACACCCCCTCCAGTAGCTTCTCCCGCTTGATCTTCTCCTGCCACACCAGCGGAGCGAGGCGGTGGACATTCTGGCCTTCGCTATCCACGGCCACGGTCACGGGCATGTTCTCCACCGTGAACTCGTAGATCGCTTCCATGCCCAGATCCGCAAACCCCACGACCCTGGCTTCCTTGATCGCGCGGGCGACCAGATAGGCCGCGCCGCCGACCGCCATCAGATAGGCGCTCTTGTGCTTGGCAATGCTTTCCGTCGCAGCCGGACCGCGCTCGGCCTTGCCGACGCAGGCGGCCAGCCCCTGTTCCAGCATCATGTCCATGAAGCCGTCCATGCGGGTCGCGGTGGTGGGGCCGGCCGGGCCGACCACCTCGTCGCGCACCGGATCGACCGGGCCGACATAATAGATGACACGGCCCTTGAAATCGACCGGCAGGCTCTCGCCCTTGGCCAGCATGTCCTTGATCCGCTTATGCGCAGCGTCGCGCCCGGTCAGCATCTTGCCATTGAGCAGCAGTCGGTCGCCATGCTTCCAGCTCTGCACCACGTCCGGCGTCAGAGTGTCGAGATCGACGCGGATCGCTTCCTTGCTCGGCTTCCAGTCGACATCGGGCCATTCGGACAGTTTGGGCGCCTCCAGATAGGCCGGCCCCGATCCGTCGAGCGTGAAATGCGCATGGCGGGTCGCCGCGCAATTGGGGATCATCGCCACCGGCTTGCCCGCCGCATGGCAGGGATAGTCGTAGATCTTGACGTCGAGGATGGTGGACAGCCCGCCCAGACCCTGCGCGCCGATGCCCAGCGCATTGACCTTGTCGAAAATCTCGATCCGCATCTTCTCGATGTCGTTCTGCGGCCCGCGCGCCTTGAGTTCCCCCATGTCGATGGGTTCCATCAGACTTTCCTTGGCCAGCGCGACCGCCTTTTCCGCCGTGCCGCCGATGCCGATGCCCAACATGCCCGGCGGGCACCAGCCCGCACCCATCTGCGGGATCATCTCCAGCACCCAGTCGACGATCGAGTCGCTGGGGTTCATCATCTTGAACTTGGTCTTGTTCTCGCTGCCGCCGCCCTTTGCCGCAACGTCCACGATCACTTTGTCGCCCGGCACCATCTCGACATTCAGTACGCAGGGCGTGTTGTCCTTGGTGTTCTGGCGCGAAAAGGCCGGATCACGCAGGATCGACGCGCGCAGGCGATTTTCGGGGTTGAGGTAAGCGCGGCGCACGCCCTCATCGACCACGTCCTGCATGGAGCGGCTGTTATCGTCCAGGCGGCAGTCCATGCCCCATTTAACGAAGACATTGACGATGCCGGTGTCCTGGCAGATCGGGCGATGCCCCTCCGCGCACATGCGGCTGTTGGTCAGGATCTGGGCGATGGCGTCCTTGGCCGCCGGATTGGCCTCCGCCTCATAGGCTTTGCCCAGCGCGCGGATATAATCCATCGGGTGGTAATAGCTGATGAACTGGAGCGCGTCGGCCACGCTTTCGATCAGATCGGCGGTCTTGATGACGGTCATCTACCCTGGTCCCTATTCTTGCGGCCCGCCTCTGCACGGCGGATCCTGGCAGCGGCGGCTATAGGCTTTTGCGAGTCTGAGTCCAGCCGCGGTGCCGATCTGCGGGTATATCGGCTGGGATATCAGGCGGGGGAGGGCATCGGCAGCAATTGATAGTTCCAACTGGCGTTAGTCCGTATGATTCGCGCCGGCACACCTGCTGCGACGCAGTTGGCGGCCACGTCCTTCACCACGATCGCACGAGCCGAGATGACACTGCCGGCGCCGATGCTCGTGCCTTTCATGATCACGGCGCCATCCCCGATCCAGACCCGGTCGCTAATCTTCACATGGCCGCCCGGATTGATGCGCTGCCCGCTCGCCAGATCGACCACCGAGTGCAAGTCGCTGACGGTGATCCATGTATTGCCCGCGACAAGACAGCCTTCTCCAATGCTGATGTCGAAGGATTCATGGCACTGTATCTGGCAGGTCCAGGTGAAGCCGGTATAGGCGCCGATCGATACCGTCGAATCCTTCACAGTATAGAGGGCGATGGCGCCCAGGCGGCATCCCGCGCCGATGCGTACAGTGCAATCGGCGCCCACCGTCAGGTTGATTTGAGCGGCATGGCAGTCTGGCCCAATCTCTATTGATCCGCCCTTGCCCGCAAAGGTGATGACACCGCTACTATCTTCGATGAACGCTTCGGGGATGCTGACGTGATTGCCCTCTGTATTGTGAATCTGGACTGGCACAGGCAGGCATCCTTATATGAGGGCCGATCGACATTTAGATGATGACGTGGCGATCCGAAGGCCAGCGAGGTTAAGATGGTGGTTTTCCGTGACCCGGAATATACTAAAAATATGTGTGTTCAGGAAGTACGAACAACCGTCATTTGCAGTCGGTCAGGGATGAATGTCAGATGGCTCCAGTAAATATATGATTCTAGTGTGGTATATGGATTGGAAGTACGCTAAGATACCAGCCGTTATAGCATGGCGTACTTAAAGTCCACCACATTGGGGTAGGTAGACATTCAAGAAATGAAGCATTTTCCCCAATTTTATCCGTCATCCTGACGAAAGTCAGGATCCATTCGGCGCGATTTCTCCTGGGAAGTGCTGAATGGATGTTGATTGTCATCAACAGGGCAGCGAATGGGGAGCAAGGCACTTTGCCAAGCTTGAATGTCGATCCGTCATAGTGGACCGGATGATCTGCATTTCCGGTCGGCTGTTGAACGGAAGTTGGAGTCCATCAATCCATTGGCGCTTCCCGGCCCCTTCATGCTGCCTTGTCCGGGCGCTGTGACGCATTTGCGTGGCAAGCCTTATTTATTTTTTCTGTTGTATGCGGCCCCTTGCCTTTTCCGGAGCCAAGGGAAGTCCATGCGTCGCTGCGATGCGGCGTGCCGCGACGGCGACGAAATGAATCGGATGCGCGGTGAACAGAGTCTCCGAATAGTCATTTACCCTCTTGCGCCTGAAACGCGCTGTGGCACTATCCCTTGTATCGGGTTAACGGGGTCTACCCAACAGATTGTGATCGCGTCGCTGGAATGCTTTCCGGCGCAGGGGCGTTTTGTCCCTGCGGTCCGCTCAGTTGGACCCAATTTACGTGCCCGTGCGGAGCGGTTCATGCTAGGATACGCACCTCGCTTGTGTCCCGGCTGACCGAATCGAACGGAACAGGAACAACGGGGACTCGCTATGGATTTTCGGGACAGTGGACAGACAGGTGCTGGCGACGTGGCAACGGTGATGGAAGAAGTGTTGGAAGCAGCGATCGAGACGAGCAAGCCGGAGCCTGTCAAGGCGGCCGAGCCGATGTCCTCCTCCACGGTGCTCGCGCGCCGTTTCGAGGTGACGACCGATGCGTCGCGCGACGCGCTGCTGACCGAGTTCGGCAAGGACACGCTGAACGATCGCTATCTGTTGCCCGGCGAAAGCTATCAGGATCTCTTCGCGCGCGTTGCGGCGGCCTATGCCGACAATGCCGACCATGCCCAGCGCGTCTATGATTATATTTCGCGCCTTTGGTTCATGCCGGCGACGCCCGTATTGTCGAACGGCGGCACCGGTCGCGGCCTGCCGATCAGTTGCTATCTCAATTCGGTCGATGACAGCCTTGAAGGCATCGTCAACACCTGGAACGAGAATGTCTGGCTCGCTTCGCGCGGCGGCGGCATCGGCACCTATTGGGGCAATGTGCGCGGCATCGGTGAGCCTGTGGGCCTCAACGGCAAGACCAGCGGCATTATCCCGTTCGTCCGCGTGATGGACAGCCTGACCCTGGCGATCAGCCAGGGCAGTCTGCGCCGCGGTTCGGCCGCCTGCTATCTCGATATCTCCCACCCGGAGATCGAGGAGTTCCTCGAAATCCGCAAGACGTCCGGCGATTTCAACCGCAAGGCGTTGAACCTGCACCATGGCGTGCTGCTGACCGACGAGTTCATGGAAGCCGTTCGCGACGGCGCCGAATTCAACCTGCGCAGCCCCAAGGACCAGTCTGTGCGCGGCAGCGTCAACGCCCGCGCCCTGTTCCAGAAGCTGGTCGAGGTGCGCCTGGCCACCGGTGAACCCTATATCGTGTTCAACGACACGGTGAACCGGATGATGCCCAAGCATCATCGCGACCTGGGCCTCAAGGTGTCGACGTCGAACCTCTGCTCGGAAATCACCCTGCCGACCGGTCGCGACCATCTGGGCAACGACCGCACGGCCGTTTGCTGTCTCTCGTCCATGAACCTGGAAACCTGGGACGAGTGGAAGGACGACCCGATGTTCGCGGAGGACATCATGCGCTTCCTCGACAACGTCCTTCAGGACTATATCGACCGCGCGCCGCCGGAAATGGCGCGCGCCAAGTATAGCGCCAGCCGTGAACGCTCGGTGGGTCTGGGCGTCATGGGCTTCCACAGCTTCCTCCAGGCGCGCAACATTCCGTTCGAAGGCGCGATGGCCAAGTCGTGGAACCTGCGCATCTTCAAGCATATCAACGCCAAGGTGAACGAGGCGTCGATGATGCTGGCGCAGGAGCGCGGGCCGTGCCCCGACGCCGCCGACCAGGGTGTGATGGAGCGTTTCAGTTGCAAGATGGCGATCGCGCCCACCGCGTCGATCAGCATCATTTGCGGCGGCACCTCCGCCTGCATCGAGCCGATCCCGGCCAATATCTACACTCACAAGACGCTGTCGGGCAGCTTCTCGATCAAGAATCCCTATCTGGAAAAGCTGCTGATCGCCAAGGCGAAGGACAGCAGCGCGGTCTGGAACTCGATCCTGGAAAAGGGCGGCTCGGTCCAGCATCTCGACTTCCTGAGCCAGGAAGAAAAGGACGTATTCAAGACCAGTTTCGAAATCGATCAGCGCTGGCTGCTCGAACTCGCCGCCGATCGCACTCCCTATATCGACCAGGCGCAGTCGCTGAACCTGTTCATCCCGGCCGATGTGGAGAAATGGGATCTGCTCATGCTCCATTTCCGCGCCTGGGAACTGGGCATCAAGTCGCTTTACTATCTGCGGTCCAAATCGGTCCAGCGTGCGGGCTTTGCCGGCGGCGTGGAAGCCGACAACACGATCGATGCGCCCAAGTTCGAAATCGGCGAGACCACCGACTATGACGAGTGCCTTGCCTGCCAATAAAGGCTTGAAGCCGGGCGCGACGGCCTATGCCGCCGCGCCCGCGCGCTCACGCTTCTTCTTCGAACGTCACCGCGACATCGGCATTGGCGGACAGGCGCACGGTGCCGTCATCCTCGACCGCCGCGATCAGACCCTGGCTGATATAGTGATGATGCCCCTTATGGCTTCCTTCTCCGCTGTCCGCCTTGGTCAGCTTGATCCGGTCACCGTCCATATGGTCGACGGTGCCGACATGGACGCCATCGGCGCCGATCACTTCGGCATGTTCCTGAATGCTGCTAAGGTCGATCATGATATTTCTCCTGTGCGGGGGGTAACGAGCGTTGAACGCGCAAGGGCGGAGATGGTCGCATGATGGCAGCCATGCCTCTAAGGATGAGAATTGTCCTCTCGGCTATGCTTTCGGTCGGAGTTGGCGTTGGAATATATAGCTATTGGGTCGATACGCCCCAGTGGCGAGCCCTGTTCTGGATCATGTTGTCGCTCAGTCAGATTGCTATTTTCTCCTATGAGTTGCGTCATCCGCCGGCGCTTGCGCCGGTGACCGCAACGACCGATGATTTCGTCCGCAAAATTCGCCAGCCACGTCGTGCAAGTCAGCTCAGAATAGCCGGCATTGTAATCTTCGCGTTCATGCTGGTCGCCAATATTTACATATTCTTCTCGGAGTAATCCCATGCCTCTTCTCCAAGCCTCCAAGGTCTACAAGCCCTTCGAATATCCCTGGGCTTATGAGTTCTGGAAGCGCCAGCAGCAGCTCCACTGGCTGCCCGAGGAAGTGCCTTTGGGTGAGGATTGTCGCGACTGGGCGCAGAAGCTCTCCGACCATGAGCGCAACCTGCTGACCCAGATTTTCCGCTTCTTCACCCAGGCCGACGTGGAAGTGCAGGATTGCTACCACGAAAAATATGGCCGCGTGTTCAAGCCGACCGAGGTCAAGATGATGCTGACCGCGTTCAGCAACATGGAAACGGTCCATATCGCCGCTTACTCGCATCTGCTCGACACGATCGGTATGCCCGAAAGCGAATATAGCGCCTTCCTCCAATATAAGGAGATGAAGGACAAGCACGACTATCTGCAGCAGTTCGGCGTCGATACGGACGAGGATATCGCCCGCACCCTCGCCATGTTCGGCGGCTTTACCGAAGGTTTGCAGCTCTTCGCCAGCTTCGCGATGCTGATGAACTTCCCGCGCTTCAACAAGATGAAGGGCATGGGCCAGATCGTCACCTGGTCGATCCGCGACGAAACGCTCCATTGCGAGGGCATCATCAAGCTGTTCCATGCTTTCTGCGCCGAACGCCAGTGCCTGACGCCGGCCGTCAAGGACGACATCCTGGACATGTGCCAGAAGACGGTGCGGATCGAGGACGCCTTCGTCGATCTGGTCTTCGAAATGGGACCGGTGCCGGGCATGACGCCCAAGGACATCAAGAAATATGTCCGCTACATCGCCGACTGGCGCCTGGGCCAGCTCGGTCTCAAGCCCATCTACATGATCGACGAGCATCCGCTCCCCTGGTTGACCCCGCTGCTGAACGGCGTGGAGCACGCCAACTTCTTCGAAACCCGCGCGACCGAATATTCGAAGGCGGCGACCCGTGGCCAGTGGAACGACGTCTGGGACGCCTTCGACCGCCGTCAGAAGGTCAAGGGCACCGAACCCGCCAATGCGGACACGGACCCGGACATGTTCAAGGCAGCGGGAATCGCGGCGGAGTGAGTTTCAAATCAAACAAGGAGGAGGCCAGTATGAGTTAGCCTGGAGTATTAAAACTATTCCCCAATCACCCACAGAAGACACGCCTTGCCAGTTCTTTAGTACCCCTATGGATGGCGGAAGAGAGATTAATCAGGCCACCAGACTCCATAGGCCTACATAACTTAGCGAGAACTAAGATCGGAAGTGGGGCAGTGCTACAAGGTTTCTGACAATGCTGAATTTCAGTATTTATCAGAATCGAAGTGGATTTTGGGCGTGGGAAGTTTTGGATGAAGAAGCAGTTTATGTTCGGTCCGAACGAGCTTTTGTGCAGGAGCATGAGGCCCGGGAGGATTTGAAGAACTCGACCTCTCTCATCCAGAACCATCTCAACCTCAACTAACTTTGATTCGGAAGGACGGGTGGGAAACTGCCCGTCCAACCGAAGGCGGCGGTGATGATTAATACCGATGATCTATTCAGCTTTCAGAAATGAATTTGCAATTGGTTGGTAGATCAAAGCCATTGCATCCATAGTGGATCAACCTCCCGCCAAAATGGCGAAACCTGCGTTATGCTTGCTCCATGTCCGAGCAAACCACGATCCGTCACGCCTATATCTGCAATGTCTGCGGCAGCGACCATGTGACGCGCGACGCCTGGGCCGCATGGGATGTGGACAGGCAGGACTGGGTGCTGGAGGCTGCCTTCGACTACGCCTATTGCCATCGCTGCATGGGCAACGCGCGCCTGGATCGGGTCGTGCTGACCAGCTCGACCACCTTCTCGGCGCCAGAGCGTGGAGGTGGCGCGGAGTTCGGGTGATCTTTTTTAACGCCATTACTCTACATTTCCGCGCTATGCTCTTTGGTGTCCGCCTTCGTTCGCTCTTCACCAGCCGCTGGATGGCGTTGCTCTGGGCGGTGCTGGTGATCCTGACGGCGATCCAGATCGTCGGCTCCGGCGATGACAACCAGGATCGCGGCGAGCAGGGCGGCGGCGTTATCACGGCCGATGGCGTCACCCATGCGCCGCGCGCCGCCAGCTCATATTAGATGTTTGATCCCAGGCTTTGATGGTGCATTATTCACCACCAGCTGGAAGGAAGCGCTATGGGCCAGATACTCCACGGGTGCGCCACGACGACTGAGGCAGTCCGTCGAGCGATACAACATAGTCAAGAGAGCCTGAGGGCGCTGGCCCGGCGACACGGCATCAACCAGAAGACCGTCGCCAAATGGAAGCGGCGCACCTCCACGGCCGACCTGCCGACCGGCCCCAAGGTCGCGCGATCGACGGTTCTGTCGGTTGAGGACGAAGCCGTCATCGTCGCCTTCCGCCGGCACACGCGGGACTGTCAGGAATTCCGTGTGTGGGCGGGCATAATGGGTAAGAAGGAGACCCTGTATGCCTCGACGCAAGGAGCCGGCGATCCCGGCTGATTTACTCGATCAACTCTTGGCCGGCAGCGATGCCGCCAGTGCGCTCCAGCAGGGCGGCCTGCTGGATTCATTGAAGAAGGCGCTGGCCGAACGGGCGCTCAACGCCGAGATGGATTACCACCTTGGCGATGCCCCGCAGGTCGGGAACAGCCGCAATGGCTATGGCCGCAAGACGGTGGTGACGGACACCGGCAAGATCGAGATCGAGGTGCCGCGCGATCGTCATGCCAGCTTTGATCCGCAACTGATCGCCAAGTACCAGCGCCGGTTTCCGGGCTTCGACGACAAGATCGTCTCGATGTATGCGCGCGGCATGAGCACACGGGAGATCGTCGGGCACTTGCGCGATCTGTACGGTATCGACGTCTCGCCGGACCTGATCTCGACGGTGACCGACGCCGTGCTCGAAGAGGTCGCCGCCTGGCAGGCCCGACCGCTCGATCCGGCCTATCCGCTGGTTTTCTTCGACGCGATCCGGGTCAAGATCCGTGACGAAGGTCTGGTCCGCAACAAGGCTATCCACATCGCGCTGGGCGTGCGTGCCGATGGCGGCAAGGTCGTCCTGGGCCTGTGGATCGAGCAGAACGAGGGCGCCAAATTCTGGCTGCGGGTGATGAACGAGCTGAGGAACCGCGGTGTTGAGGACATCATGCTGGCCGTCGTAGACGGCCTGAAGGGCTTTCCAGAGGCCATCACCGCCGTGTTCCCCGAGGCGATCGTCCAAACCTGCATCGTCCACCTGCTGCGCAACTCGATGGACTTCGTGTCGTGGAAGGATCGCAAGGCGCTCGCTGGTGCACTGAAGACCGTCTACCGCGCCACCGATGCCATCGCTGCCGAGGAGGCCCTGACAGCCTTCGAGGCCGGCGAATGGGGTCGGCGCTATCCTGCGATCGGCCAGAGCTGGCGCCGTGCATGGGCCGAGGTTATCCCGTTCTTTGCCTTCCCCGACGAGGTCCGCCGCATCGTTTATACGACAAACGCCATCGAGGCGTTGAATGCCCAGCTTCGACGGGCGGTCAGGGCCAGGGGGCACTTTCCCAGCGACGATTCAGCGACCAAGCTGCTCTATCTGATCTTGAACCGATCCGAGAAAGAGTGGAAAATGCCGCCACGTGAGTGGTCCATGGCCAAGGCCCAGTTCGCCGTGCTGTTCGGAGAACGCTTCATCAAGGCCATGGCAGCGTAATGTTCAACCGCCCGCCCACACACGGAATTCCTGACAGTCCCGCACACGCTGTTGCCACTCGACGACTGCTTGTACGCCCTGCAGGCCACGATTCCTCACCTGACGCGCTCGTCGTTGCATCGCTGTCTGCAGCGTCACGGCATCTCCCAACTGCCCACGATCGAGGGCGATGCGCCCAACAAGCGCAAGTTCAAAAGCTATCCGATCGGCTACTTCCACATCGACATCGCCGAGGTTCGCACCGAAGAGGGCAGGCTCTACCTCCTGGTTGCAATCGACCGCACATCGAAGTTCGCCTTCGTCGAGCTGCACGAAAGGGCCACCACTAGGGTCGCTGCCGATTTCCTCCGGCATCTCATCGCCGCCGTGCCGTACAAGGTGCGCACTGTCCTCACCGACAATGGCATCCACTTCACCGATCCGAAGTACCCGGGATCCGCTGTCGAAGAGGTCAAGCTCGCCATCACGAACGGTGAGCGGTTCCGCTGCCACTCCTTCGCCCTCGCCTGCGCCCAGAACGACATCGATCACCGGCTAACCAAACCTCGCCACCCCTGGACCAATGGGCAGGTTGAAAGGATGAACCGCACCATCAAAGAGGCGACAGTCAAACGCTACCACTACGATACGCACGACCAACTCAGGCAGCATCTTGGCGACTTCGTCGCCGCCTACAACTTCGGTCGTAGGCTCAAGACCCTCAAAGGTCTCACCCCGTATGAAGCCATTTGCAAAGCCTGGCTCAAAGAGCCACACCGATTTACGTCAGACCCGACCCACCAAATCCCGGACCAAACATCTAAGCTGTACGATCGTGTCCGGCCGTTTCCTATTTCTGCCCTACGCTGCCTTGTCTCGCCATACGGACATGGCCGTTTTCTCCACCATGCCTTGCGTAATCACGGAGGAGGGAAAGCTATATGGAAAATATCCGCAGTTAAGGGGAGTAATGCCTATTTCGCGTCGTGGCCCGCATGTTCCGGCCGGCAGCAGAATAGATGCTTTGATTTCGTTCATGCAACATTCTCTGCACTTGCGGGTTTTACGGCCAGATCAAATTCCGAGGGAAGGACCTCACTCATGCCATTCTCGCTGAAACAGGCCGTTATCGCCATTTCACTCGGCGCCATGACCCTGACCGGTATCGCCGCCACGCCGGCCCTGGCGCAGCCCGGTCGCGATGCGCGTGAACAGCGACGCGATGTGCGTGAGCAGCGCCGTGACGTTCGCAATGTCCGCGATACGCGGAAGGATTATCGGCGCGATGGTCGCGATAACCGGAGGGATTATCGTCGAGACGATCGTCGTGGTTGGCAGGAGAGTCGTCGCAATGATCGCCGCCCTGGCCGCGTCGTCTATAATTATGACTGGAACCGCCCCGATCCGCGCTATGGCCGCTCCTATCGGCCCGACCGCTATTATCGCGGCGGCTATGCGCCGATCCGGGTCGATCGCCGCACCCGCATCTATCGCGGCTATGACGATCGTTATTATTGCCGCCGTCAGGACGGCACCACGGGTCTGATCGTCGGCGCGGCGCTGGGTGGCTTGCTCGGCAGTCAGATCGATCAGGGCCAGTCGAACATCGCAGGTGTCCTGATCGGTGGTGGCGCGGGCGCGCTGCTCGGCCGGGAGATCGATCGCGGCGGGGTTAGCTGCCGTTAAGCTGATGAGGGGGCACGTCCTCTCTCAACACCAGGGATGGCGGCTGCCGTCCCAGTTCCGGGCGAGGTCTTCGGCAACCAATATGCCGCCGACGGACTCGCCCCCGCGCGTCACCAGGCGCAGGGCGCGGCCATAGCGGTCCGTGTCGCGCGCTTCTCGCGCCAGGGAGAAAGGGCCGGCGTTCAACAGCGCCCGCAACCGCCGCGTCGCCCGTGCACCCAGTTCACCCTCCGCTGCGCAGCGCGGCCCATGGGTTTCGGGCGTGTCGATGTCGACGATCCGGTATTTCTCGCCCCGAAACCGGAAAGTATCGCCATCGATCACGCAATTGATCCCGCCGCCGCTGTGGCAGATCGTGAAATCGGCGGAAAGCGTGTCGGCGGCCAGGCCCCGTGTTGGCGCAGTCACCCTCGACCAGCCCTGCTGCTGCACCCAGCCCGGCCCATAGCAGCCGAGGAGCAGCCCTAGGCATAGAGTGAAGAGGAGCGCTGTGGCTCCGTGTCCCGTCTTTATCCGCCGTTCGCGCGCATATGCTTGTCGTGCCATGCTGCCGGCCTAACGGCCTGTCGATGAACCGCAGCCCGAAGTCGCTCCACCTTTCCGCCGATCCGGGTGGGTTTCGATGTGGCGGGGCAATGCTCCCGGCTCCGTGCCGGGCGCGACCATCCGAAACGGAGCTGATCCCCCGCTTGGTGAAAGCGCTGGACAGGGCGGACATCAACCGGCAAAGGCGCGAGCGATCCTTTCGCACTGCAACAGGAATCCCCTCATGTCCCGCCAGCTCATTTCCTCCGGCTCGCCTTTCGAGGCGCAGGTCGGCTATTCGCGCGCCGTCGTTCAGGGCGACTGGTGCTTCGTTGCCGGCACCACCGGCACCGATCCCGAAACCAAGATCATGCCCGAAAGCGTTGTCGATCAGGGTCGTAACGCGCTCAAGGTCATCGGCAAGGCGTTGGAGGATGCGGGCTTTTCCTTTGCCGATGTGGTCCGCGTGACCTACTATATCACCGATGCCGCCTATTGGAACGATCTGGGCAAGGCGACTGCTTCCGTGTTCGGCGATATCCGTCCCGCCGCCAGTTGTGTTGTCGCCGGCCTTATCAAGCCGGAGATGAAGATCGAAATCGAAGTCACCGCCTTCAAAGGGTAATGGGAGCCGACCGCTATGATTACCATGTACGGCATCAAGAATTGCGATACGATCAAGAAGGCGCGTAACTGGCTGGATAATGAGCGTGTCCCCTACAGCTTCCACGACTATAAAGTGTCGGGCGTGGACAAGGCCCGGCTGGAGGAATGGGTGATGGAGCATGGATGGGAAACCATCCTCAACCGTTCGGGTACGACGTTCAAGGCGCTGGACGCGGGCGACAAGGCGCATATCGACGCTGACAAGGCGATCCTGCTGATGATGGCCAATCCTTCGATGATTAAGCGGCCTATCCTTGACACCGGACGGGAAACCATCGTCGGTTTCAAGGCGACGACCTATGAGAACGCGCTGCAAGGCGTGAAGGCGTGATCGGGCGGGGGCTGCTGCGCATCGGACTGTTCCTGCTGATGAGCCTCATCCCCCTCTCCATCGCTTCTGCCGCCGATCCGATCCTGATCGCGCATCGCGGCGCGAGCGGCGAACGGCCCGAACATACGCTCGCCAGCTATGAGCGGGCGATCGACCAGGGTGCCGACTATATCGAGCCGGACCTGGTGCTGACCAAGGACGGTGTTCTCGTCGCCCGGCATGAAAATGAGATCAGCGGCACCACCGACGTCGCTGACCATCCCGAATTTGCCGATCGCAAGACGAGCAAGACCATCGATGGCGTCGCGATGACGGGCTGGTTCACGGAGGATTTCACCCTCGCTGAGCTGCGCACGCTGCACGCTCGCGAGCGGCTCCCCGATCTGCGCCCGGCCAACAAGCGCTTCAATGATCTCTATCCGATCCCGACCTTCGAGGAGATATTGAAGCTGGTCCGCGCCAAGGAGGCGGAAACCGGCCGCCGCATCGGCATCTATCCCGAAACCAAGCATCCCAGCTATTTCGCCGGCATCGGCCTGCCGCATCAGGCGGCTTTGCTCGATATGCTGAGCCGCTATGGCTATCAGACGGAGGCTGATCCGGTCTTCATCCAGTCCTTCGAGGTCGGCAATCTCAAGGCGTTGCGCACCGCTACCCGCTTGCGCCTGATCCAGCTTGTGGATGCGCAGGGCGGCCCTGCGGACCTGCCCGGCACCAGCTATGCCGACATGCTGACGGTGCAGGGCTTGGCCGACATCGCGACCTATGCCGATGGCATCGGCCCCTCGGCGGCGCTCGTCATCGCGCCGGAAGGCCCCACCGCCCTGGTCGGCCGCGCCCATGATGCGGGGTTGCAGGTCCATGTCTGGACGCTGCGGATGGAAAACAACTTCCTGCCCGTTGCCTATCAGCGGCCCGACGGTCCGCAGGGGCGGGGTGATTTCGCCGGCTATGTCCGGGCCATCGCTGCCACCGGCGTGGACGGCATCTTCAGTGACTTCCCAGGGCAGGCGCGGCAGGCTTTGTCGGGTGGCGCGCCTTAGCCAAGGCGGAAACATCTCGAAAACTTCTTTATCAATCACGTGGCTTGACTTGCCAAAGCCCGCGCGCAGGCGAATAACGAATCCATGCTGTCCCAGAAGACCCGTTATGCAATCCGCGCGCTTCAGCATCTCGCCGACCGCTATCGCCAAGGCCCGGTTCCCCTGAATGAAATCGCCACGCGGCAGAATATCCCGGCCAAGTTCCTGACCGTGATCCTGTCCGAACTGTCGCGTGAAGGGCTGGTGGCGACGCAGCGGGGCAGGGATGGCGGTTATTGGCTGGCGCTGGCGCCAGTCGATATCAGCTATGGCGACATTGTTCGCCTGACGCGGGGGTCATTGGCGCTGACGCCCTGCGCCAGCCGCTTCGCGCATGAAAGTTGCACCAACTGCCTGCCCGAATCGGAATGCAGGCTGCATCGCGTGATGCTGCGGGTTCGCGACGAGACGGCGAAAGTGCTCGACAGCATCAGCCTGGCCGAACCCTTCGCCGCGTCTGACGAACTGGCATAGCGATTTCAGCCGCATAGATTATTCGCGGATCGGAAATCGCGTACCACCAAAGGGCTTCCCTTGCGCGTGGCGCGCGGCTTCGCCACATCGGGAGCATGACCACGCCCCCGCTCAAAGCCGTCCTCATACCCGTCACCCCGTTGCAGCAGAATTGTACCCTCTTCTGGTGCACGGAAACGATGCGCGGGGCCTTCGTCGATCCGGGCGGCGACCTGCCGGTACTCAAGAAGGCGGCGGCGCAGCATGGCGTGACGATCGAGAAGCTGCTCGTCACCCATGGTCATATCGACCATTGCGGTCAGGCGGGGGTGCTGGCGCGCGATCTGGGCGTGCCGATCGAGGGACCGCATGAGGATGACCGCTTCTGGATCGACCGCCTGGCAGCCGATGGGGAGCGGTGGGGCGTGCCTGGCGAAAGCTTTGAACCTGACCGCTGGTTGAAGGATGGGGATCAGGTGAGCGTCGGCAATCTGCTGTTCGACGTCATCCACTGTCCGGGGCACACGCCGGGCCATGTTGTTTTCCACCACGCGCCCAGCAAGCTTGCTATCGTCGGCGACGTGTTGTTCCAGGGTTCCATCGGCCGCACCGACTTCCCGCGTGGCAATCATCAGGATCTGATCGACGCCATTACTGGCAAGCTCTGGCCCTTGGGCGGGGATACCGCCTTCGTGCCTGGCCATGGGCAGATGAGCAATTTCGCGCATGAGCGCCGTACCAATCCCTTCGTCGCCGATTCGGTGCTGGCGCGTTAGGTTATTCCCGTGCGGCAAGCGCGGGCGGAGCCGGGATTTCCTGCGTCGCCGTATAAGCCACGCTGAGCGCCGCAATCGCCAGCGCGACCATGATGCTCCAGGTGAGCAGTGCGCCGCTTGCGCGCCAGACGGTGGGGTTGTCCGCGTCCATGCCGAACGCATGGGCGATGCGCGCCACGAGATAGACCAGCGCGCCGATCCACAGCCACAGCGATGCGCCTACCGCCAGTTCGATCAGGGCGAACAGGATCAGCACGATCGGCGTATATTCGACATAATTGGCGTGCGCCCGCATCCGGCGCGCCAGCAGATTGTTGCCCGCGTCGCCATGCATCACCTTGGCGCTCATGCGAATCCGCGCGCAGCGAATGGCCAGCCAGAGATTGAGCAGCGTGCAGGCGGCAGCAAAGGTCAGGGTGATGGGTAGCAGCATGGATATATTCCCTTCTCTAGGTTGGCCGCACCCTAGACAGCCCGTCCGCAGGGGCAAGGAAGGACTTGCGCCTTCGGCAAAAAGCGCTATAGGCGCAGGGCTTCGCGATCACCTGGGCCGCATGGTCTGCGGCGCTGTTGGCGTCGGTATCTGTTCGGAACCGGCCGGTCGCACAACCTGATTGATATGGAATAAGGTGCCGACATGGCTGTCCCCAAGCGCAAGACTTCTCCTTCCCGTCGCGGTATGCGCCGCAGCCATGACGCGCTGCGCGTTGACGCTTTCCAGGAATGCTCCAACTGCGGTGAACTGAAGCGCCCGCACAATCTGTGCGACGCCTGCGGTCACTATAACGGCCGCGAAATCGTCGCCGTCGGGGCGTAAGCCCGTCCTCTACTCCGCAAAGGGGTGAATTAAAGTGTCCAGCCAACCGCGAATCGCAATCGACGCGATGGGCGGGGACGAAGGCGTGCGCGTCATGATGGCAGGGGCTGCATTGGCCCGCCGTCGTCATGATGGCCTCCGCTTCACCCTGTTCGGCGACGAAGCGCGGATCAAGGCGGCGCTCGACCATCATCCCAATTTGCGGGCTGCGTCGGACATCGTCCATGCCGATACGGTCGTCGCCGGATCGGACAAGCCGAGCGTCGCGATTCGCAAGAAAAACAGCTCCATGGCCAAGGCGATCGCCGCCGTGAAAGCGGGAGAGGCCGGGGCTGCGGTGTCCGCCGGAAACACCGGCGCATTGATGGCCATGGCCAAGGTGGCGTTGCGTACCATGCCGGGCGTCGATCGTCCCGCGCTGGCGGCGATGCTGCCGACGCTGGGCGACAATGACGTTATCATGCTGGACCTGGGCGCGAACACCGAATGCGACGCCCGCAATCTTGTCCAGTTCGCGGTGATGGGCGCGGCCTATGCGCGCATTGCCTTCGACCTCGATCGGCCGCGCGTGCGCTTGCTCAATATCGGCACCGAGGAACTCAAGGGCACCGATGAGATTCGCGATGCCGCCGCCGTCCTGCGCGGTGCGAGCAGCCTGCCTCTCCAGTTTGATGGCTTTACCGAAGGCGACAAGCTTGCTCGTGGCGATACGGACGTCATCGTCTGCGACGGCTTTTCGGGCAATGTCGCGCTCAAGACAGCGGAAGGCACGGCCCGTTTCGTCACCGACGTCCTGCGCAAGGCCTTCACCAGTTCCATCCGTTCGAAGATCGGCTTCCTGATCTCGAAGCCGGCCATGCATCTGCTCAAGCATCACCTCGACCCCAATAATCATAATGGCGCGGTCTTTCTGGGCCTCAATGGGGTTGTCGTGAAAAGCCATGGCAGCGCGGACGAGAAGGGCGTGGCCAACGCCGTCCATGTCGCCGCGCGTTTGCTGGAAGAAGACATCACCCGTCGCATTGCGGCCGACATGGCGGGGATAGAGGGCCTGTCGGCTGCCGCGTCGAAGCTGGAGCAGCCCGTCAAGTGATCCGCCGTTCGATTCTTCTGGGAACAGGGTCAGCCCTGCCCGCGCGCATTGTCACCAACGCAGAGCTGGCGCAGACCGTCGACACCAGCGACGAATGGATCGTCGAACGGACCGGCATCCGCACCCGGTATATCGCCGCTGAGGGTGAAACGACCGCGACGCTGGCGACCCAAGCCGCCGGCATCGCGCTGGAGGCGGCCGGGCTTGCTGCGCAGGATATCGACCTCATCATCCTGGCGACGGCGACGCCTGATCAGACCTTCCCCGCCACCGCGACCAAGGTGCAGGCGGCGCTGGGCATCGATGACTGCGTTGCTTTCGACGTAGCGGCGGTCTGTTCGGGGTTCCTCTATGCAGTCACTGTCGCCGACAGCATGATCCGTTCGGGCGCCGCCAACCGCGCGTTGGTGATCGGTTCGGAGACCTTCAGCCGCATCCTCGACTGGGAAGATCGCGCCACTTGCGTTCTGTTCGGCGACGGGGCGGGCGCGATCGTGCTGGGTTTTGAGGAAAGCGCTGACGGCGCGCGCGGCATCCTGGCCTCAAAGCTTCATGCCGATGGCCGCCATAACCAGCTTCTCTATGTCGATGGCGGACCGTCGACGACGCAGACGGTGGGCAAGTTGCGCATGAAGGGACAAGAAGTGTTCCGCCATGCCGTGGTCAACCTGGCCTCGGTCCTGAACGAAGTGATGGAGCAGGCAGGTCTTGCCACCAGCGATATCGATTGGCTCGTGCCGCATCAGGCCAATGCCCGTATCCTCGATGCCACGGCGCGCAAGCTGAAGCTGCCGGCCGAGCGTGTTGTCATGACGGTGGATCGCCACGCGAACACCTCTGCTGCTTCGGTGCCTCTCGCGCTGGATGTCGCTGTGCGCGACGGACGGATCAAGCCGGGCGACCTCATCGTGCTTGAAGCGATGGGCGGCGGTTTTACTTGGGGCGCCTGCGTTCTGCGTCTATAATAGACCTTTCAGGGGCCATCTTGCCGAATCACTGCGAATCGGTCAGATTTCAGGCGGATCATCGGGGGGTGATCGCCGGGAGCAGGCGAGAGGGGACGAGAAATGAGCGACACTGGCACATTGACGCGCGCGGACCTGGCGGAGAGTCTGAACCGCCATGTCGGCCTGTCGCGCGCCGAAGCGGCTGCGTTGGTTGAATCGATCCTCGATCATCTGTCTGCGGCGCTTGAGCGTGGCGAGAATGTGAAGATTTCCAGTTTCGGAACCTTCGTCCTGCGCGACAAAACGCAGCGTATGGGCCGCAACCCCAAGACCGGGGTTGAGGTGCCGATCGAACCGCGCCGGGTTCTTACCTTTCGCGCCAGTCAGACGATGCGCGACCGGGTGGCCTGACTCTGGGGCATTGGCCAGTTAGACGGCCTCATTTGACTGGAAAATGCTTTAGCGCGTTTATCTGCCGCTTTTTCTGTCTTAACCGTGATTTACCATGGTTGACCTGGCCGGGATGATGGGTGCAACATCCCTGTCATGAAAAAAGCGGAGGGGGCATTCCTTACCATCAGCGAGCTGGCCGGCCAGCTTGGTCTGCCCCAGCATATTTTGCGCTATTGGGAAACGCGCTTTCCCCAACTTCGGCCGCTCCAGCGATCGGGCAATCGTCGCTATTACCGGCCAGGTGATGTGGCTTTGGCGCAGCGCATCCACCATCTCCTCCATGTCGAGGGCTTCACTGTCAAAGGCGCGCAAAAGGCGCTCACCGAGGGAGATGGCGTGGCCGTGACCGTACCGGCTGCAGCCGATCCTCCTGCCGATGATCTGGTCGTTCGGCTTGAAGGCATACGCGCCGCGTTGGCGGCCGCGCTTAAGAACTGATGCATCGTCTCAAAATGCGCTTTTCCACGCATTTTGAGACGGATCTCTGGGAGCGCTACAGCGTCCGGGCGTAGATCAGGTCGCGGAATGGCACATCCCCGACCATGAAGGTCGTCTCGCCAATATGGGAAAAGCCATGCCGGGCATAGAAGCGTTGTGCACGCTCATTATGCAGATAGACGGCGAGCAGCAATCGCTCAGCCCCGCGGTGGCGGGCTTCCTCTTCGACCCGCACCATCAGTGCGCCACCATGACCGCCGCCCTGCCATCCGGCCAGGAGATAGATGCGCTTGATCTCCAGGTCGCGCGCTGCATCCGTCGGCACCGGCAGGTCGGGCGGGGTCAGCATGGCATAGCCCACCGGCGCGCCGAGCGGCGTTTCACCGATCAGGATCGTCTGTGCGGGGTCCGCCAGTGCGGCCTCATAATAGGGCGCCCCATGCGCCACGCCGATATGGGTGAGCAGCGCCGGACCCGGATGATCGTGCGCGAAGCTGGTGAGGAAGGTCGCGCCGCCCAGGATCGACAGGGCGGTCGCATCGTGCGGTCCGGCGTGTCGCCAGGTGATTGGCGTCATCGTGCGCGCGCCCTCAACGCGATCCTGGTCCGAGCGCCGGGTCCAGGTCGCGGGGGCGAGTGAAGCTGGCGATCGTCGCGGCATTGATCGCTATTTGCGTCCAGCTTTCAATCGCCAGGTCCATGACGGCCAGGCTGGCGGTGGGAAATTTCACCTCCACATCCTCCCGCAGTGGATTGGCGCCATCGTCGGGGACCAGATCCAGGATCAGTTCCTCGAAGCCCGGATTATGCCCCGCCATCAGCACGCTTTGCGCACTGTCGGGCAGATCGCGCACGACATCGAGCAAGGTTGCGGAGGATGCGAGATAGATGCGGCGGTCCCAATGGGCATCCAGTGTTTCGCCATAACCCGAAAAGAAGGTGTCGAGTGTCTGCACCACCCGCACCGCAGGCGATGCGACCAGCAGGTCGAACCGCATCTTCCGCCTGGCGGCGAACTGGCCCATCAGCAGCGCAGCCTTCTCCCCCCGGCGGTTCAAAGGCCGGTCGAAGTCGCGCGCCACCGGATCGTCCCAATCCGATTTGGCGTGACGCAACAGGGTCAGACGCTTCATTCACTCTCCTGACGGGGCAAGCCGGATTCGTATCCCTGATGCCCGAAGGCGGCCTGTTCGCCAAGGGCTTCGCGGGGAATTGCGGCGCTGACGGCGATGATCGCCTCGTCGAGCGTCAGGCGGCGCACCGGTGTTCCGGGCGGAAAGGCGCTGAGCAGCCGGCTGGGCATCGCGGCCGAGAGGATGACGAAACTGCCCCGGTCCTCGGCGCGGCGGATGAGGCGGCCGAACGCCTGGGCCAGCCGCGCGCGGATCAGCCGGTCGTCATAGGCGTTGCCGCCGCCCGCCAGCCGGCGAGCGGCGTGCAGCACGGTGGGCTTGGACCAAGGCACGCCTTCCATCACCACCAACCGCAGCGAATGGCCGGGTACATCGACGCCATCGCGCAAGGCATCGGTGCCGAGCAGCGAAGCGCGCGGATCGTCGCGGAAGATGTCGACCAGCGTGCCGGTATCCATCGGATCGACATGCTGGGCGTAGAGCGGCAGGCCGGTCCGCGCCAGCCGGTCGGCGATGCGGGCATGTACCGCGCGCAGCCGCCGGATCGCGGTGAACAGGCCCAGCGTCCCGCCGCCCGCCGCCTCGATCAGCCGGGCATAGGCGCCCGACAGCGCGGCGATGTCACCCCGCTTGATATCGGTCACGATCAGCACTTCGGCGCGGTTGGGATAGTCAAACGGGCTGTCCGCCTCGAACCGTTCGGCGCCATGGGGCAGGTGGATCGCGCCGTTGCGCTTTTCCGCATTGTCCCATTCGCCGCCCCCCTTGAGCGTCGCGGAGGTGATGAGGACGCCCTGCGCCGGTTTCAGCACCGTTTCGGCCAGCGGGCGGGTAGGGTCGAGCCAATGGCGATGGATGCCGATGTCGAACTCCCGTCCTTCGGCCCGATCGACCGCGAGCCAGTCGACATAGTCGGGGTCGGCCGGGCCGCCGATCCGCGCCAGCAGCGCCAGCCAGGCTGCGATCAGGTCGCGTCGCCAGCCGAGCGACGCCACCGCGCCCTCGATCCGCGCGCGCGCCGCACCGTCCAGCCAGTCGGGCGCATCCTCGATCACCGCCTCCAACCGGCGTGACAGGCGGACGATCGGCTTGATGAGCGCATCGAGCGCCAGGGCCGCTTCCTGTGCGGCTTCGACAAGCGCGCCGTCGGGTTCCGCCAGTTCCGTCTCAAGCCCGTAGCCGGCGTCCGCTTCCCCGGCGTCGGCGGCGCGCGTGTAGACGGTGCCGCGTACGGCGGCGAGCAGCGCTTCCAGCGGGCCGAAAGGTTCGCCCGCCACCACGCGCTTCAGCCATTCGTCGGCGGGTAGCGCCTGCGCCGCGTCGACCGCCGCGCGGATCGCCTGACCGCCTTCCTCGTCATAGCTCGCCAGGTCGGAGAGGCGTGCGGCAAGGCCCCTTCGGCGTCCGCGCGATCCGCCCTCAGGCCCCATGATCCAGCGGCGCAGTTCGATTGCCTCCTGTCCCGACAGGGCGACCGAGAAGGTTGAATCCGCCGCGTCGAAGAGATGATGGCCCTCGTCGAAGACGATGCGCTGCGGACGTTGCCCAGTCTCACGGCCGCGCGCGGCATTGATCATCACCAGCGCATGATTGGCGATGACGATATCGGCGTCGGCCGAGGCGCGGGCCGACCGTTCGATGAAGCATTTGCGATAATGCGGGCAGCCGGCATAGATGCACTCGCCGCGCCGGTCGGTCAGCGCAGTCGATCCGTTGCGACGGAACAGGGTCGGCAGCCAGCCGGGCAGGTCGCCGCCAACCATGTCGCCATCCTTGGTGAAGGCGGCCCAGCGTGCGACCAGCTGCGCCAATATGGCGGCGCGGCCCGAAAAGCCGCCTTGCAACGCATCTTCCAGATTGAGCAGGCAGAGATAGTTTTCGCGGCCCTTGCGCACCACCACGCGCCGCGCGGCGACGGCGGGATCGGGAAAGAGACGCAGGGATTCGCGGTCGAGCTGACGCTGCAATGCCTTGGTATAGGTGGACACCCACACCGTCCCCTGTGCTTCCCCGGCCCAGAGCGAGGCGGGTGCGAGATAGCCCAGTGTCTTGCCGATGCCGGTCCCGGCTTCGGCCAGCAGCATATTGGGCTGGTCGCGATAGGTACGCGGGCGGAAGGCGGCGCTGGCGGCGGCGGCATAGGCGCGCTGGCCGGGACGCGTCTCCGCCTGCGCGCCGGTCAGGGCGTCGAGCCGGGCCAGAACCTGGTCTTCGGACAGGGTGATCGTGCGCGGAGCCGGACGGGCCTGTGCTTCCTCCCATTCGGGCAGCTTGGAAAAGAGCCAGCGTTCCGCCTCGCGCGGGCGCGGGATGCGTGGCACGACCAGCGGCGACCAGGGCCAGCGCAACCGATGCAGCGCCTGGCCCGCTGTCCAGCCGCCTTCGCGCTCGGCCCAGTCGGATGATTCGAGCCGGGCGAGCAGCAGGGCGGCGGCCTGTTGCAGCAGGGCGGGAATATCTCCCTCATTGGCCGGAGCAGGCAGGGCTAGCGCTTCGGCCAGCCCCTTGGGCGTGGGCACCAGAAAGCGGGCGGGATGGAGGAATGCCCAGAGTTCCAGCAGGTCGAGGCCGTTCAGTTCGGGATAGCCCAGCCGCTGGCCGGTCAGGGGCGCATTGAGCAGCAGCACCGGCGTTTCGGCCGCGCGCGCGATCGCCTGCCCCTTGGCCAGCGCCTGGGTGCGGCCCTCTTCGCGCAGCCAGATGCCGCCATGGCTGGCGTGGAGCGCGGGCAATGTGGCGGGATCGATCACCCGCCCGGCTTAGGCGAACGGGAACAAAAGGAAAACCTGTTTCAGTCCGCCCGGCGTCCAAATCCGCTGCCGGTCGTTGCCATAGTGGCGGAAGGCTGGAGGGTGATGGAGCTATGTTTTGCGGTGCGGGCCTGTTCCAGCCGTTCATAGAGCGGGCCGTCGGTCAGGTCATAAGGGAACCGGATGCCGATCCGATCTTCCTCCGACCATTGCACCGTGCCGAACACGATATGGCCGTCGAGGTCGAGTTGGCATTTGGAGCGCGTAGGGAGGGTGCAGCCCAGGATTTGCGCGCCACCTTCGCTCAGATCGATGATCCTTCCTTCCAGGCTGTCGAGCACCGTCGTGACAACGACCGGGACATCCACGGCGATACGTTCGCGGTTGCGCTTGGTGTGCATAACGCCTCCAATCCCGGCGAATATGGACATATAGGGTTAATCAACATTGAATTGAGAGTGATTCTTAACGCATATTTGCCTCCAAACACCGTTTTCTTTCGGGCCGTCCGGGGGTAGGGGCTTGGCTCATGACCGTGTCCGAACTTCTCCGCACCGCTGCGCAGGCGGCCAAGGCCTGGCCCTATGAGGAAGCCCGCAAGCTCCTGAAGCGCTATTCGTCCAATGGGTCGGAAGGCGGCGTGCCGGACAAGGGGCATATCCTGTTCGAAACCGGCTATGGTCCGTCGGGCCTGCCGCATATCGGCACCTTCAACGAAGTGCTGCGCACCACCATGGTCCGCAACGCCTTTCATGCGCTGTCGGATATCCCGACGCGGCTGGTGGCGTTCAGCGACGATATGGACGGCTTGCGCAAGGTGCCGGACAATGTGCCCAACCAGGCGATGCTGACCGAGCATCTGGGCAAGCCGCTAACGCAGGTGCCTGACCCGTTCGGGAAGTTCGAAAGTTTCGCGCATCACAACAACGCAATGCTGCGCGAATTTCTGGACCGGTTCGGGTTCGACTATGAATTCGTGTCGGCGACCGAGCGCTACAAGGCCGGCGCCTTTGATGAAGCGCTCCGCCAGGTGCTGCGCCGTTATCAGGCGATCATGGACATCATGCTGCCGACCCTGCGCAAGGAACGGCAGGCGACCTATTCGCCGGTGCTGCCGATCAGCCCCAGGAGCGGCATCGTGCTCCAGGTGCCGGTCGAGGTGATCGACGCCGAAGCGGGCCTCGTCCGCTTTCAGGATGAGGGCGAATGGATCGAGCAGTCGATCCTGTCGGGCGGCGCGAAGCTGCAATGGAAGGTCGACTGGGCGATGCGCTGGTATGCGCTGGGCGTCGATTATGAAATGGCGGGCAAGGATCTGATCGATTCGGTGACGCAATCGTCGAAGATCTGCCGCGCGCTGGGCGGCCGTCCGCCTGAGGGTTTCAACTACGAGATGTTCCTCGACGAAAAGGGCGAGAAAATCTCCAAGTCGAAGGGTAATGGCCTCAGCCTCGAACAATGGCTGACCTATGGCCCGCAGGAAAGCCTGGCCTTCTACGCCTATCGGGAGCCGAAGAAGGCGAAGCAGCTCCATATGGGCGTCATCCCGCGCGCCGTGGACGAATATTGGCAGTTCCGCGGCAACTACCCCACCCAGGCGATCGAGCAACAACTGGGCAACCCGGTCCATCATGTCCATGACGGCAAGCTGCCCCAGGGCAAGTTGCCGGTGACGTTCGGCCTGCTGCTCAACCTGGTCGGCGTGATGGGGGATGCCAGCCGCGAGCAGGTGTGGGGCTATCTCCAAAATTATGTGCCGGACGCCAACCCGGACAGCTATCCGGAACTCGACGCGCTGATCGGTCATGCGCTCGCCTATCACCGCGATTTCGTCGCGCCGACACTCAAGCGCCGTACACCGGACGCGAACGAGGCGGCGGCGCTGCGCAAGCTGGACGAAGAACTGGCCGCGTTGCCGGCCGAAGCGACGGCAGAGGATATTCAGAATATCGTCTATGCCATTGGCAAGGACGAAGCGTTCGGCTTCGCCGAGCTGCGCGACTGGTTCAAGGCGCTCTACCAGACGTTGCTGGGCGCCGATCAAGGGCCGCGCATGGGCAGCTTCATTGCCCTCTATGGCGTTGAAAACAGCCGCAAGCTGATCGCTGAGGCTCTGGCCGCCTGAATTAGCGCAAGAATCGGCTCGAAAGGGGAACATTTCGGGCCGATCGGCGTTTGCGAAAACGGTCCACCCCCCTTTCGGACTGATGATGCGCCTTTGGCGTATCATCGGCCGCGTGCGCCCGGAAACGGGCGACGCGGCCAAGGGCGGAAACAGGAAATGGCCCCGATCGCATGATCGGGGCCATTTCCTTTTACCTGGTCGCAGTGCTTACCAGAAGAAACCGCGATGCGCGTCGATCACGCGGCCGGTGCGGACATTGACCAGCAGCACGTCATTATAATGGCGGACCCATTGCTGGTTCGCGCCCGGCCGGGGCAGGCGATAGCGATAGGGATCGGCGATATAGTAGCGCGAGCTGTAATAGGCCGGACGAAGCTGGGCGCCGCGGTTCCAGGCGGTGTAGCGGAAGGGCGCCCGCCAGTTGCCGCCGCGATAGACGTCGCGATGGCTGCGGCGATAGTCTTGCCAATCCTCACGCACATCCTGGCGGGCATCGCGCACGTCGCGACGGGCATCACGGACGTCACGGCGGTCGCCATAGCGCTGCGCCTGGCGCAGATCGCGTTGCTGCTCGCGCAGATTATGTTCGCTGCGGCGTACTTCACCCATCGACTGGGCCGAAGCCACACTCGGCGCAACGGTGGCGGCGAGCAGGCCCAATATGATCAGTTTACGCATGATATGTCTCCCATTCGGCTTGGCGATCGAACCTTGATCCCTGGATCGGCTTCGTCGCCAACAAGAGGAGATATGACCCTTCGCGCCTGAACGATCCGGGAATGATGCAGTCAGATTCCAGTCATTTATGTCGCAAATTGTATCGCGCCGGTTCAGCCCCAGGGGCGTTCGCGAAACCATTTGGTGACGACATATTTGGTGCCGCGCTCCACGGGCCGTGCGGCGTGCAGACTGAAGAGGTTGGGCGCGCCGTCGCTGGCCATATTGTTCCAGATCAGGATCATCCCCTCCACCGGCGGCACCATGAATTCACATTGCGGGAAATGTGTCTCGCCCCCCGCCTCGACCGGCGAGAGATAGATCATCGCGGTCCAGGTTCGCTGCCCGCCGGACTTGCGCATCGCTTTCCAATAGTTGGCGGTGACGGGGAAATAATCGCAATGGACCTTATATTCCTGTCCCTCCGTATAGCGCTGGCCCTGCAGTGTTTCGCCATGGCTCGCGGGCAGGCCCGTGAGCGCGCAGATGCGGTTCGTGATCGCTTCCACCAACGGGCTTGCAGGGCTGAGGTTGCCGCTATGGCTGGTGCGATATTCGGCGTTGGCACTGCCGGAAAAAAGCGTCGAAGGTTTGGCGCTCGCGTCGATCAGCGTGCGCAGGCCCGCGCATTCCTCGGTGCTCAGAAAGCCCTGGCGGCCATAGATTTCCAGATGAGGCGTATCGATGCGGTTCACCATCGGGTTGCGGTCCAGGCGAGCGCGGACGGCGTCGCCAATCTGCGCACGGACGGGCGAGGCGATACCGCCGTCATCGATCATGTCGGTCATGCATGACGTCCTGCCACAGCCGGGCCATGTATGAAAAGACCCCGGCGTGTCGCCACGCCGGGGTCAGGGATTCCTGAAGGCCAGTCCAGGAAGGGGATTTCGTCGAGTGCGCCTTCACTTACCAGAAGAAGTCGCGGATCACGTCGACGACATAGCCGTCGCGGACGTCGACCAGCAGCGCGTCGTCATAATAGCGGACCCAGCGCAACGTGCCGTAGGCCGGCGGCAGGCGATAGCTATAGGGATCGTTCAGCCAGTAATTATTGGCATAGAGCGAGCTGTTCAGGACAATCCCGACCGAAAAGGGCCGATAGCCATAATTCCAGCCGCGCGGGGCATAATAGCGGCCAATCCGGTAGCGGTCGCCATAGCGGTTGCGATAGCTGTTCCAGTCGTAACGGCGATCCTGGCGCCAGCCACTGTCCCAACGCCGCTGATCGTTCCAGCGGGTGCGGTCGTCAAAGCGGCGGCCATTGTTGTTCCAATTGGCGCCGTTCCAGCCGCGATTGTCGGACCAGCGCTGATCCGGGCGCCCGTCTTGGCGGCCATCGCGACGGTCATTGCGCCAGTCCGGACGGTCATTGCGCCGGTCGTTGCGCCAATCAGGCCGGTCGTTCCCACGCCCATCCGGGCGCCCGTCCTGGCGGCCATCGCGCCGGTCGTTGCCCCAGGCCGGGCGATCATCCCGCCGTGCATCGCGCCAATTGCGTTGCTGCTGTTGCTGGTCGCGCACGGCATTTTCGATCGCGCGATTGGCAGGTGGATTGGAATCGCCGCGCCAGCGCGGATCGGGACGCTGCGGCATCGCCTGTCCGGCAGGCCGTTCGGCCGCGCGCTGCTGCCAGCCTTGTCGGCCGGCATCGCCGCGCTGTTGCCAGCGCTGCCCGCCGTCATCGCCGCGCGGCTGGGTCATGCGGTTGCCGCGAGACGCTGCATCACCGCCCTGGCGCATGGATCGCTCGCTGCGATCACCGCGTTCCTGACCGGCCTGGGCATAAGCAGGGGCAATGCCGCTCAGCAGCGTTGCGCCCATCAGCCCGGCCAGCATCATCTTCCTGAACATCGTTCGGTCTTTCCTCTAGCGGGGGCAAATTGTCCCCTGATGATGCCGGTCTATCGGATGCGGCGTGTCGCAAGTCTGAACCCGTTCGACAGCATTCCGAAAGAATCATGCCGTGGTGGGCGCGAATAGCGACAGCGAAACGGACAGTTTCCGCATTGTTCGTTGCTGGAGCCGGGGTCGGTTCCGATGTTGCCGTCATGAAACAACCGACCTTCTTCATCCCCCATGGCGGTGGACCCTGCTTCTTCATGGACCCGACCGATCCGGACCGGCCGCACAGCGACCCGATCTGGCAGCCGATGCAGGACTATCTGGCCGATCTGATCGACGGCCTGCCCGAACGGCCCAAGGCGATCCTGATGGTTTCCGGTCATTGGGAAGAAGCGGACTTTACTGTCCATGTCGGTGTCCGGCCATCGCTGCTGTTCGACTATCACGGCTTTCCGCCGCACACTTATATGCTGCGCTGGGACGCGCCGGGCGCGCCCGATCTGGCGCGGCGTGCGGCCGGTCTGCTGCGCGGCGCGGGCTTCGCCACGGCGGAGGAAGGCGCACGCGGCTGGGACCATGGCGTTTTCGTGCCGATGAAGGTCGCGCTGCTCGATGCGGATATCCCGCTGGCGCAATTGTCCCTGCGCCATGACCTCAATCCCGCCGCCCATATCGCTGCCGGTCGCGCCCTGGCGCCGCTGCGCGATGAAGGCGTGCTGATCGTCGGATCGGGCATGAGCTTCCACAATCTGCGCGTGCGCGGGCCGCAGACGATCGCGCCATCGACCGCCTGGGATTATGCGCTGACCGCCGCCGTCACCGATCCGGACCCGCAAAGCCGTGCGGCGCGCGTGGCCGCCTGGGACGAACTGCCGCACGCTCGCTTCGCCCATCCGCGCGAGGAGCATCTGTTGCCGCTGATGGTGGCGCTGGGCGCGGGCGGTGATGGCGGGGCGACATGTACCCATCGCAGCAGCGTGATGGGCTGGACGGTGTCGGGCTATCGTTTCGGCTGAGGACCGGGGCGACCGAGCGCCGGGACGGTCTTCGCCGCCTCTTCGGGCGTGATGCCCGGCGGCGGCGCGGCGGCCACCTGTTCCTCGCCGCGCATGATCCGGCCCGCGCGCTTGATCGCGCCACGCAGCCGGGGATAGATGCCGCAGCGGCAGATGTTGGTGATCGCGGCGTCGATCTCTTCATCGGAGGGATCATTGGTCCGGCGTAGCAGAACGGAGGAGGCCATGATGATGCCGGGAATGCAATAGCCGCATTGGGAGACATTATCTGCCGCGAACGCCTGTTGCAGCGGATGACCGCGATCGGGCGACAGTGCTTCTATGGTGGTGACGAACCGGCCTTCGGTCTTGCCGATCGTCACCTGGCAGGAGCGCACCGCTTCCCCGTCAATATCGACCGTGCAGGCGCCGCAATCACCGGTGCCGCAGCCATATTTGGTCCCGGTCAGGTTGGACGCATCGCGCAGCGCCCAGAGCAAAGGCGTATCCGGGTCCATCCGATACTGGACCGGCCGGTCGTTGACGGTGAAGCGGGTCATGCTGCCTCATCCTCCTCCACCTTATGATAGAGAACCTCGTTGCGGATATGGATGATCCGCGAGGCGAGCCGGATTTCCTGGATGAAGGTGGCGAAGCCCGCCGCCTGCAATATCATCGCCAGGCTGAAGAGGACCGCGACCGGCGTGCCGAGATGCGCGCCGAAGAGATTGCCGGCGAACAGCAGGATGACGACCAGGCAGACGGCGCAGGCGGAAGCGACCGACAGGAAGATCGCGCTGTTCACCACGCTCATTCGCCGGTCGAGCACGCGGATCTCGCCCACCAACCGGTCATGCTCCTTGCCGCGGGTGGTGAGGATCTGCGCCTCCACCGCGCGCGCGCGGTCGATGATGCGGGCCAGGCGGCTGACGCAGACATTCAGGAACGCGCCGATGCCCGCCAGCAGGAAGACCGGGGCGAGCGCCAACTGGATCGTCTGTGCGACCTGGCTGACCTGGGGCAGGGGGATCATCAAGCGGCACCTCTCATCGGATGCAGCTATCCTTTATCGCGGAACAAGGGGCAAGGGGTGCGATTGGGTATAAATGCGTGGCAAAGCGCCACTTTTTCCGGCGTGGCGCTCTCGCAAGGCGGGAGCGCCACCATCCGGATCAGGCAGCGCCCTTGGAGGACGGCGTGTTGATGCCCATCGACTGGAGATATTTCTTCACGTTCCGGGCCGCCTGCCGCAATCGCTGCTCATTTTCGACCATGGCGATGCGGACGAAGCCTTCGCCATCCTCGCCATAGCCCACGCCCGGCGCGACCGCGACCTTGGCATGGGTCAGGAGCTGCTTGGAAAATTCCAGGCTGCCCATGTCCTTGAGCGCGGGGGGCAGCGGCGCCCAGCAGAACATCGATGCGCGCGCTGCGGGAATGTCCCATCCGGCGCGGCCAAAGCTTTCCACCAGCACGTCGCGGCGTTTGTGATAAAGTTCGCGGTTCTTTTCGACGATGTCCTGCGGGCCGTTCAACGCCGCGCAGGCCGCCGCCTGGATCGGGGTGAAGGCGCCATAGTCGAGATAGGATTTCACCCGCGTCATCGCCGCGATCAGCTTTTTGTTGCCGACCGCAAAGCCCATGCGCCAGCCGGCCATGGAGTAGGTCTTGCTGAGCGAGGTGAACTCGATTGCCACATCCTTGGCGCCCGGCACCTGGAGGATCGAGGGCGTCGGGTTGCCGTCATAATAAAGCTCGGAATAGGCCAGGTCGCTCAGCACCCAGACCTTATTCTCCTTCGCCCAGGCGACCAGCCGCTCGTAAAAGGCAAGGTCGACCGTCTCGGCCGTCGGGTTGGACGGATAGTTGACGACCAGGATGGACGGGCGCGGCACGGTGAAGGCCATGGCGCGATCGAGCGACCGGAAATATTGTTCGTCCGGCGTGGTCGGGACGGAGCGGATGGTCGCACCGGCGAGGATGAAGCCGAACGTATGGATCGGGTAGCTGGGATTGGGGGCCAGCACGACGTCGCCTGGCTCGGTGATCGCTGTGGCCAGGCTGGCGAGGCCTTCCTTCGACCCCATGGTGACGACCACTTCCGTCTCCGGATCGACTTCGACGCCGAAGCGGCGGGCGTAATAATTGGCTTGCGCCCGGCGCAGGCCGGGAATGCCGCGCGACTGGGAATAGCCGTGGGCGCTCGGCTTCCTGGCTACCTCGATCAGCTTTTCGATCACATGGTCGGGCGGCGGCAGGTCGGGATTGCCCATGCCCAGGTCGATAATATCCTCTCCCGCCGCACGGGCTGCGGCTCGCATCGCGTTCACTTCGGCGATGACATAGGGCGGCAGGCGCTTCATGCGGTAGAATTCTTCGGACATTATAGGGGCTTTCCTGAAAGCTCTCTGTAGGGAATAGTGCGAGACACGCCGTTTGCGTGTCACAATCTGGCTATAACTGGCCAAACGGTGACGCGCCAGCGAAAGCCGCGCGAACCGAGGATGCCAGGAGGAGGAAGGTGGCCATGGAAAGGATCGACATCATGGAACCCCATCTGCCCAGCCTGGAGGAAATGCAGCAATGGACGCAGATGATCGGCCGGGCGCAGCAATTGATGCTGGAGCAGGCGGCGGGCGCGGTTGGCCAGGCGCTGCCCTTCGACCCGGCGATCGTCTCACGCATCCAGACCGGCTTTGCCGATGAAGGGCTGGCGCTGTGGCAGCGTTTCCTCGATTCGGGCGGGTTGTTGCGCGATCAGCCCGAACCCGCGCCGGTAAACAGCCCCGCAGCGCGCAAGGACCGGCGCTTTGCCGATCCGGCCTGGACCGACCATCCCTTTTACGACCTGATCCGGCAAAGCTATCTGCTGGTTTCCGATTACCTCATGAAGATGGCCGATGCGATTGACGGCGTGGACCCCAAGCAGAAGGCCAAGCTGCGTTTCGCGACGACAGGCCTGCTCGACGCGATCTCGCCCAGCAATTTCCCCTTCACCAATCCGCAGGTGGTGCAGAAGACGATCGAGAGCGGCGGCGAGAATCTCGTCCAGGGCCTCAAGCATATGCTGGCCGATCTGGAGAAGGGCCAACTCACCCATACCGATGGCACCCGGTTCGAGCTGGGGCGGAATATCGCCGCGACGCCGGGCAAGGTGATCCACGAAACCCCGCTCTATCAGCTTATCCATTATGCGCCCTCGACCGGGACGGTGCTGCAAACGCCGCTCATCATCTTCCCGCCCTGGATCAACCGTTTCTACATTCTCGACCTCTCGCCCGAGAAGAGCTTCGTCAAATGGGCGGTGGACCAGGGGATCAGTGTCTTCCTGGTGTCCTGGAAATCGGCCGACGCATCGATGAAGGACATGGTCTGGGATGATTATATCCTGAAAGGCCAGATCGACGCGATCGACACGGTGCGTGACCTGCTGAAGGTGGAGAGCGTCCACACGATCGGCTATTGCGTGGCGGGCACCACATTGGCCGCGACGCTGGCCTTGCTCGCCGCACGAGGCGAAGCGGAGAAGGTGGCGAGCGCAACCTTCCTCACGGCGCAGGTCGATTTCAGCCAAGCGGGCGACCTGACCCTGTTCGTAGACGATGAACAGATGAAGATGATGGAGCAGATTTCATCGGCCGGCTTCCTCGACGGGCGCTATATGGCGGCCACCTTCAACCTGCTGCGCGGGCGCGATCTGATCTGGAACTATGTCGTCAACAACTATCTGCTGGGCATGGATTACCCGCCCTTCGACCTGCTCTATTGGAATGGCGACACCACCAACCTGCCGGCGCGCTGGCACAGGGATTATCTGACCCAGCTCTATCGTGACAATCTGCTGGTCGTGCCTGGCGCGATCAGTGTCGCCGGCACGCCGATCGACCTGACGAAGGTCAAGACGCCCGCCTATGTCCAGGCGGGCAGGGAAGATCATATCGCGCCGCTGGAGAGCGTTTGGAAATTGACCCGGAATCTGTCAGGGCCGACCCGCTTCCTGCTGGCCGGATCGGGCCATATCGCCGGGGTCATCAACCCGCCGGCGGCAATGAAATATCAATATTGGGTCTGTGACGAAGCGCAGCCGACCCTCGATGCCTTCCTGGCAGAAGCGAAAGAAACCAAGGGCAGTTGGTGGCCCGATTGGCAGGCCTGGATCGCAGGACTCGATTCGCGCACCGTTCCGGCGAAGGGCGCGCGCGTGCCGGGGAAAGGCAAACTCAAGGCGATCGAAGATGCGCCGGGCCACTATGTCAAGGCGCGTTAAACTCTTCATTTTCGCGTCTTTATGACGGACCGCGATCCGCTGGCGGTGGCGTGTAGATGGCACTTTTGTTGCACTGCACAATAAGCCTTGCAATCGGTGGGTGAAAACTATATTGTGCAGTGCAACAAACGGAGGATGGTGATGGCCGAAACCCCGAAGACCCCGAGGAAGACCGCGCGCAGCAAGGCCGGTTCGACGACATTGTCGGCGAGCGAGGCGCTCAAGGCGGCTGAAGCGGCTATCGGAAGCGAGCCAGCGAAAAAGAAACCCGCTCCGAAGCCTGCGCGTGTGAAACCGATTGACGCCAACCCGCAAGCTGCGCGTGTGAAGCCGATCGATGCTAACCCGCAAGCCGCGAGCGTGAAGCCGATCGATGCTAACCCGCAGGCCGCGAGCGTGAAGCCGATCGATGCTAATCCGCAAGCCGCAAGTGTGAAGCCAATTGACGCCAACCCGCAGGCCGCGCCCGAGCCGGTTGTCGAACCTGTCGAGACCGAACCAAAAACCACAGAGAGCCTGACTAAGGCCGAAGCCATAGCGATCCAGCCGCTGCCCGCCATAGAAGGAACGAAGATCATGAACGACGTTATCGAGACCGGAAAGAAATTTGCCGAGGAAACCAAGGCCAAGTTCGAAACCGCCTATGCCGATTTCAACGAAAAGGCGAAGGCCGGTGTTGAGAAGTCGACCAAGGCGATCGAAGAGCTGAACGACATTGCCAAGGGCAATGTCGAAGCGCTGGTCGAATCCGGCAAGATCGCAGCCAAGGGCATCGAGACGCTGGGTCAGGAAGCTGCCGATTACAGCCGCAAGAGCTTCGAGAAGGCGACCGCCTCGTTCAAGAGCTTTTCGTCGGTCAAGACGCCGACCGAATTCTTCCAGTTGCAGAGCCAGCTGCTGTCGAGCAGCTTCGACGAGTTCACCAAGGAAGCTGCCAAGAACAGCGAAGCGCTGATCAAGCTGGCTGGCGACGTCGCCCAGCCGCTGACCGCGCGCGTGACCCTGGTCACTGACAAGGTGAAGACGCTCGCAGCCTGATCGGCGGCATCGTCCAGTCATAGCGTGAAGGGCGTCTTTTCCATCGGGAAGAGGCGCCCTTTGCTTTGCAAAGAGGCTGCGTGCGTGGCGATCGGCTGTGTCGCCCCCTTGCCATGGACGGACGAATCGCCATATTCTTTTCCATCATGAACAGTGTCACCACCGCATCGGCGTGGTCCGTGAATATGGCGGGCCGGGATCAGGACGATCAGGGCGAGGGGCCGGATGGCCCCAATGTCGGGATCGCGACCCGTACCCGCACGCGCACCAAAAAGCCGTCACTCTACAAGGTGTTGATGCTGAACGACGACTATACGCCGATGGAATTCGTCGTGCATGTCCTGCAGAGCTTCTTCCGCATGGACATGGAGGAGGCGACCCGCGTCATGCTGCATGTCCATCAACGCGGAGTCGGCGTCTGCGGCATTTTCAGCTATGAGGTCGCAGAGACCAAGGTGAACCAGGTGATGGATTTCGCCCGGCAGAACCAGCATCCGTTGCAATGCACGCTTGAAAAGGCGTGATGTCGGCAGACCGGTGATCTCGCGCCGGCAATAGCGGCCTTATGCGATCCCTCCGCATATGAAGGGGGACTTCCCCTCGATGCTTTCCATGACGGCCGCTGCGGCCTACAGGGTTACGGGTGAGCGAAGAACGCCCAGCCGCCATTCATGATCTGGCCGTCATCGGCGGCGGCGTGAATGGTTGCGGCATTGCCCGCGACGCGGCCGGCCGGGGCGCCAGGGTGCTGCTGCTAGAGCGGGGCGACCTGGCGCAGGGCACATCATCGGCATCGACCAAGTTGATCCATGGCGGTCTGCGCTATCTGGAGCATGGCGAGTTTGCGCTGGTGCGCGAGGCTCTGTCCGAACGCGAACGGCTGTGGCGGATCGCGCCGCATATCATTCATCCGATGGGCTTCGTCCTGCCCTGGACCAGGGGGCTGCGACCGCGCTGGATGCTGCGGCTCGGGCTTTTCCTCTACGATCATATCGGCGGCCGCCGCGCCTTGCCTGCGACCAAGGCGATCGATCTGCGCCGTCATGAATCTGGCGCACCGCTCAAGCCCGGCTTTGGCCCCGCCTATTGCTATTCGGACGGTTGGGTCGACGATGCGCGGCTGGTCGTGCTCAACGCGCGTGATGCCGCCGATCGGGGCGCGGACGTGCATAGCCGTACCGAGGTGACGGGATTGGCGCACGAGGCTGGACTCTGGACGATTGAGACGCGCGCGGCGGACGGAACCATGCGTCATTTTCAGGCGCGGGCGCTTGTCAATGCGACCGGACCCTCTGTGCTGGCGCTGAAACAACTGGCCCATGGGCATGGGGAACGGCACATGCGGCTGGTGCGTGGATCGCATATCGTCGTGCCGCGCCTGTTCGATCATGGCTTCGCCTATTTCTTCCAATTGCCCGATGGCCGGATCTTCTTCGCCATCCCCTATGAGCGCGACTTCACCCTGATCGGCACGACCGACCGCGATCATGCCGGCGGACTGGAGCATGTCGAGGCGAGCGCCGAGGAGGTCGCCTATCTCTGCGAGGGAGCGAATCGCTATTTCGCGCGCCCGATCACGCCTGACGACGTGGTCTGGTCCTATGCCGGCGTCCGTCCCCTGATCGACGACGGATCGGCAAGGCCGGAAGCGGCGACGCGCGGCTATCGACTGGAACTGGAGGCGGGTGGGGAGGGAGATGCGCCCCTGCTCCATGTGCTGGGCGGCAAGATCACCACCTATCGTCATCTCGCAGCGGAGGCGGTGGCACTGCTCCAGCCGCATCTGCCGGCGCTGCGCGGCGGCGACTGGACGGCGAAGGCGCCATTGCCTGGCGGGGATTTTCCAATGACCGGTCTTGCCGATCTGATCGCGGGGCTGGCGCGCGACTATCCCTTCCTTGACGCTGCCGATGCTGATCGCATCGGTCGGGCCTATGGTACGCTGGCGCGCGTCTGGTTGGGCGGGGCGCGTAGCCGGGATGATCTGGGTGTCCATTTCGGCGCTGGCCTGAGCGAGGCGGAAGTCGCCTATCTGGTCGAGCGCGAATGGGCGCGGGCGAAAGAGGATATAATCTGGCGCCGGACCAAATTGGGCCTGCGGCTGAATGCGGCGCAGGTCGCCGCGCTCGATACGTGGCTGAAGGAGAGGGGATGAGCGAGCGCATGATCCTGGTGCTGGATGAAGGCACCACGTCCACCCGCGCCATGCTCTACACGGTTGACGGCCGGCGGGTCGCGACGGCGCAGCGGGAGTTGACCCAATATTATCCCCGACCCGGCTGGGTCGAACATGACGCGGCGGAGATATGGGATCGCACGCTGGCCTGCGCGCGGGAGATAGTCTTGCAGGCTGGCGGCGCGGACCGGATCGCGGCGATCGGCATCACCAACCAGCGCGAAACGGTTGTCGCGTGGGACCGGCGCACCGGCGAGCCATTGGCGCGCGCCATCGTCTGGCAGGACCGGCGCACGGCCGACCAATGCGAAACCTTGCGCAGCGACGGCCATGAGGCGTTGATCCAGGCGCGTACCGGGCTTGTGACCGACCCCTATTTTTCAGCGACCAAGATGCGCTGGCTGATTGACCATGTGCCGGAAGTGACGGCGGCGGGCGATGCGCTGGCGCTGGGCACCATCGAAAGCTGGCTGGTGTGGAAGCTGACCGGCGGCCTCCATATCACCGACGCCAGCAATGCCAGCCGAACCCAGTTGATGACGCTGGACGAAAAGGGCTGGGACGCGGATCTGTGCGCGCTGTTCGGCGTGCCGCGCGCGACGCTGCCGGAGATTGTCGATAACGCCGGTGACTTCGGAACGACATTGCCCGATCTGCTGGGCGCTGCGATCCCCATCCACGGCCTGGCCGGAGACCAGCAGGCCGCGACCATCGGGCAGGCATGTCTCACCCCCGGCACGGTCAAGGCGACGCTGGGCACGGGCGCCTTCATCCTGGCGCCGACCGGCGCGAGGCGGCCCGTTTCCTCGCACCGGTTGCTGGGGACGGTGCTGTGCCAGATCGCGGGCGTTCGCCACTATGCGCTGGAAGGATCGATCTTCGTAGCCGGCAGCCTGATCCAGTGGCTGCGCGACAGGCTGGGGCTGATCGCTACGGCGGCCGATACCGAGGCGATCGCCCGGTCGGTTCCGGACAATGGAGGCGTCGTCATGCTGCCCGCTTTGTCGGGCCTGGGCGCGCCCTATTGGCAGCCAGCGGTCACGGGAAGCATCCACGGGCTTACGCACGGCACGGGCCGGGCGCATATCGTCCGCGCCGCGCTCGAATCGATCGCGCATCAGGTGCACGACCTTGCCTCCACCTTCGCGGCCGATGGCGCGCCCTGGCACATGCTGCGGATCGATGGCGGCATGAGCGCCAATGACTGGATTGCGCAAGACATGGCGGACATGTTGCGCCTTACGGTGGAACGGCCCGCCGATGTCGAGACGACGGCCAGAGGCGTGGCGATGCTTGCGGCCGTAGGGGCGGGATTTTTCCCGACGCTGGCATCTGCCGCTATTGGCGAATCGGGGCGGACGCGGTTTGAACCCATTCTGCCCGATGCTGCACGGGAGCGGCGGCTCGCGGGCTGGCAATCGGTTCTCGCCCAGGTGCTTCCGGCAGGCTGACGGGGGCATTGGCGACAATTATCCGGATGTTATATTGTAACTTACGGCCGATTGCCTTATGTAGCGGCGATCATGCCGCAGAGCCTTCATCACGCCTTTTCCACTGGGCGAATCGACCGTATCGCGATTGCCCTGTCGGGTTTGTGCGTGGCGCATTGCTTCGTCACTGCCGTGGTGCTTGGGCTATTGGCTTCGGCAGGCGGCATTTTCGCAAGCCCGGTCTTCCATGAAGTGGGTTTGGGGCTGGCCATCCTGTTAGGCGCGGTGGCCCTGGGCCATGGTGCGATCGTCCATCGCTTCATGATGCCCGCAGCCATCGGATCATTGGGGCTGGGCGTGATGACGGGCGCTCTCACGATGGATCATGGCCCGCAGGAAAGCCTCTATACGCTGATCGGCGTCGGTATATTGGCGCTGGGCCACGACCTCAATCACCGGGCTGGCCGATAATCGACGCAAAAAAGGGAGCCGTCTCCGGCTCCCTTTTCCGTTCTGCCGGTTGCACCCGGCTCAATTGCCCTTGTGGTCGATCCTGTGTTCGCCCTTCACCCAGCGCACCGTGCCGGTGCTGGCGCGCATCACCACGCTTTCGGTCGTGAGTTTCCCGCCAGGCAGGCGCTTGACCCCCGCGAGCAACGATCCGTCCGTCACCCCGGTCGCGGCGAAGATGCAATCGCCCTTGGCCAGTTCCTTGAGGTCGTAGATCCGGTCCAGATCGGTGATGCCCCATTTGCGGGCACGCGCCTTCTCATCCTCGTTGCGGAAGAGCAGGCGCCCCTTGAACTGGCCGCCAACGCAGCGCAGCGCTGCGCAGGCCAGCACGCCCTCCGGCGCGCCACCCGACCCCATATAGATGTCGATCGTGGTTTCTGGATTGGTGGTTGCGATGACGCCCGCCACGTCGCCATCCGGGATCAGCATGATGCCGCAGCCGATGGCGCGCAGGTCCGCGATCAGCCTTTCATGACGGGGGCGGTCCAGCACACAGACGATGATCTCATGGGGATCGACGCCCTTGGCGGCGGCGACCGCCTCGACATTCTGCTTCACCGATCGGTTCAGGTCGATGACGTCTTCGGGGTAGCCGGGACCGACCGCCAGCTTTTCCATATAGACGTCGGGCGCGTTGAGCAGGCCGCCTTCTTCGGAGATGGCAAGGACAGCAAGCGCATTCGGCCCCGCCTTGGCGGTGATCGTCGTGCCTTCCAGCGGATCGAGCGCAATGTCGATCTTCGGCCCGGTGCCGATCGCATTGCCGACTTTCTCACCGATATAGAGCATCGGGGCTTCGTCGCGCTCGCCTTCGCCGATGACGACGGTTCCGTCCATATAGAGATCGTTGAAGGCGAGGCGCATGGCTTCGACGGCGGCGGCATCGGCAGCCTTCTCGTCGCCGCGGCCGACCAGCTTCGACGCGGCGATCGCGGCGGCTTCGGTGACGCGGACCATTTCCAGCACCAGGACACGGTCGAGAATCGAGCTTCCCTGCACTATCTTCTTCCTCTTCCTTTTCGCTTTGGCCAAGGGCGATAAGCGGTCCACCAGCCCTTGTCGAGCGCTGGTCATGATGCGGCCATGATTGAATGATCTGGTGTCCAACCGATGAGAATGTCGGGCTTTCCTGTCCTATTCCCCCTGTTGCTGCCGGGTATCGTCTGGGCGGCTGACGAGGATGAATTGATGGCTGCCTACCGTGCCAAGACGCAGGTGGTGAAGCCGTGCGACCGCAGCGGGGGTGGCATCGTCGTGTGCGGCAATAGGGGAGAGCGCAATGCGAAGGAGCGACTGCCCTTGCCGCGTGAGGCGGAGAGCAGCGGCATCGTGAAGGGAGACGCACCGCGCGCCTCCGCCGCGCCTGTCCGGCAGGGCGCTTGCGGCGTGTCGGGCGGACAGGGGGCAGGCTGCACCGGCGGCTTGCCCGTGCTCCAGGCCGTGGGGATATTGGTGAAGGCGGCGACCGCGATCATCGATCCCGATGCCGATCTTTCGCCACCGCCGGCGTTGCCAGAACGCGCCACCGGCGCCAGGCAATATTGAAAATTCTCAATCGAGAATATGCATCACCATCGGCGTGTCGAGCAGGCTGTCCGAACCCGCCAGCCGTTCGAGCGTGTCGCGCACGTTGCGCTCCTCGCTGGCATGGGTGACGATCGCGACCAGAACGCCGTCTTCCTGATGCGCGCCGCGCTGGATCATGCTTTCGATCGATACGCCGGCGTCGCGGGTGGCCGCGGCAATCTCGGCCAGCACGCCGGGCTGGTCCTTGACCTTGAAGCGCAGATAGACGCGACCGGTGCGGGCGCCGGCGTCAGCGGTCTTCTGGGGGCTGAGCGCGGCGACCGGCATGGCGAATGCGTCGCCATATTCGTCGCGCGCCACGTCGATCAGGTCGGCGACCACTGCCGATGCGGTCGGGCCGTCCCCCGCGCCGCGTCCCTGGAAGAAGAGGCGACCGACGAAATTGCCCTCCGCCACCACGGCGTTGAGCGACCCGTCGACATGGGCGAGCGGATGGTCGAGCGGCACCAGCATCGGGTGGACGCGCTGGAACAGGCCATCCGGACCGTTCTGCGCCATGCCGACCAGGCGGATGCGGAAGCCCAGTGCGCCCGCTTCGGCGATGTCGGCGGCGATGACATGGCGGATGCCGGTGGTCGCGACCGCGTCGAAATCCAGTTCGGTGCCGAAGGCCAGGCTGGCGAGGATGGTCAGCTTGTGCGCGGCGTCTATGCCGTCGATGTCGAAGCTGGGATCGGCCTCCGCATAGCCCAGCTCCTGCGCTTCCTTGAGCACCTCGTCAAAGCCCCGGCCTTCCTTCTCCATGGTGGTCAGGATGTAATTGCAGGTGCCGTTGAGGATGCCGTAGACACGGCTGATTTCATTCGCGGCGGCGCCTTCGCGCATCCCCTTGATGACCGGGATGCCGCCCGCGACCGCGGCTTCATATTTAAGCGCGATGCCGCCCTTTTCCGCCAGCCGCGCGAGGTCGAGGCCATGATGCGCCAGCATCGCCTTGTTCGCGGTGACGAAGGGCTTGCCCAGGGTCAGGCATTGACGGGCGAGAGTGAGGGCGGGGCCGTCCGCCCCGCCGATCAGTTCCACCACCACGTCGACATCGTCGCGCGTGGCCAGCGTCGTCATGTCGTCCACCCATTCATAGGGAGAAAGGTCGACGCCACGATCCTTGTTCCGGTCGCGCGCGGAAATGGCGACAATCTGGATCGGGCAGCCGGCGCGGCGCGCAATCAGGTCGCCATTTGTCTTCAGCAGACGAATGACACCGCCGCCCACCGTACCGAGACCGACGAGCGCGACGCGCAGCGGGGCATGGCGGTGCAGATTGGTCATGGCGGCTATCATCCCTTCCGACTTTCGAAAGCCGGGCTGATAGCCGCCTCCGCGCGCCTGTCCAAAGGAAAAGCGCGAATCAGCGTGTGGAGCGGGTGCGGCCACACGGCCCCAAAGCGTCGATCACCAGTTTATAGTCCGCGCGTGCCGCTTCGGCATCCGGTACGGACAGGGTGCGCACCGCTTGCGGCGACAGAGCGGGGGGCAGGGCGCAAGCGAGACGATACCAGAGCAGGCTGCCCGGTTCGGGCGGTCGGGCGGCTTCATCCACGATTTCACCCAGGGCGACCGCCCAGCGGGGTGCCTGGCCCGGACGCCGCAGGATGGAGAGCGAGACTGGATCTCCACTCTCCGTACGCAGGAATATCTGGGTTTCGCCTTCCCCGGCGATCGTGCCCGCGACATGGAAAGCATCGCCCAGGCCGAGAATCCGGGGCGGCGCGCCGGGCGCGACGAGTGCGGAAAGAATCTGCTTCACCTGCTCCACCCGGCCGGGCGTGGCCGGGACCTGTGCATCGGGGGCGACGAGCTGAACTTCGCCCGGACGTCCTCCGGGCCGGGCGAAGAGGATGATCTGCGCCTTTTTGAGCTTCGGCAGCTTGCCGCGCGCGTCAAGCGGTGCGTCGTAAAGATAGGTAATGACGGGACTGATTCCCGCGTCGCCGCGAATCAAACCCGTAACATCCGCCTCGATATAGAGCCTTTCATGCCCTGGAAGCGTCGCTCCGGCCTGATCGGGCTTGAGTTTGACGATGTTGCGAATACGCACATTGGCCACTAACGGTGCATTGTCCGCCAGGTCTACAATGTCGGCATAGAACAGGTCCGGACGCCCCGTTGATGATGACGTTACCATCGGACCGTTCTGCGCTAAGGCAGGGAAAACCGAAGGATATACGGCGAAAATGAGGCATGTGGCGACCAGCCTGCGAAAGAGGGTGGCGGATTTCATGATGAACTTCGTCCTATGGTTTTGGCCCGTGGCAAGGATATCACAGGCAAGTTTTTCTGATAGGAATTGGTACACGCAAATGAGGATATCGATAAAGCGTTTGCGTGCCACGATGCGCCGCGATAGGAGTTCGCTCGGTAGCAATTGGACGGACAGGGGCCAAAGGTGGCCGGGATAGCTCCCGGACAGCTGTGGTCGTTTTTGGCTGATTTGTATAAACCACTGGTAAGATGAGTTAAGGAGTGTCGTTGCCGAATGGCCTATGCTGACCACTCGCAAGGATCGAGTCGCACGATATCGATCGTCATCGTCGCCCTGATTCACGCTGTTCTCGGCTATGCCTTCGTCACCGGTCTTGGCATGAAATATGTCAAAAAGGCGGCGGAACAGCTGAACGTGATCGACGTAAAAGAGGAACCGCCACCACCGGACGAGGAGCCACCGCCACCGCCGCCCGATCAGCCGATCGAGCCGCCACCGGTCGTCGCTCCTCCGCCGATCGTTCAGACCCCGGCTCCGGCGCCGCCGATCCAGACGGTTCGGACGCCCCCGCCGGTGTTCAACCCGGTTCCGGTCGCCGCCCCGCCGCCACCGCCGGCTCCGCCTCCCCCGCCTCAGGCAGCGACGCGCGCTACACCGCGCGGTGCTCCTGGCAGTTGGGTGAGCGATGCGGATTATCCGAGCCGCGCGCAGCGTGAAGAACGCTCAGGCACGGCTGGTTTCCGCTTGGAAATCGGAGCGGACGGCCGCGTGACCAACTGCACCATCACCTCTTCGACCGGCCATGCCGACCTCGACGAGGCGACCTGCCGCCTGCTGCCGCGCCGCGCGCGTTTCAAGCCGGCCAAGGGTTCCGATGGTCAGGATATGCCCGACACGTACAACGGGCGTATCACTTGGCGTTTGCCGGAATAATCGAAATCGGGACGGCGTGCGCCGAGCGCCGCCTGTCCCACGCTTGATCTCATTGAGAGGGAAGTCTTGAACATGTTGATGTATCTCGCAGCCGCGGCTCCGAAGCCCGAAAACCCCTATGGTCTGATGGAGGCCCTGCAACAGGGCGGCACCATCGCCTGGACCGTCTTCCTCATCCTGTGCGCCATGTCGGTCGGCACCTTCTACATTCTGTTCACCAAGCTGATCGAACAGCAGAAGGTTATCAATCAGGGCAAGAAGGTTCGTGCAACCTTCTGGCGCGCCGCTTCGCTGAAGGAAGCCGCCGCCAAGCTGGACAAGAACTCGGCCTATAAGCAGATCGTCGACGACGGCATCAAGGCCCAGGACGAGCATAGCAAGCTGAAGGATCCGGTCGAAGCGCATGACTGGCTGCACGGCTCGCTGGCTCGTTCGGAAGCTGCGATCAACTCCAGCCTGAATGGCGGCCTCGCCTTCCTCGCGACCGTGGGTTCGACCTCGCCGTTCATCGGTCTGTTCGGTACGGTTATCGGCATCTACCGCGCGCTCATCAAGATCGGCGCTGCCGGTCAGGCTTCGATCGACGCCGTCGCCGGCCCGGTCGGTGAAGCGCTGATCATGACGGCTCTGGGTCTGGCCGTGGCCGTTCCTGCGGTGCTCGCCTACAACTTCCTGCAGCGCCGCAACAAGTCGATCGCCGAACAGCTCAACGGCTTCACCGTCGATCTGCTGGCCTATCTGGTTTCGGATGGCGCCGTGAAGCCGACCGTTGCTGCCGCTCCGGTTGCTTCGGCCGCCAAGCCGGCCGCCACACCGACCAAGGCCTGATCGGTCTCAAGACGCCGGTGTGGGAACCGGGTGGCGGCTGTGACCGCCCGGTTCCCCGCCGACCATGGCCTTCAATCAGCCAAATGGCTGACGAGGCGCCATCGACACCAATGTTAGGATAGTATCAATGGCAATGAGTGTTGGCCCCGGCGGCGGTGACGACAAGCCGTTGTCCGACATCAACACGACGCCGCTCGTCGACGTCATGCTGGTGTTGCTCATCATCTTTCTCATCGCAGTCCCGGTCGTCGTCCAGACGGTCGATCTGCAGCTTCCCAAGGTGGCGTTCGAGCCGACCACGACGAAGCCGGAAAATGTGTCCCTTTCGGTCACAACCGGCAAGGATGGCGGTTGCGCGGTTTTCTGGGGCATGGCTCCGGTTAATTCGAGCGAACTGCTTAACCGCGCGGTCGCGAAGCTTGAAGCGGACATCAAGAAGGCTGGCGGCGTTGAAAATATGACGCCTGAGGATCTGCCCGAAGTGCATATCCGTGGCGACATCAACGTTCCCTATCGGTGCATCGGCGGCACCATCTACACGATGCAGCGCGCCGGTTTCCCGAAGGTGGGCTTCATCTCCGAGCCGGAACCCGGCACGACGACGACCCGCCTCTGACCGGTTGATTAAGGAGATTTCGCTATGGCCATGAGCATGGGCTCCGATGATGGCGAGCCGATGATGGAAATGAACACGACGCCGTTGATCGACGTCATGCTCGTTCTCCTCATCATGTTCATCATCACCATCCCGATCCAGACCCACGCGGTGAAGATCGACCTGCCGCAGAACGCGCCGCCTACGGACAGCGTGATCGATCCGGTCAAGAACAAGGTCGCGATCGATACCGGTGGCGTCATCACCTGGAACGGATCGCCGATCGACCTGCTGACCCTGCGTCAGTATCTGCAGCAGTCGCTGCGGCTGCCGGTCGAACCGGAACTGCAGTTCCAGCCGAGCGCTGCGACCCGCTATGTCGTTGTTGACGAGGTATTGGCGGAGATCAAGCGTGCGGGCGTGACCAAGCTGGGTTTCGTCGGCAATGAACAATATGGCAGTTTTTAAGGTCTGAATCCCGGCCGGTCCGCGTCAACAGGACTTCCCCTTCTTCGCGGGGCGACAGGAAACGGAAATTTATATATCTGCCTCAATCTGTAGGGGTCGCCTCGGCGGCCCCTTATTTTTTGCCCGATGCAGATGGTCGTTTAACTTTTTCCTTACCTTGGCATCCGATCATGGAATCATGGGCGCAGGACCGCATCTCGACCAGGATCGCAAACAGCGCATCGCCGAGCGGCATCATATGCAGATCGGCGTCAAGGTCCGGCGTCCGGGTGAAACCTGGTTCACCAGCCGCATTACCGACCTGTCGATCAGCGGTTTCCGGCTCCAAAGCTTCATGAAACTGACCGTAGGCAGTGAATTATGGGGGCTTTGAAGGGCGCCGTGCGCGAGTGCAGTGGACGCGCGCGCATGAGGGGGGCTGCACCTTCGAGCGGCCACTGCACCCCGCCATTCTCGATCATGTCATCCGACTGAGCCAACTCGCGGCGGGCTGAACCTTGCGCTTCGCCAAGCCGCCGTCAGGCGACGGGAGTGTCCTGGAATTGCAGGCTCGCCAGGCGGGCATAGAGGCCGCCGGCCGCGACCAGCGCGCCATGATCGCCCTGTTCCACGATCCGTCCCTCATCCAGTACGACGATGCGATCCGCCGCGCGAACCGTCGCTAGCCGGTGGGCAATGACGATTGTCGTGCGACCCTGCATCAGGTGCCCCAGTGCATCCTGCACCAGTCGTTCCGATTCTGCATCGAGTGCGGAGGTTGCTTCATCCAGCAACAGGATCGGCGCATCGCGCAGCAGGGCGCGGGCGATCGAAAGCCGCTGGCGCTGTCCGCCCGACAGACGTGCGCCGCCTTCGCCCAGAAATGTATCCAGCCCCTGCGGCAGGGTGCGCAGAAAGGCTTCGGCGTTGGCGGCCCTGGCCGCGTCCCATATGTCGGCGTCGCTTGCGTCCCAGCGGCCATAGCGCAGATTGTCGCGCGCTGAGGCTGCGAAGATGACGCTGTCCTGCGGCACCATCGCCACCATGGCGCGCACCATGGCGGGATCGGTATCCGTCAGATGTACGCCGTTCAGCCGGATCACGCCGCTGTCGGGATCGTAGAAACGCAGGGCAAGCTGGATCAATGTCGACTTGCCTGCGCCCGACGGACCGACCACCGCGACCGTCTCCCCAGGAGCGATGTCGAGTGTGATGCCGTTGAGCGCTGCCTGATCCGGGCGGGTGGGATAATGGAAATGAACCGCGTCGAAGCTCAGCCTCGCGCCTTGCGGAGCGGAGGGAAGGGCGGTCGACCGGGTGGGCGGAAGGATGTCCGGTTCCGCGCGCATCAACTCGTCCAGCCGGCTTGCCGCCCCCGCGCCGCGCAGCAGGTCGCCCCAGCTTTCCGACAGCGAGCCGAAGGCGCCGGCGACCAACCCCCCGGTCAGAACGAAGGCAGCGATGCTGCCGCCCGACAGACGGCCTGCGGCCACGTCGATCGCGCCCAGCCACATCACCCCGGTGATCGACCCGAACACCAGGGCGAAGGCCAGGGCGGTCATGGCGGTCCGCAACAGGATGCGCCGCCGCGCCGTGGCGAAGCCCTTCTCCACCGTTGCATCGAAACGCGCCGCCTCACGCGCTTCCTGCCCGAAGGCCTGGACGATTTTCATTGCGCCCAGCACCTCGGTGGTGAGGCTGCCGATATCGGCGAGCCGGTCCTGGCTGGCGCGGGACAATAAGCGCACCCGCCGGGCGAGGCCGAGGAGGATGAGGAGGATGACGGGAATACCCAGCAGCAGCAGGCCCGCCAGCTTGGGCGCCAGCGTGAAGAGATAGACAAGGCCGCCAATGGCAGTGACCAGGTTGCGCAGCGCGACCGATACGGTCGAACCTACCACCTGCTCGACGATCGCGGTGTCGGCGGTCATGCGCGACGCGATTTCGGAGGGGCGATTCTCTTCAAAGAAGCGTGGCGCCTGGCGCAGCAGATTGGCCTGGGTGGCGCTGCGGATATCGGCGACGACACGCTCGCCCAGCCATGAGACGAAGTAGAAGCGCAGCGCGCTCGCCAGGGCGAGCACCACGACGATCATCAGCAGATATTCGAACCAGCGGCTGATGTCGCCGCCGCCCATGAAGCCCTTGTCGATGACCAGGCGGAAGCCGTTGGGAATGGCCAGCGTCGCGGCGGAGGAGACGATCAGCGCCGTCAGCGCCCCTGCGATCCGCGCAGGATAGCAGCGGGTGAAGCGCCAAAGCATCGCCAGGCTGCCGAGGGCGGGGCGCCTGGACACAGGCGGCGAAGTGGGTGCGACATCCTCCATGCGCGGCGCTTAGAGCATTTTGCCGGGCTGGGGAATTACCTGATGCGCCAATGTGCCATGTAGCGCGCTGGCGGGTTTCACCGCGCCGATCGCAGATGGATCAACGGATAGGGACGATCCTGGCCGTCGCGTTCGGATCGTCCGATGCGGATGAAGCCGAGACGATCGTAGAAGCCGACCGCCTGGCCATTTTGTTCATTCACATCGGTCGACAGGACCGGATGCAGCGACAGGGCATGATCCACCAGCGCACGCCCGACGCCCCGCCCTCTCCAGGCCGGATCGATGAACAATGCCTCCATATGGGAGCCGTCGAGCAGCATGAAGCCAACCGCATGATCCTGCGCATCCACGGCGAGCCAGAGCGGAGCGGCGGGCAGAAATGCGACCACTTCCCGTTCGATCGCAGCACGATCTTCGGGAAGGAGGAAGTCGTGCGTCACATCGACCGCATCGCGCCAGATCTCCAGGACGCGCGGTCCGTCGCTCGCATGGGATAGCCTGATGTCCATGCGCTATCCCGTAGCAGGCGCGGGACGGTTCGCAAGGGTCAGGCGTCCGGCGCGATCGTGTCCGCCAGTTCCTTGATGCGGCGCGGGGTGGCCTGTCCCGTCAGCGCATAGGCCATGTCCCCCGCTTCCCAATAGGCGCTCACATCGCCTGCCCGTTCGGCCAGCAGCGGCTTGCCTTCCGCGGGCGTTTCGGCGCGATCGGCGAAGAAGGAGAGATGTTCGCCGTGCGCGGTTTCCAGGCTCATGGCGATGGCCGAGCTGTCCGGCGTGGGGAAGAGCTGGACATCGGTGACGCGCCAGTCGGCCGGCAGGGTGGGCAGAATGATGCCGGTGGACCGCTCTATCTCCTGCGGGTTGAGGGTCGCGCTCTTGACCTGGGATGCCATGGCCTGTCGCAGCAGCCCGGCCCGGCGCGATGCCGCCGCCTCGTCCAGGAAGCTGCTCGCCTGCGCGGGTTGCGTCAGTTCACCCAATTCGTCCCGCGCAATCCAGCCGGTCGCGATCAGGGCGGCGATGCCGGCTGCGCGGCTCAGATGGCGCCAGGTGCGGCCGGCCTCATTGTCGTTGGCGACCGGCAGCGTCACGTCGCGGCGGCGGCCGATCAATGTGCCCTTGGTCCCATCCTTCACCAGGCGAAAATCGATATGCGGCCAGCGCTGCCGCCAGCGGCGTGCCACCAGCCGCTCGCCGGGCCGGGCCGCATCGTCCAGCAACACCACGCCATTGGGGGAGAGGCGCGCGAACAGGCTGTCGGCGGCGCCGCGCACCAGCGGATGCACGCTCCATGGCGGGCCGTCGATGATGATGAGGTCGATCTGATCGGGCAGGCTGTCGATCGCATACCAGCGGCCGGGCCAGTCGGCGCTCTCCTGAGTCAGTGGTGCGTGGCGGATATCGACGTCGAGGTGATTGTCCGCCAGCCACTGGCGCGTGGAGTCGACGAAGCCGCCATGCTGGTCGAAGCTGTGCAGCCGTCCGCCGCCATGGAGTTGCAGCGCCCGCGCCGCGACGAGCGAGGAGGCGCCGGCGCCCAGTTCCACGACATGGGCGGGGCGGAGCCGGGTGATTTCGCGCACGATATGGCGCAGGAAACCGACATCCGCTTTCCAGCTTCCCAGATGCGGAAGGGCGTCATGGGCAAGGCCGAGTTCGTCCAGCAGCGCGCGCTTGTCCGCCTTGCGTCCGCCCGACAGGCTGGCGAGCAGCCAGGGCCAGCCGATTGCGCCGAAGCCGATGCGCCAGGCCATGTCGGACAGGCGGCGGGGAAGATCGTCCTCGCCGGTCTGCGCTTCGCTCAGGGAAAGAAAGCCGGTCAGTTCGCGGGATGTCACGGAAAACAGGTTCCTTCTGAAAACTGGGCCTATGCCGACTATTTTGTTCAGGCTTGTGACGGAGGAAATCTCGTCAATTGCTGACGCAGGGAAGGCCGACAACCCGTATAATTTCCGCGACCGTTACACGCGGGCGGCGGTGAGCGGAAGGGATCGCTCGATTGCCGGTGAAAGGATCGGGATGGGCGGCGCGTCCTGCACGAGCGCCTGCGCCATCCCGATCCGCCGTGGAGCAGGGGTGCCCCCTGCGATCCCGGTGCGTCAAAGTGACGTGTGATAGATATGGTACTGAAAATTCGTAATTTTCTTGAAGAAGGCTATTCTTAATAGCCCAGGGTCAGGCCGAACGCATAATATTTGGGACCGACATTGGCCTTGGCGCGCAGCTTGGGGATGAGCGGCATGGCGATCGTCGCATAGGGGCGGGTATTGTCGCCGCTGAAACGCACGCCCGCGCCGATCGTGGCGGACATGGGCAGGGTATAGGCGGCCTCGACCCGGCCATAGAGTTTGGTATCGCCATCGCGCAGATAGACGCCGCCGCCGGGCGTCAGGCTGAAACCGGCGATGCCCATCGCATAGCCCGCGCCGATCTCCGTCCCCCAATGGCCGTCGGCGCGGCCATAGTTGATTTCCGCGCCCAATCCTTCGGCGTGGGCGGTGGCGGGGAGGGCGGCGGTCAGCGCCGCGGCGGCGAGAGCAAGGCGGAAGGTCTTCATGACATTGCGGCTATGCCTCTGCCCGCCGCTGGGCAACAGCCGGCGGGATGAGGCGAGTCGCTGGCGCGGCGACATGAGCGTTGGATGCTGCCCCGGTCGAATGCGGTGTCCTGCTGTCGCGGGAACACGGATATTATGGCTCTACCCCCTGTCCCCCGCCAGCCGCGACGCTTCTTCGCCGGCATAGGGCATGATCAGCCGTCCGTCCGGCGCGGCGGTGAAGGTCGTCTGGGACGGATAGGCGAACTCGATCCCCTCGGCATTGAACCGCTTCCAGATGGCGAGGCCCATGCGATGGCGCGACAGGAAATAGTCGTGATGGTCCGGGTCGGGCACGTCGAAGCTCAGCTCATAATCGAGCGAACTGGCGCCAAAGCGCACCATCCCCGCATTGACGAACAGGAAGCCTTCCGCCTCGACAATCTCCTTCAATATCGTGGGGATCGCCTCCGCCTTCTCTTCGGGCGTGTGATAGACGATGCCGATGGCGAAGGTGACGCGCCGCTGGATCAGCGTCTGGAGGCTGGTGATTTCCTTCTGGAGCAGGTTCGCGTTGGAGATGACTTTCTTCTCGCCGCTCATGGCGCGTAGGCGGGTGCTCTTGAGGCCGATCTTTTCCACGCGCGCGGTGGTCTGGTCATAGGTGATGATCTCGCCCCGGCGGAAAGGCTGGTCGAAGATGATCGAGAGGGCGGCGAACAGGTCGGAGAAGATGCCCTGCGCGGCCAGGCCGATGGCGATGCCGCCGATGCCGAGGCCCGCGACCAAGCCGGTCACGTTCACGCCCAGATTGTCGAGCACCACGATCGTCGCGATCGCGAACAGCGCGAAGGTGACGAGCACGCGGATCAGGCCCATGGCGTTGGCCAGCGTTTCGCCCTGGCTGTCATTGGCCAGTGTCTTGCGCTCGATCAGGCCCAGGATGATTTCGCGCGCCCAGGTGGCGGCCTGGAACACTGTGGCGATGGTGAAGAGGAAGGTGATGGTCTTCGCCAGTGAGGCCGGCGCGTCGGCATAGCCCGACACCAGCCGCGCCGCGACCATGACCATGAAGAACTGCGTCGTGCGCGCCGCCGCGCGGCCCAGCACATTGGCGTAGCCAAGCGGATCGCCGCGATTGCCCTTATACCGTTTGCCCAGCTCGCGCAGCGCGGCGAGCAGCAGGTAGATGATGACGGCCGCACCGATGGCGATCAGGATCTGCACATAATGCAACTGGAACCAGGCGATGGTGGAATGCCACATTTCGTACAGGTTCGGAGGCGTGACGGCGATGTCGGGAAGGGCGGGGTCTTTCTTGTCGGCCATGCCTGCTCCTGTCTGGTTGAAAAGGCGGGGGGTCAGGCCGCCGCTGCAAGCGGGGCGCAATATCTGTGAGAATCGAAAGATAGCGCGTCCGGCGCAGCAAGCGAAGCCCTGCGCGCCGTGCATCCCCCCTGCCCGCGACGGAGCGCGATCAGGACAGCGGCGCGCGCAACTTCCCGCTTATGCCGGCAGCGCCCGGCGAGTGGCGAGCGAGGCGGCCAGGCTCTGCCGCGCTGCGTCCTTGCGCCTGCGGGTCAGATAAGTGTCCAGTCCGATCTGCAGGGCCAGCATCATGAAGATGAAGGGCTGATAGGCGATGCCCACGAACAGCGACCCGATCATGTAGATGATATGTCCTTGCTGCAGCGCCACGGCGAAGGGCGCGATCCAGGCTTCATCGGGGCCGTCACGCTTGCGGTAGAAGCGGCGGATCGATTCGGTGCGGATGAAACAGATGAGGTGGAGCAGCGCCCAGATCGCGAAGCCGAAATAGCCCTGCTCGCCCAGCAGCTCGAAATAGGCGCTGTGATAGGCGCGGCCCTTGTCGGTGACGAGTCGGCGCTCGATCCGGGTGCCGCCGCCATCGGTCACGGTGCTCTGGGCGAAATAGGTGAAGCTGTTCTGGAGATAATTGTCGAAGCCGCCGCCGCCCGGATGCTGCTTCACATAGTCGAGCGTCCACATCCACACGGCGACGCGGGTGGAGGCGCTTTCGTCACCCTGGTGGTTCTCGATCGTCTGCATCCGCTGGGTGAAGCTGGCGGGCAGGAAGGGGATGGCGGCGAGCGCGGCCAGCAGCATCAGCGGGCCATAGACGAATTTCCGCTTCGATCGCATCAGCATCATCCCCGCCAGGATGACGAGGCAGACCAGGCCCGTGCGCGCTTCGGTGCCGACCGGCATCAACATGCAGGCAAGGCAGAGGGCGTAGCAGAAGGCCTTTACCTTCCAATCGGGGGGGAAGATGGTGCCATGGTTCGCGACCCAGAGAATCAGCGGGATCAGCGCGACGGCGACGCAGCTGATGATGCTGCCTTCATAAAGGCCGCTATTATTGTCGACCATCAGGTTGAGCACGCCATAGCCGCCGCCCGACAATGCCGTCTTCATCCCGCCATTGATGATGATCGCGCTGGCGCACAGGATCATGAAGACGGTGAGCGCCTCGATTCGCAGGCGGGTGCGCAGCACTAGCGGCAGGAAGACGCCGGCGATGATCGCCTTCCACACCCAATTCCATTTGTTGAGCGCCTCGACCGGGAAGTCAGCGGTCATTGTGGTGTAACCGCACCAGACGAGCAACAGGAGCATCAGCCCCTGCCGCGCGGAAAATCGGCAATCCTTCTTGTCGTCGATCACCAGCCAGGCGCCAACCATCGCAGCGAAGGCGATGAAGGAAATGGGGATGGAATTGAGCAGGAAATAGGAGAGCCGCTGCGGCGAAACGATGTCGATATAGGCATAGACCGCGACCAGCAGGAACGGTCGGCGCAGGCCCATGAGGAAGAAGAGGCCCAGGAAGGCGATGAAGAACAGGTCACGCATCGGAATGCGGTTCCTGTGGCTCTGGATCGCGATCCAGGTCGGCGCGTGGCAACAGACGCCAGGCGGCGAGCAGGATCGCGCCATGGCTGACTAACAAGGACAGAGCGTCGATCATCGCGGGGAGAAGGGTCCGGTGCGCACGGCCCCGTCCTAGCGCGACAGAGTTGACGGGCCGTTAAACCTTTTGAGTCACACAAAGCGCGCTATGACACGCATTCTCCACGTGCTGGACCACAGCCTGCCGATGCACAGCGGCTATACTTTCCGTACCAGGGCGATTCTGCGCGCGCAGATCGCCAAGGGGTGGGAGGTACGCGGGATTACGGGCCGCCGCCACAGCGTAGCAGGGCCGCAGACGGAAGCGGTGGACGGCCTGACCTTCCACCGCACGCCGGGCGATCCGGCGAAAGGCAATGCGATGCTGCGCGAATGGCGCGATATTTCGGCCCATGCCGACTCGATCGACGCGGTGGTGCGGCAATGGCGGCCGGACGTGATCCATGCCCATTCCCCGGCGCTCAACGCCATCGCCGCGCAGCGCGTGGCGAAGCGCCATGGAATCCCCCTGATCTACGAGATTCGCGCCTTTTGGGAGGATGCGGCGGTCGGCAACGGCACGGGGACGGAGGGCAGCCCGCGCTATTGGCTGACGCGGCAGCTCGAAAGTCATGCGGTGCGCAGCGCTGACGCGGTGGCGGTGATCTGCGAAGGGCTGCGCGGCGACCTGATCGCGCGCGGCATCGATGCGGCCAAGATCATCGTGTCGCCCAATGGCGTCGATATGGAGCAATTTGGCGCGCCGGTCCCGCGCGATCCCGCGCTGACCGCGAAGCTGGGGCTGGATGGGGCCGACGTGGTCGGCTTCATCGGCAGCTTCTATGCCTATGAAGGGCTGGATGATCTGATCGCCGCCATGCCGCGACTTGTGCGGGCGCGGCCCAAAGCGAAGCTGGTGCTGGTCGGCGGCGGACCGATGGAGCAGGCATTGCGCGATCAGGCGAAGGCCTCGCCCTTTGCCGACCATATCCTCTTCGTGGGGCGCGTGCCGCACGATCAGGTCGAACATTATTATGCGCAGGTCGATGTGCTGGCCTATCCGCGCAAGGCGATGCGGCTGACCGATCTGGTGACGCCCTTGAAGCCGCTGGAGGCGATGGCGCAGGGCCGGCTGGTCGCGGCGTCGAGCGTCGGCGGTCATCGCGAACTGATCGAGGACGGCGTTACCGGCTCCCTGTTTGCGCCGGATGATCCGGCCGCCATTGCCGATGCGCTGGCCGGGCTGTTCGCGGACCGGAGCCTCTGGGAGCAGCGCCGCGCCGTGGCGCGCACCTTCGTCGAGCGCGAACGTAGCTGGTCATCGAATATTTTGCGTTACGAACCTGTTTACCAACGCCTGCTATCCCGTTCTGCTCGGACGCGTGCGGCGGCGTGAACAAGGACGGGGCTTAGGGGTGAAGGCGGCGAAATCGGGACACGGAGTGAAGATGGCGGCGCTGTCCGGCATTGCCGCTGCGACCGCCCTGCTGATGACGCCGGTCGGCCTACTGGAGATGGTCGTGGCGTCGAGCGGTCTCAGCGAGGCGCTGCCCGCCGCTGCGCCGCCGCTGGGACTGACGGCCCGGCTGTCACTGGCTGGCTTTGCCGCGCTGCTGGCGGTGGGACTGGCGGGCGTCATGCGCCGCGATTCGCGGCACGGGGACGATGGGATTGAAGAAGAAAGGCGTGCATGGCGCGCCCAGGGAGCAAGAAAGATGAGTTTCGCCTTCTCCAAGCTGACTGCCCTCGCACGGGGCCGCGCCATGTCCATGGCCGAACCCGAAATGCCGGTGCTGCGCCGCGCTGATGCGCATCCCGATGCGCCGCCGCGCCTGCCGATCTTTGCCAGTCGGGATTTCGGCGGGGCGGAGATTTTCGCACGCCCCGAATCGGGCCGTCGTTCCCTGGTCATCCACACCGGGCCTGAGCCCGAACCAATACTGCCGCCGTCAGGTTTCGCCAGGGCGCGCGCGGCAGCGCCGTCGCTGGAAGAAAGGGAGGCATTGCCGCAGCCGGTCTTCCGCCCGACTGAGCCTTTCGCCGAGCCGATCGAGGTCAAGGAAGTGCCGGAACCGATCATGAAGGTGGAGTCCAGGCCGCTGGCACCGTTACCGTTGCCGGCCCACGGCCTGTCCATCCCGCAATTGACCGAGCGGCTGGAGCGGGGCCTGGCCTCGCGCCGCCGCATTCAGCCGACCTATCCAGCGCAGGTGCTGGCCGACATGCCCGTCGCCGCCCGCGTGCCGGTGCGCGATACGGTCGCGCCGGACGCGGACGAGGCGCTGCGTGCCGCGCTGGGTGCGTTGCGCAGCATCGCGTCCATCCGTCCGCGCTGACGCCTCCTCACCAATCGCGAATCGTCAGCGCCGACAGATCGATCCAGCTTCTGTCGGCCTCTTCTCCCAGGGCGTCGACACAGATGTCGGCGACGAAATGATCGGGTAGCGTCCATTCGGCATCTTCCAGCCCATCGATGAAGCGAATCTGGCGCGCCGCCGCATCGCTGCCTTCCAATTTTAGGCGGATGACATGGCGACGGCCCTCGAACAGGGCGCTGGCCCAGGGACGGCTGGTTGCGCGTTCGATCATAGTCGGGCTGCCCGCCCGTGCGACCAGTTGCGCGAGCAGGCGGGGCAGGGGGTCGGCTGAGCGATTTCCTATTGCATGAGAACGGACGAGATTGGCCCGCGCGAAAAGAGGATCGATGCTTGTCATTGGCTCAGGCTCCTGCGATAAGTGTTCATGAAATGTTCTATTCTTCTCTGCACCCGTTCGCCCGGCTCGCGGCCGTTGCGCAGGTCGAAGACCAGCCGCGGATCACGCGCGCATTCGCGGCCGAATCTGGTGGGTGGCATGGCGTGCCGACGCAGGAATTTCTCGATCGTCATCAGCAGAAGCATGGGCTCTCATCTCCCCGTTGGATGCGACTCGTCGGATACGAGTCGATAGGTATATTCCTATCTCAATCTCAATTTCCTACTTGTCTAGGAAAAATCTTATCGATAATGGATCGGATATGGATGACTCGCAGGACGCCCGGATCGCGCTGGATCGGCTGATTGCCGAACGGGGTGAGAATTATGCCGATCTCTCGCGGCTGATCGGCCGCAACGCGGCCTATATTCAGCAATTCATCAAGCGCGGCACCCCGCGCAAACTGGATGAAGAGGATCGGCGGGTGCTGGCGCGGTATTTCGGCGTGTCCGAAACGATGCTGGGCGGGGCGTCGGTGGGCGCTGTTCCGCCAACACGCTTGCGAGGGCTGCTGGCCATCGTCGCCGTGCCGCGTCTTGCGCTGGGCGCATCTGCGGGCGGCGGCACGCTGGACGAGGATGAACGGGCGGCGGGCGTGATGGCGTTTGACGCGCGCTGGCTGCGGCATCTGGGCGTGCGACCGCAGCGCGTGTCGATGATCCGGGTCGACGGCGAATCGATGGCGCCTACGCTGAGCGACGGCGACGACATCATGGTCGATCATGACGATGATGCGGATCGGTTGCGCGACGGCGTCTATGTGCTGCGGCTCGACGGCGTGCTGATGGTCAAGCGCATTGCCATGGGGCCGCTGCGCGGGCGGTTCAGCGTCGTCAGCGATAATCCCCATTATCCCGACTGGGCCGACATCAATCCCGCGCTGGTGGATATTGTCGGTCGCGTCGTCTGGACCGGCCGCCGCTTGAACTGAGCGCCCTTCGTCCCCATTGCCGTCAAGTGGATGTTTCACGGCTGCGCCGATGCACGGGGAAGGGCATGATCCATGCCAAGGGAGTTTCGCATTGAATGACAATGGCGCGGTGATCCGCAAGGCGATCGAATGGCGCGGTGCGCCGATGGCGCTTGCGACGGTCATTTCCACCTGGGGGTCGGCGCCACGCCCGCGCGGCAGCCATATGATCGTCCATCAGGACGGCCGGTTGGAGGGCAGTATTTCGGGCGGCTGCGTCGAGACGGACGTGCTACAGCGCGCGGCGGAGGTGATCGCCGGACGGGCTGCCCATGTCCAGCGTTACGGCGTGGCCGATGGCGATGCCTGGGATGTGGGGCTACCCTGCGGCGGTGAAATTGCCGTGCTGATCCAGCCGGTAAGCGAGGACGGCTTTGCACCGCACCTGTTCGATCGCATTCTGGCCGAAAGCGGGCGGGGACGGGCGCTGACGCTCGCCACCGATCTGGCGACCGGCGTGACCCGTGAGGAGGGGGAGGAAGACGCCTTCCTCAACCGCTATGATCCGCCGCGCCAGTTGCTGATCGTGGGCGCGGTTCAGATCGCCCAGTCGCTGGTGCCTCTGGCGCAGGCGATCGGGGTGACGCCGGTGGTGATCGACCCGCGCGGCCGTTTCCTGACGGAAGAGCGTTTCCCCGGCGTCGAACTGGACGATCGCTGGCCCGACGAAGCGATCGCGGCCCGCTTCCCCGGTGAAGCGACGGCGGTCGTCACCTTGAGCCACGACATCAAGATCGACGACCCGGCGCTGGCGGCGGGGCTGCGTGCGCCGACCGGTTATGTAGCGGCACTGGGGTCACTGCGCAGCCATGCGGCGCGGCTGGACCGGTTGGGCGCGATGGGGTTCGGTGCGGGGGATCTGGCGCGGATCAACGGCCCGGCGGGGCTGGATATTGGCGCGGTCGGACCAGCGGAAATCGCCCTGTCGATCACGGCGGGCATGGTAGCGAGCTTCAACGCGAAGGGCTGAAAGCGGAATGCCCCCTGCCGCAAGGGATGGACAGGGGGCATATCCCCAGGCTGTCGGGCACCAAGGACGGGCGGCCCGTATCAGAGATAGGCGAAACAGCAATACTGAAAATGGATAAAAGCTAAATTTATCGGTCGTAAAACTGTAATATGTTGTAATTTTGTTACAAAACTAGCAACAACGGCCACCATTCTTGCCGCCATAGCGGGCTTCCTGTCGATCCCGGAAAAACTGGACGCGGTTCATCACCGACTGATTGGGGTGATGATCGGCCATGTGGCGCAGATAGGCGTCATAATCTGGCATGCCAACCATCAAGCGCGCGGTGCGGCGGAGCGTATCAAGAAGGCCGCTCATTCGGCCGGTACCAATTGCGCCGGGATTTCACGCGCCGTGGGGGCGGCCACCCGGCGCGCAGCGAGACAGGTCTTCACGGTGAAGAACAGGATCGCCAGCACGACGGCCAGGAACAGCGCGACCAGTGCCGCGTCGATCCGGTCGTTGAAGATAATTCGCTGCATCTCCGCCATCGACTTGGCCGGGCTGAGTATCTCGTCCGCGTCGGCCGCCGCGCTGAATTTCGCGGCATGGGCGAGGAACCCGACCTTGGGATCGGCCGAGAAGAGCTTGAGCCAGCCGGCCGACAGGGTGCAGATCAACAGCCAGGCGGTGGGAACCAGCGTCACCCATGCGAACCGGTCGCGCTTCATGCGGAAGAGAACGGCCGTGCCCAACATCAGGGCGATTGCCGCGAGCATCTGGTTGGAGATGCCGAAGACCGGCCAGAGCGTATTCACCCCGCCCAGCGGATCGGTGACGCCCTGATAGAGGAAAAAGCCCCATGCCGCGACGGTCAGGCCTGTAGCGATGATGCCGGGGACATGGCTCTTCGTTTCCTTGAAGGCGGGGACAGCCAGCGCGATCAGATCCTGCAGCATGAAGCGGCCAGCGCGAGTCCCCGCATCGACGGCGGTCAGGATGAACAACGCCTCGAACAATATCGCGAAATGATACCAGAAGGCCTTCATCGCCGGGCCGCCGATGACATGGCTGAAGATTTCGGCCATCGCCACAGCTAGCGTCGGCGCGCCGCCCGCGCGGCTGATGATGCTATGTTCGCCCACATCCTTCGCCGTCTGGACTATCAGGTCGGGCGCGATGGGGAAGCCCATGGCGGTGACGGCGGCCGATGCGCTGGCCGCATCGGTGCCGATCAACGCGGCGGGGCTGTTCATCGTGAAATAGATGCCGGGGTCCAGGATCGAGGCGCCGACCAGCGCCATGATCGCGACAAACGCCTCCATCAGCATCGCGCCATAGCCGATCATCGGGGTATGGGCTTCGCTGGCGATCAACTTGGGCGTGGTGCCGCTGGCGATGAGCGCGTGGAAGCCTGACACCGCCCCGCAGGCGATGGTGATGAAGAGGAAGGGGAAGAGGCCGCCCGACCAGACCGGCCCGCCCCCGGCGGCGAACTGGGTGATGGCGTGCATCTTGAGCGGCGGGGCCATGATGACGATGCCGATGGCCAGCGCCGCGATCGCGCCGATCTTGAGGAAGGTCGACAGATAGTCGCGTGGCGCCAGCAGCAGCCAGACCGGCAGCACCGACGCAACCGCGCCATAGCCGATCAATATCCAGCAGAGCTGGACCGGGGTGAAGGTGAAGGCCGGCCCCCAGACCGGCGACCCAGCGATCGCCTGGCCATAGATGATTGCCGCGAGCAGACCGACCAGGCCGAGCAGTGACACTTCACCGATCCGCCCCGGCCGTATCCATCGAGTGTAGACGCCCATGAACATGGCGAGCGGCACGGTGGCGGCGACGGTGAACATGCCCCACGGACTTTCCGCCAGCGCCTTGACCACGATCAGCGCCAGCACGGCGAGGATGATGACCATGATCATGAAGGCGCCGAACAGGGCGATGGTGCCCGCAACCTGGCCCATCTCCATACGGATGAGTTCGCCTAGCGATTTGCCGTCGCGGCGCATGGAAATGAACAGGATCATGAAGTCTTGCACCGCGCCGGCCAGCACCACGCCGAAGATGATCCACAGCGTGCCGGGCAGATAGCCCATCTGCGCCGCCAGCACTGGTCCGACCAGCGGCCCCGCGCCCGCGATCGCCGCGAAATGGTGGCCGAACAGGACGGTGCGGTCGGTCGCGACATAGTCCAGGCCGTCGGCGCGACGAATGGCCGGGGTGGGGCGCAACGGGTCGAGCCGCATCACATGGCGGGCGATGTAGAGGGCGTAATAGCGATAGGCGACCAAGAAGCTGCTGACCGCCGCCACCACGATCCAGAGGGCATTGACCGCCTCGCCGCGCGACACGGCCACGATCGTCAGGGCGACTGCACCGATGATGGCGATCAATATCCATGGAATATGCCGGGTCATCGCTCTCTCTGGTCCTGGGGTGGGAACGCCACAGTAAGGCCATGGCTCTCAAAGACAATCGCCAGAACATCGTGCATCACAATGGATATCATTTTGCGTTCGTAGAAATGATTGATGTCCCGGAACGGGCTGCCGGACGCTGGATTATAGGAAGACAAACGGCCCTTTTCTCAAGATAAAAATCATTACGGGATCGAATAGGTTGGTTGGGCGTTGTGGCCAACTGAGGTCGATGGAATCCAGTCTCCATGCCTCACATTCATACTGAGAATCCTGTTCGATGATGAAACCATCGGACGAAGCGGAGGATAAGTCGATGGCAGAAGATTGGTCCCTTGATGTTAAAAAATATGTCCCGGCTGCTGATCCAGCGATCATTACCGGAATCATTCGATATTGTGGCATTGCCTTGCAAAGCCGTGATGCCTCGTTGGTATCATTTAGCGATAAAACCGAAACAGGGCGTGTCCGCGAAAATTTCCTGAAAAAGAAACTCGCTCTGACCGCATCCGATGAAGAGCTGGACAGCGCAATTGCCGCTGTTGGCGAACGGATGAAAGGGGATCGGACGAAGAATCGCGTCACGGTCTATTATCTGCTTGCCGAACATTTCGGGAAATTGGGGCTGTTCGACAAATCCTCATCGTCGTCGTCGGCCATTCCGCCTGTCACGAAGGGACCGGCCGTGGACGAGCCGACCGCTCCAAAGACGAGCGACATCTCGGATATCGCTGCCGCCGCCAAGTCCGGTGTGGCCGATGTCACCGCTCTGGGCGCGGCGGGTGTAGCCGCCGGAGCAGCCGGTCTTGCCGCTGGCGCGAGTGCGATCAAGGGCACGTTCAGCGGAAGCCCCTCGGCCGCAGGCATTGCGAGTGGAGGAGGCGCGCAGGCTTTCGCTGGCCGCGTGCTTGACGATGTGCCTGTCGCCAAATCAGGCTGGGGGCGCTGGTTGCCTTGGCTTCTGCTGGCGGCCGCCCTCCTTCTTCTGCTCTGGTATCTGGGCCTGTTCAGGTGGGGCGCAGGAACGCATGAGTCCGCTCCCTCCACCACCACGCCCGTGGCCGGCTCTTCGGTTACGCCTGGAAATGAGACGGCTGTGGCGCCTGCGACCGTCACGCCGACTGCACCGACAGAGGGAGCAGTCGCTCCCGCTACGGCCGCAGCGGCCATTCCGACCGGAGCCGGTGTGACGAGCGAGGTTCGCGACGGCAAGCCGGCGGTGAACGTCTATTTCGCCACCGGCAAGACTGACGTGGCACCCGCCTTCACGCCGGCGGCCGCGTCGCTCAAATCCTATCTGGACAAGAATGCTGGCAGCAAATTGACGGTATCCGGCTTCAACGACAAGACGGGCAACGCCGCACTCAACGCGGAATTGTCCAAGAACCGGGCAAAGGCCGTCGAAGCCGCGCTGGTTGCATCCGGCATCCCGGCAGGTGCGATCGAACTGGTCAAGCCGTCCGACGCCACGGACGTCAGCACCTCAAATGCCGGCGCACGGCGGGTGGAAGTCGTCGTCAAGTAAAGCGTGAATGGAGCATGTTTCGATCCAACCCGATCGGAACATGCTCCCGCACCGGTCGAGCCCCTATCGTTTGCGCACGAACTCCGCGCGCAGAACCAAGCCCTTAATACCATCATATCGGCAGTCGATTTCCTGCGCATCGCCGGTCAGGCGGATCGATTTGATGAGCGTGCCGCGCTTCAGCGTCTGGCCTGCGCCCTTGACCGTCAAATCCTTTATCAGCGTCACCTGGTCGCCATCGGCCAGCAGGTTGCCGACCGAATCCCGTACTTCAACCCGACCGGTCAGGTCAGGTTTCGCGGCGGCTTCAGCGGGGCTGATCCATTCGCCACTGGTTTCGTCATAGACATAATCGTCGTTGCTCATCGCCTGCCATCCGGCCTCAATAAATCCCGCCCTGGCCTTCCAGGAAGTCCGCGTCCGTCCTCTGACGACCGCGGGAGACTGCGGCGGCGGCGCGCTGGTCGGCGACCTTGGCCTGGGCCTCGGCCTCCTCCTTGCGGATGGAGCGGCGGGGTTCGGATTCGGGCTTGAACGCTTCCCAGATGACGGCAGGTTTGGGGTCGGTGGTCGGCCAGGCGCCATAGACGCGCTTGCCTGATCGGCGGTCGATGGCGACCATGCGCACGCCCGCCGGGGCGATGAACGGCGTCTTGGGCATGGTTTCCAGGATCGGCGCCATCGCCGCTTTCCAGATCGGTGCGGCGATGCGGCCACCCTGCGCCCAGCCGCCCAGGCTGCGCGGCTGGTCATAACCGATATAGATGCCGGCGACGAGGTCGGGCGATCCGCCCACGAACCAGACGTTCGTCGGGCCGTTGGTGGTGCCGGTCTTACCGAACAGTGGACGGTTAAGGTCGGCCAGCACCGTCGCGGTGCCGCGCTGGATCACGCCTTCGGTGATGTGGACGACCTGGTAGGCGGTCATCGGGTTCATGACCTGTTTGCCCTCCATGCCGAAGCGGGGCATCGGCTTGCCGTCCCAGTTCGCCATGTTGCATCCGTCGCAGGGGCGCCAGCGCTGCGGCCAGATCACCTTGCCATGCCGGTCCTGCACATAGTCCATGACCTTGGATGGGAACTGCCGACCCTGGTTCGCCAGCGCCGCATAGGCGTTCACCATCCGCTCCACCGTCGTTTCGCCAGCGCCCAGCGCGAAGGAGAGATAGGGCTGATAGTCGCCGATTCCCATCGCCTTGATGGTGCGCACGACGCGGTCCATGCCGGTCTGGCTGGCGGCGCGCACGGTCATCAGGTTGCGCGATTGCTCGACGCCCCAGCGCATCGTCTGCGGCCCGGCGCTGCCGCCGGAGAAGTTGCGGAAGCATTTCTGACCCAGGCCCGTGCCCTGATAGACGCACAAGGGGCCATCGACGATGATCGACGCCGGGGTCATGCCATTGTCGAGCGCCGCGGCATAGACGAACGGCTTGATGGTCGATCCCGGCTGGCGCAGCGCCTGGGTGGCGCGATTATAGGAGGAAAGGCGCGAATCGAAGCCGCCCTGCATCGCGCGGATACGGCCCGAATGCACTTCCTCCGCGACCATGCCGCCGGACACTTCGGGGATGTTGCGCAGCGCCCAGCTTGATCCGTTGCGCGCGACGACGATCAGGTCGCCGGGCTGCATCGCGGAGAAGGCCGAGCCACCGGTCTTGCGATAGGGGAGTTGCGCCGCGCTGGCCGGCAATGTGCCGGTCGTGCCGTCGGCAAAGCCGATCTGCGCGTCCGACGCGGATCGGCTGATGATGACGGCGATGCGCCACTCCGCATAATCGACATCGATATAGCTGGCGGCCAGTTCGCGTTCCCAGCCATTGGCGACATTCACCTGGCCGACCGGGCCGGACCATCCGCGCCCCGCGTCGAAGCGCAGCAGGCCGTTGCGCAGCGCGGTCGCGACACTGTCCTGCATCACCGGATCATAGGGGCTGCGCACCCACAGGCCGCCGGCATAGACGCTGTTGGGGCCGTCCTCCGCCTTTTCGCCGAATAGCTGGATCAGGCGGCGGCGCACCTCTTCCATATAATAGCCGCCCGCGCGCGCATCGAAGCCGGAACTGTGCGCGGCGACGGTGCCGAGGGGCTGGGCGGCCGCCTCGTCGCGCTGCGCGGCCGTGATCCAGCCGTTCTTGAGCATTTCGCCCAGCGCCCAGTTGCGACGGTCCAGCGCGCGTGCATGGCCGGTCTGGTTTTCGGGGCGATAGTTGGCCGGCCCCTTGGGCAGGATGGCGAGATAGGCCATTTCAGGAAGGGTGAGGTCGGCCACGTCCTTGTCGAAATAGGCGCGGGCGGCGGCCTGCACACCATAGGCGTTGCGACCCAGGAAAATCTGGTTGAGGTAGAGTTCCAGGATCTGCTGCTTCGACAGCACATTTTCCATGCGCCAGGCGAGGATCATCTCCTTCACCTTGCGGGTCGGCGAATATTCGTCGCCGATCAGTAGATTCTTGGCCACCTGCTGGGTGATGGTGGAGCCGCCGCGCGCGCGCTGGCCCGACCCCAGCTTGCTCGCATAGTCGAACACCGCGCCGGCAAAGCCCGGCAGGTCGACGCCATGATGTTCGAAGAAGGTCTTGTCCTCCGCCGCCAGATAGGCGCGGATCAGCAGCGGCGGATAATCGCTATATTGCAACTGGACGCGCCGTTCGCGGGCATAGCTGTGGACCGGCTGGCCGTTGATGTCGCGCACCATGGTCGGCAACGGCGGTTCATATTCCAGCAGTGTCGCCGCATCGGGCAGGCCGCGCGCGAAGATCAGCCAGAAGAGAAGATAGGCGATGCAGACGCCGCCGATCAGGATCGCACCCCAGCGGAACAGGCGGCGGCCCCAGAGCGGGCGGAGCCGGCCCAATATGCCACCGGCGTCGCGGCGCAGGCGATAGGCGAAGGACGTCGGGGCGGTTTCGGAACGGGCCTCTTCCATGGGAAAGAGGCTCTAGGGTCAAAATGCGCCCAAGGCCAGTGTGTATGACACCGCCTGCCGCATCTCCTGCCCGTGGCTGCTCAATCCATCCTCCCTACATCCATTCGGCGTGGGGCATTCGCGAATTTCAGTTCCTCGCCGCAGTGCCGTGCGTCGCGAGTTGGCGGGCGAAATGCACCTCGATCGCGCGGGCGACGCCACGGGCGATCCGATCCTGCCCCTCGCGCGAGGAGAGGAAGGCGGCGTCATCGCCATTGCTGATATAGCCGGTCTCGAACAGCACTGACGGGATGTCCGGCGCTTTGAGCACGATCAACGACGCGAAGCGGTGATAGCTGCTGCGAAAAGGCATGAGCGGCGATGCCTCGCGTTGCAGCAGTCTGGCGAAACTGGCGGAGGCATTGAGCGATTCGCGCTGCGTCAGGTCGATCAGGATCGAGGAAACGTCGCCCGACTGGCCGCCCAGGTTCACGCCGTTGATGATGTCCGCCCTGTTCTCCCGCGCGGCCAGCCTCGCCGCCTCGCGGTCCGACGCTGTTTCCGACAAGGTGTAGACGGTTGCGCCATGCGCCTCGGCATTGTCGGCGGCGTCTGCGTGAATGGAGATGAATAGGTCTGCCCCCAGCTTGCGTGCGATGCCGTAGCGTTCCTCCAATATCAGGAACCGGTCGTCGTTGCGGGTCAGGGCCACGCGCACGCGACCCGATTTCACGAGCTGGTCGCGGATCGCCTGCGCGATGGCCAGCGTCACATCCTTCTCGCGCCTGCCATTTTCCTTGTTGATCGCGCCTGGATCATGGCCGCCATGTCCGGCGTCGATCACCACCAGCGGCCGCGCGCCATCATTGACACCTTCCACCCGTGGCAGGGCGACCCCGCGCGATGCGGCCGGGATCGGCACGGTGATCGAATGCAGGCGTTTGCGCGGCCGCGCCGCCATGTCGGCAGGCGCGTCGAAGCGGACGACGCCCCTGTCGCTCAGGGCATCGACGTTGGGAATTCCGCCCGTGCTGCCGGGAACGGAAAAAAGGATGCTGCTTGCCAGGGCAAGGCTCTGAAACATGCGCCGCTTGTGCAACGCATGGTGATCGGCCGTCCAGCCAAATTTCATCCTGATCCGTTCAGCATCCTCACGCTGACTATCGGATCAAGCATAGGCGCCTTCTGTCTCCCTAATATGCAAGGCGTTATTATCGCCCTTGGGATGATCGGCGTCGAAGGACGCCGGAACAGGCAGCTATGTCATAATATTTCAACCAGCCGTTGCTCCGGGGGTTTTTGGCTGCTACCCATTCACATTCCTGTAAGTGTCGCCATAAGTGGGCGGTCCTGCGGGACGATAATGACGCGCCGGCCGTTTTTCGCCGGCGGTACAGAACAGGTTGACGCTGCATGAGGCATGAATTTCCTTCCACGCTTGCCCCGGTAACGGGTGTGGCGGCGTGGATGGTTCGGCCCGGCGCCTTGTCCGGCCCTGCCGACGCAGCAGACACGCAGTTTTTCCTTCAAACCCGGACGATGCCGACATCCGCGCCCTTACCGGAGCGCGCCCGGCCGTCCCTTCACTATCGCGTGACGGCGCGGCTCCATGCCGCAGCCCGCCCACGCCGGAGACTTATAAATGACAATGCGTATGCTGATCGATGCGCGCCACCGGGAAGAGACCCGGGTCGCGGTCGTCAAGGGTAACCGGATCGAGGAGTTCGATTTCGAATCGGCCGAGCACAAGCAGCTCAAGGGTAATATCTATCTCGCCAAGGTGACGCGCGTGGAGCCGTCGCTCCAGGCGGCCTTTGTCGATTATGGCGGCAACCGCCACGGCTTCCTCGCTTTCAGCGAAATCCACCCCGATTATTATCAGATCCCGCGCGAAGACCGCGAGGCGCTGTTGCGCGAAGAACGCGCGCACGCCGAGGAAGAGGCCGCGCTGCGCGCCGACTATGATGATGACGAAGATGAGGGCATTCACGGCGAAGACGGCGTGGAAGTCGTCGAGGCCACCCATCATCATGACGATGAAGACGGCGGCGAAGCCGAAGTCAGCGTCGAGGGTGACGCGCCCAGGAACGGCCGTCGCAAGAGCGGCGGCAAGGGTGACGACGCCGCCGATGAACTGCGCCGCAAGCGCATGGCGCTGCGCCGCCGTTACAAGATCCAGGACGTCATCAAGCGCCGCCAGGTGCTGCTGGTCCAGGTCGTCAAGGAAGAGCGCGGCAACAAGGGTGCGGCGCTGACCACCTATTTGTCGCTCGCCGGCCGTTATTGCGTGCTGATGCCCAACACGTCGCATGGCGGCGGCATTTCGCGCAAGATCAGCAATGCGGCGGATCGCAAGCGGTTGAAGACGATCATCGCGGAAATGGCGTTGCCCTCCTCGATGGGCTGTATCGTCCGCACCGCCGGTCTCCAGCGCACCAAGCCGGAGATCAAGCGCGACTTCGACTATCTCGCCCGCCTGTGGGATGAGATTCGCGAGCAGACGCTCAAGTCCGACGCGCCCGCGCTGATCCACAATGACAGCGACCTCATCAAGCGCGCGATCCGCGATATCTACAACAAGGATATCGAGGAAGTGATCGTCGAGGGCGAGGAAGGCTATCGCGCGGCGAAGGACTTCATGAAGCTGCTGATGCCCAGCCATGCGCGCCGGGTGAAGCAATATGCCGACGCCGTGTCGCTGTTCCAGCGCGCCAGCGTCGAGGACCAGCTTGCGGCCATGTACAACCCGGTCGTGCAGCTCAAGTCCGGCGGCTATCTGGTCATCAACCCGACCGAAGCGCTGGTGTCGATCGACATCAACTCCGGCCGCTCGACCCGCGAACATGGCATCGAGCAGACCGCCGTCGCCACCAATCTGGAAGCCGCGCGCGAAATCGCCCGCCAGCTCCGCCTGCGCGACATGGCGGGCCTGGTCGTCATCGACTTCATCGACATGGAGATGAACTCCAACATCCGTAAGGTCGAGAAGGCGATGAAGGAGGCGCTGAAGGACGATCGCGCCCGCATTCAGGTCGGCCGCATTTCGGGCTTCGGCCTGATGGAAATGAGCCGCCAGCGGCTGCGAACCGGCGTGCTCGAAGCCTCGACCCGCCAGTGCCCGCATTGTGAGGGCACTGGCCTGGTCCGCACCGCATCGTCGGCGGGCCTAGGCGCGCTGCGCATGTTGGAAGAGGAAGCGGCGCGTGGTCGCGGCAGCATCATCACGCTGCGCGCGAGCCAGGAAGCGGCCTTCTATGTCCTCAACAACAAGCGTCGCGAACTGGACGAGATCGAGCAGCGTTATGGCGTGACGATCGTCATCCTGCCCGATGGCGAGATTGAGGGCGCGCGCATGTCGGTGGAGGCCAGCGGTCCCCGGCCGGAACGTGTCGTGACCTATGCCCCGCTCGCGGAGGAAGAGGATGACATCGATCTTTCGGAGGAGGAAGAAGAGGAAGAGGTCGAAGAAGCCGACGCCGCATCCGAGCGTGAAGAACGTAGTGATCGTGGCGAGGATCGCGAAGGCGGTCGTCGTCGTCGTCGCCGCCGCCGTCGCCGTGGCGGCCAGCGCGAGGAAAATCGCGAAGGATCGACCGAGGAATCGGGTGAAGAAGGCGACGATGCCGAATCCGATGCGGCTGAAGAGGATGAGGTTGTCGCGGCCGAAGCGGTTGCCGAAGATGCGGAGGCCGATGAAAATGGCGCCCGTCGTCGCGGGCGTCGTGGCCGCCGGGGCGGTCGCCGTCGTCGCGAAGGCGGTGATGATGTCGTGAGCGGGCAGGGCGAACCTGCCGAATCGGCAGAGGGTGAAGCCGTGGCGGAAGAAGTGCCGGCTGCCGAAGCTGTGGTCGAGGAAGCTGCCGAGCCGGCTCCCAAGGCCCGTCGCCGTCCGCGCGCGCGCAAGAAGGCGGATGCCGAACCCGAAGCCGCCGCACCGGTGGAAGCGGTTGAGGTGCCTGCCGAACCCGTTGCCATAGTGGAAGAGGTTGCTCCCGAAGCTCCGGCCAAGCCGAAGCGGACGCGCAAGAAGAAGCCTGTCCTGAGCGACGCCGAAGGGGTCGAGCCGGCCGTCGAAGCCGAAGCGGCGCCCGCCGTCGAGGTCGAGGAAGCTGCGCCGGTCAAGCCGAAGCGGACGCGCAAGAAGAAGCCTGCGCTGAGCGACGCCGAAGGGGGCGAGCCTGCGGTCGAGATCGTGGCTGAAACCGCGAGCGCGCCTGTGGCCGAGACGCTGGTTGCCGAACCGGCCGAGGAAGGCGCCGAGGGCGACGAAGGTGGTCCGCGTCGCGGCTGGTGGCAGCGCACCTTCGGTCAGTAGGCCCCGGACGTATAGATGAAGAAGCGCCGCTGCCCTTCCGGTTTCGACCGGCGTGCAGCGGCGCTTTGCTTTTGGCCCCGCCCGAACGACTGCTTCACGGCAGGTTCAGGGCGGGCATGGCATCGGCCCCGTCCGATGGCCCGGCAGATGACCAGAATAGTCCAGTTCTTCGCCCTGGTGCTGGCGTCGTTCGCGCTGATGACCCGCCCGGCGCTCGCCCAGCAGATATTGCGTGACGCGGAAACCGAAGCCTTCATGGCCGACATGTCCGGCCCGCTCGTCAAGGCGGCGGGGATGGAACCGAAGAATGTCCAGGTGATGGTCATCAACGATCCGGAGATCAACGCCTTCGTCGCGGGCGGCCAATATGTCTGGGTCCATAGCGGCCTGATCGCGCAGGCCGACAATGTGAACCAGATTCAGGGCGTGGTCGCGCACGAACTGGGCCATATCGAGGGTGGCCATGTCATCCGTTCGGGCGAGGGGGTCAAGGAAGCCACCAGCGTCACGCTGCTCAGCCTGGTGCTGGGCGCCGCCGCCATCGCGGCGGGCGGCGCGGAAGCGGGTTTGGGCATCATGGGCCTGGGCCAGCAGGCGGCGATGACTCGATATCTCGCCTTTTCCCGCGCGCAAGAAAGTTCGGCCGACCTTGCGGGCGCGCGCTATCTGCACACTGCCGGCATCAGCGGGCGGGGCAGCCTGGAATTTTTCAAGAAGCTGCAGAACCAGGAATATCGCCTCGCCATCCCGCAGGGCAACAGCTACGGCCGCACCCATCCGCTGTCGGGCGAGCGCATCAATGTGCTGCGTGAAGTCTATGAGGTCGATCCGGCATGGAACAAGCCGCTGGACCCGAAGCTGGAGGCGCGGTTCGAGCGGATCAAGGCGAAGCTGATCGGCTTCGTTTCGGAACCCGCCCAGACGCTCGCCAAATATCCTGAAAGCGATCAGTCGATCCCGGCCCATTATGCCCGCGCCTATGCCTGGCATAAGAGCGCCTATCCCGACAAGGCGCTGGCGGAGGCGAACGCCTTGCTCGCCGCCGCGCCGCACGATCCCTATTTCCTGGAACTCAAGGGGCAGATATTGCTGGAAAGCGGCAAGCCGGCCGACGCCATCGCGCCGCTGCGTGAGGCGGTGAAACTGACCAACCAGCCGCTGATCTCCGTGCTCCTGTCCCACGCCCTGATTGCGACCGAGGATGAAGCCAATTTCGCGGAAGCCGAACAGGTGCTGCGCGTCGCGGTCAACCGCGACCGGGAAAATCCCTTCGCCTGGTATCAGTTGGGCGTCGTCTATGAGCGGCGCGGCGACATTCCCCGCGCGGCGCTGGCCACGGCGGAGCGCTACGAGATGATGGGTCAGCATCCCATGGCGCTGCGCAGCGCGGACGCGGCGATGCAGGGGTTGAAGCCCGGCACGGTTGACTATCTGCGGGCACAGGATATCGCCATGGTCTCGCGCGCGGCGATCGAGCAGCAGCGGAAGAAAAGATAGCAATGACAGATCAGACCCGGCCGGACTTTCGCGCCGCTTTATCCAACAGGACCATGCAGATGACCCTAGGGGCCTTCGCCTTCATCGCGGCTGCCGCCGGCACCGCACTTGCCGTGCAGGCCGCGCCCGCCAGCGTCAACGCCACCGACAAGGCAGCGATCGAGAAGATCGTCCACGACTATATTCTCGACCATCCCGAAATCATTCCGCAGGCGATCGAAAAGCTGCAGGCCAAGCGGGTGTCGAGTACGATCGAGGCCAGCCGCAGCGCGCTCGAAACGCCCTATGCCGGCGCCTGGGAAGGGGCGGCCAATGCGGATGTCACCGTGGTGGAGTTCTTCGACTATGCCTGCGGCTATTGCCGCGCCTCGCTGCCCGATCTGGCAAAGCTGGTCGGCTCCGACGCCAAGGTGAAGGTCGTCTATCGCGAATTGCCGATCCTGTCGGAAGCTAGCGGCGACGCGGCCAAGGTGTCGCTGCTCGCGGCCGAGCGCGGTCAATATATGGCCTATCACAAGGCGCTCTATGGCGCTGGCAAGGTGACGCGCGACACCATCATCGCCGCCGCGGCCAAGGCGGGCATCACCAAGTCCGAGGCCGAATCGGCGATCGCATCGAGCAAATATGACGCCGAGATCCAGTCCAACATCGCGCTCGCGCAGAAATTGCAGGCGACCGGCACCCCGACCTTCGTGATCGGCGGCCAGGTGTTGAGCGGGGCTGTGGGCTATGACACGCTGAAGGAAGGCGTCGCGGCGGCGCGGGGGAAGTAGGCACGGTAAATCCAACAGCCGTTCGTTTTTCGACTTCGCTCGAAACGAACGGACTCTTCCAGCCTCGCCCATTGACTTGCCCCCCCCTTTTCCCTATCGGACGCCCCCTGACTTGCGGTCGCTGCACAAGCGGCCCTTTTTTGTCACGCCCGATTCTCTATTTGTTTTGAGGAATGAACGATGAAGCGCACTTTTCAGCCGAGCAATCTGGTTCGGAAGCGCCGTCACGGTTATCGCGCCCGCATGGCGACCCCCGGCGGCCGCAACATCATCCGCGCGCGCCGTTCGCGCGGCCGCAAGAGCCTGAGCGCCTGACCCACTTGCCGCAGGAAGCTGACGCGCCGGCCATGATGGTCCGGCGCGCGGATTTTCTGGCGGCGAATCGTGGACGCCGCGCCCCCATGCCGGGCTTTGTCCTGCTGGTGCGTGAGCGCGGCGACGGCGATCCGGCGATGCGATATGGCATCACGGTCACGAAGAAAGTCGGCGGCGCCGTCATCCGCAATCGGATGAAGCGCCGTTTTCGCGTTCTGGCGCGCGAACTGCTGCCGGCCCATGGTGTGGCCGGGGCGGACCATGTGCTGATCGGCCGTGACGGTGGGATTGAGCGTGACTTTTCGCTGCTCCATGCCGAACTGACCAAGGCGCTGGGCAAGATCATGACCCGCCCCTTATCCTCCCCGGCACGGGGAGGGTCGGATCGAGTCACGCGCCTCGATCCGACGCGCCCGAAGGGCGTGGTGGAGGGGGTTTCCCCTTCACGTCGCGCTGTGGGGCCAACCCCCTCCGGCGTCCCTTCGGGTCGCCACCTCCCCGCGAGCGGGGAGGAGTGATGATCGCGCGCCTGCTCATCGTGATAGCGCGCTTCTGGCAACTCGGCCCCTCGCGCATTTTGCCCCCCACTTGCCGCTACGCGCCCTCCTGTTCCGAATACACGATTCAGGCGGTGCGCAAATATGGCGCGATCAAGGGTAGCTGGCTGGGGTTCAAGCGGCTAATGCGATGCCACCCATGGGGCGGATCGGGCTACGATCCCGTTCCCTGACGACATATAGACATAAGACGGCGGAGCCGAAAAGCGTGGACGACAAGAAGAATATCATTCTGGCGGTGCTGCTGACAGCAGCGATCCTGTTCGGCTGGCCCTATGTCTCGCATTATTTCTTCCCGACGGCCAATCCGCCGGCGACGAAGATCGAGGGCGGCAAGACCACGCCGGTCGCTGCGCCCGGCACCGACACGGCGGACGGCCCAGGGGTGATTCGCGATCGCGCGGCCGTGCTCAAGGAAAGCCCGCGCGTGGCGATCCGCACGCCCAAGCTGATCGGATCGATCAACCTCAAGGGCGCGCGCATCGATGACATCGTGCTGCCGACCTACAAGGAAACCATCGCCAAGGATTCGCCCGACGTCCGCCTCTACAGCCCCAGCGGCACGCAGGATGCCTATTTCGCCGGCTTCGGCTGGCAGGGCGAAGGCCTCAAGGCGCCGAACAAGGACACGCTCTGGACCGCGCAGGGCAGCGCGCTGACCCCGACCAGCCCGGTCACGCTGACCTGGAACAACGGCGTCGGCCAGATTTTCGAAATCCGCCTGTCGGTCGACGAAAATTACATGATCTCGGCCGCGCAGAAGGTGTCGAACACCGCCGCCGGCGCAGTGGGCGTGAAGCCCTATGCCTATATCAGCCGTACCGGCATCCCCAAGGACCCCGATACCTGGACCATCCATATCGGCCCGATGGGCGTGTTCAACGGCGCCGCCAATTATGACGTGAACTACAAGGATCTGGACAAGGGGCCGTCGACCCAGAGCTTCCAGTCCAAGGGCGGCTGGATTGGCTTTACCGACAAATATTGGCTTTCGGCACTGGTTCCCGGCACCGACGCCGATTTCGCCGGACAGTTCCGTAAAGGGGCAGGCACGCAGTATCAGGCTGACGTCGCGCTCGATTCGACCACGCTGGCCCCCGGCAAGGCGGCGACGCAGACGCTGCGCCTGTTCGTTGGTGCAAAGGAAGTGAAGACGCTCCAGGCCTATGAGCGGGACGGCGTCAAACTGTTCGACCGCGCGATCGATTGGGGCTGGTTCTACTGGTTCGAACAGCCGATCTTCGCGCTGCTCCACTGGCTGTTCACCGTCATCGGCAATTTCGGCGTGGCCATCATCTGCCTGACGCTCTGCGTCCGCGCCCTGATGTTCCCCGTCGCCCAGCGACAGTTCGCCAGCATGGCGGCGATGCGCGCGGTGCAGCCGAAGATGAAGGCGCTCCAGGAAAAATATAAGGACGACAAGCCCAAGCTCCAGCAGGAGATGATGGCGCTGTACAAGAAGGAGAAGGTCAATCCGCTCGCCGGCTGTCTGCCCATCTTCATCCAGATTCCGATCTTCTTCGCCCTCTACAAGGTGCTGATGCTGACGATCGAAATGCGTCACCAGCCTTTCGTCCTGTGGATCAAGGATCTGTCCGCGCCCGATCCGCTGCACATCCTGAACCTGTTCGGCCTGCTGCCCTTTACCCCGCCGTCCTTCCTGGCGATCGGCGTGCTGGCGCTGCTGCTGGGCATTTCGATGTGGTTGCAGTTCAAGCTGAACCCGGCGCAGATGGACCCGATGCAGCAGCAGGTCTTCGCGATCATGCCCTGGATGATGATGTTCATCATGGCGCCCTTCGCCGCGGGCCTGCTGGTCTACTGGATCACCAACAACTGCCTGTCGATGGCGCAGCAATGGTGGCTGTACAAGCGCCACCCCGTGCTGAACACCGCGACGGCCGCGAAGTGACACCCCCAATCCTCCCCTTGCAGGGGAGGTGGCGGGGCGAAGCCCTGACGGAGGGGTGTTACCCTAACGATGGCGGGACACCCCTCTACCACCGCCTTCGACGGCGGTCCCCCTCCCCTTATAGGGGAGGATGAAAGAGAAGACGATGACCGACCAAGAAAAGCCGGAACTGATCGAGGAAGCGCGCAAGCTGTTCGCCGGGCCGATCGCATTCCTCAAGTCCGCGCCGGACCTTAAATTCCTGCCCGACATGGCGGTGAACGAGGTAGCCTTCGCGGGCCGCTCCAATGTCGGCAAGTCGTCGCTCCTCAATGCGCTGACCAACCGCAACGGCCTTGCGCGCACGTCCAACACGCCGGGCCGCACGCAGGAACTGAACTTCTTCGACGTGGGTGATCCGCTACGCTTCCGCCTGGTCGACATGCCCGGCTATGGCTATGCCAAGGCGCCCAAGGATATCGTGCGCAAGTGGAAGTTCCTGGTGAACGACTATCTGCGCGGGCGGGCCGCGCTCAAGCGGGCGCTGGTGCTGATCGACAGCCGCCACGGCATCAAGGATGTCGACACCGACATGCTCGACATGCTGGACGGCGCGGCGGTCAGCTACCGCATCGTCCTCACCAAGACCGACAAGATCAAGGCGAGCGACCTCGCCGCCGTGACGCAGGCGGTTGCGGACGCGATCCGCAAGCGCCCCGCCGCCCATCCCGACATCATCGCCACGTCGAGCGAAAAGGGCATGGGTATCCCCGAACTGCGCGCCGCCGTGCTGGAAAGCGTGATGGGGGGGTAATCACGTGTATCAGATGCATTCTGCTGATCGCACTGCTATTCGGCAGTGTCGGCTTGTCTGATGGGGATTTTCCGATCAGGCGTTGCGGATATAGATACCATTTGCAGGGGTGGAGGCAGCATATCTATAGTTATGCTCCAGCAAGAACTGGTCGATGGGCGCATATACCGGATCTCCATAGATCATTTCCACGCAAATCACGATCGGTTTCCATGTCGTGAGGTCTGCAGTTTCCAGAACGGCGAGATCATGGCCCTCCGCATCGACTGACAGAACGGCATAGTCATTCGGGACATTGTGATGTTCCAAAAGGCTCCTGAGCGGACATGTTTCCACGGAGATTGTCGTGGACCTCAGGTTGAATGGAACACCTTCTGCGGAAAGGGAAGATCCCATCTGCAAAAGGTCGCGATCCAGTTCGTCCGTTACGAAGAAATCGGCTATGCCTACTTCTAGTGAAATGGCTTTCTGTTCGACAATAACAGATGGTTTGTCTGCGTATAGGCTGCGGCAATAGTCGGCCAGCCGGGGGATTGGCTCGATCAAAAGGAGATCCCAATCCCCTCTTCCGAAAAACCAGCTATTGCTCCAACTCCTTCCGTCATTGGCTCCTACATCCACGAAATATGGGGAGTATCGAGCCGTTGTAGTACCCAGGACTGATGCAATCACCAGATCTTCATTAAACTGACTGAATGTTTCGTCGATCAACATGGAAAATATTCTCCGAACCGGGGAAACTGATAAACCATATTGGTTAACTGGATCACCTTCAACCCACAAGGGTAATCGGCAGCGGCAGGCGCGTTGCAGACCGTGTTGTAGGGGGGCATCCCGTTGGATCACAATCTGCTTGACGATAATGGCTTTACCCTGTCGAAGCGTTCTCCTGTTTTTTGGCAAGTTCCGGGTTTGTGGGCTGCTGGGATTGCCTTATGCGCACCCGTTACGATTATATGATTTTTGGAGTACGCATCATGCGCGCCGAAGCGCAGCAATATATCGACCGTATCGACGCCGCGCTGGACTTGTTGCGCCGTTTTCTCGATTGGGACCGCGCGCTGCGCCGGCTGGATGAGCTGAACGCGCGTGTCGAGGACCCGACCCTGTGGGATAATCAGAAGGCGGCGCAGGAGGTGATGCGGGAACGCACCCGGCTCGATTCGGCGATCGGCGCAACCCGCGCGATCGAGACGGAAAAGACCGACACCGCCGAACTCATCGAAATGGCCGATACCGAAGGCGATGAGGATATGGTGGGTGAAGCCATCGCCGCGCTCAAGGCGCTGGCCGACCGTGCGGACGAGGACAAGATCAAGGCGCTGTTGGCAGGCGAAGCGGACGCCAGCGACACCTATCTGGAAATCCACGCCGGCGCGGGCGGCACTGAAAGCCAGGATTGGGCCGAAATGCTCAGCCGCATGTATCGGCGCTGGGCGGAACGGCGCGGCTACAAGGTGGAACTGGTCGACTATCAGGCAGGCGACCAGGCGGGCATCAAGTCCGCGACCTTCCTGTTCAAGGGCGAGAACGCCTATGGATATGCCAAGACCGAAAGCGGCGTCCACCGCCTGGTGCGCATCAGCCCCTATGACAGTTCGGCGCGGCGTCACACCAGCTTCTCGTCGGTCTGGGTCTATCCGGTGATCGACGACGACATCGATATCGAGGTCAAGGAAAGCGACCTCAAGATCGACACTTATCGCGCATCGGGCGCGGGCGGGCAGCACGTCAACACCACCGACTCCGCCGTCCGCATCACTCACGTTCCGTCGGGTATCATCGTTGCGTCGCAGAATGACCGCTCGCAGCACAAGAACCGTGCGACCGCGATGAACATGCTCAAGGCCCGCCTGTACGAAGCCGAACTGCGGCGGCGTGAGGAAGCCGCGTCGAGCGACTATCAGGCCAAGACCGAGATCGGTTGGGGCCATCAGATCCGGTCCTACGTTCTCCAGCCCTATCAGTTGGTGAAGGATCTGCGCACTGGCGTTACCTCGACCGCGCCGGACGACGTGCTGGATGGCGCGCTCGATCCCTTCATGGCGGCCGCCCTGTCGCAGAAGGTGACGGGTGAGAAGGTCGATGTGGAGGATGTCGACTGATGATGGTCCGGGTGGTTTTGGCGGGTGTGCTTGTCCTGCTGGCCGCCTGCGATCAGTTGACGGGCGGCAAGGAGGCCGAGCGTCCCGCCGCCGCGCGGGATTTTCCGCGCGCCGACCGCCCGGTCGCGCCGATCGTGTCGACCCGCTGGTCGAGCGAGGAGGCGCGCGACCGCGTCAATGAAGCGGAAGACATCATGGACCGCGCCGAGGTGCGATCCGGCATGACGGTGGCGGATCTGGGCGCGGGCGAGGGCTATTATACCGTCCGCCTGGCCGATCGTGTCGGCGCCAACGGCCGGGTGCTTGCCGAGGATATATTGCCTGAGGTGATCGAAGCGCTCTCGCGCCGCATCACGCGGGAAAACTGGGACAATGTCAGCGTGAAGCTGGGCGCGCCCGAAGATCCTAAGCTACCCGGAAACAGTTTCGACCGCATCTTCATGGTCCATATGTATCATGAGATTTCGGAGCCTTATGCCTTTCTCTGGCACCTCAGCCCCGCGCTCAAGAAGGACGGCGAACTGATCGTGGTCGACGCCAACCGGCCCACCGACCAGCATGGTACGCCGCCTCGTTTGCTCACCTGCGAACTCGCCGCGATGGGTTTCCGCATGGAGCAACTGATCCCCAAGCCGACCGCCGGCGGTTATTTCGCACGCTTCCGCCGCATCGCCGCGCGGCCCGATCCGGCCAGCATCGTGCCCTGTACGCTGAACGACGGTAAGGAACGCTGATCCCCGCTCAGCTTTTGCGCCGCCAGCGCCGGAACAGAGACACCCCTACATATCCGCTGCCCAGCACGGCTGCGATCACGCCACCGGCCGAGGCCAGCGCCCAGGCGCCGGCCACGAGCAGTCCCGTCAGGAAATCGACGATGATAAGGGTGAGATGGATCATGTCAGGAACAAGACGGAGCTACTGCCCCAGTTCCTTGGCTTCCTGATATTTCAGTTCCAGAAAACGGTTCTGCGTCGCCAGCTTGTCGATATCGCCGCTCGCCAGGTTCTCGGTCATGCGGGCGATTTCGGCGTCGATGACGGACAGGCCTTCGATCAATTGCTTTTCCGGCACCCGGCCGTTGCGGGTCTCGCGCCGGAGCGGTTCCGGGATGGATTGATAACCCGTCACCAGTTCGGGAAGATGGTCGGAGAGAAGCCGCCGGATTTCCTGCGCCGCTGGCTCCTGCTCTCCCAGCCGTTCCAGTTGTGGCGCCAGTGTTTCGAGCTTCACGCCGATGCTGTCGACCAGGGTGACGGCGGGGGCGGGCAGGGCCTTGCGCTGATTTTCCAGCCAGATTTCGGTCTTGAGCGGCAGGGCGGTCAATTCGGTTGCGGCCAGCGCTTCGGTCTTCACCTGGCTTTCCGTAGGGAGCAGCGCGATCAGCAGCACCGCCGCGATCATCACGCCCAGCGCGATCATCACCCCGGTCACGCCCAGCGGCAGGATGAAGCCTGCCACCGCGCTGCCCAGCAGCACCGCCAGCACGGCCCAGAACGCATATTTGACCTTGCGCAGCAGCCCGGCATTGCGCCGCTGGCGCGCGCGTGTCGACAGGCTGCGCCCGCGATCGCTATGACGGCGGAGGGTAGGTTCTATCCGGTCGCGAATATAACGATCGACATCGCTGGTCATGATCTCAATCCCCAAATCCGTTCGGGCTGAGCGAAGTCGAAGCCTTTGCCTGAGCGGAGGCGAAGGCACCACACTGTGTTCGGCGTAGCCCTTCGACTTCGCTCAGGGCGAACGGATGGTGAAATTCCACTCACCCCTCGATCGCGCTCAGCAGCGGATTGTCCGCGCGGACTTCCTTGGCGGCCTGCGCCTGACCTTCGGCGCGGGCGATATAGCCCTTGGACTTTTCCACCTCGTTCGACAGCGTGTTCACCGTCGTCTTCATATTCTCCAGCGCCTTGAGCTTGAACGTGTCGATATTGTCCATCGTGTCGTAGATATTCTGGAACGCGCGCTGCAACGTCTCGATCGGAATGGTCGAAGAGGCCGCCTGCTCGTGGATCTGTGCGGTCTGGCTCTTGAGCAGTTCGCCGGTGCGGTCGATCATGTTCGCGGTCGTAGTGTTGAGCGCGGTGATCTGTTCCAGCACCAGCCGCTGCCCGACCAGCGCCTGCGCGACCGTCACCGCCGTGCGCAGCGCCGCGACCGTGGTGGTGCTGGCGCGGTCCACGCCCTTCACCAGCTCGACATTATTCTTCTTCACCAGGTCCAGCGCCAGATAGCCCTGCACCGTCACCGCCATCTGCGTCAGCAAATCCTGCGTGCGCTGGCGGATGTAGAAGAGCGCGCTCTCGCGGATCGCCTTGGCCTTGGTCGGATCGGTCGAATCCAGTTCCAGCGCCTTGGCCTCAAGCCGGGCGTCCATGGTCTTGCTGATATGCACCATCTGCTCCAGGCGGCCCATGGTCTGCCACATATTCTGGCGTTCCACGTCGATCGCGGCATTGTCCTTGATAAGGACGTCCTTGCCGCTAGCCAGGCTGCCGAGGATCGAATTGATATGGCTCTGCGCGCTCTTATAGCCGTCGAAATAGTCGCGCATCTTGTTGCCGAAGGGGATGATGCCGAACAGCTTCTTGGGCGCCAGCAGATTGCCGCGCTTGCCGGGGTCCAGATCCTCCACCGTGCGGCGCAGTTCGGCCAGGTCGGCGCCGACCTTGGTGTCGCTGTCCATCGCGCGCACCGGCCGGTCGAGGAAGCGGTTGCTATGGCCCGCGGCCTCCGCAATCTCCTTGCGTCCCATATTGGTGAGTTGGTCGACGCGCTGCCCGAACTCCGGCGAATTGGCGTCCTGCGCGACGAGATCGGCGACGAAGGCGTCAACCTTCTCGTCCAGCTTGGATTTCTTCTCATCCTCGATCGGCACCAGCCCCGCCGCCTTTTCGGGCGCGATCACCGGCACCGGATCGGGCGGCGTCAGGTTCAGGGCGTCTACGGTTGCGGTCGTGGTGGGCGCGGTGCTGGCCATGTCGTCTCCTTGAAGCTGTCATATGTGACTATAACAGTTGCGCTTCAATGCGAAATATGGCCCGGCCCTGCGCCCGATGCAATTCAAACCGGGCCGGCGTGCGCCGTGGGAGCAAATAGCGCGCCATGTCGAACCGGATCGGTGGCGACACCGGCCCTCACCCCCGCCCGGCCACCCATATGATATTGCCGTTGGGTGGCCGGGCGGGGGTGAGGGCCGGTGCGGTCTTAAAAATGCGCTCTTCCGCGCATTTTCAAACAAGCTCTCAGGTCTGCCGCAGTCCCTCGATCACGGCCGCCACATCATCGTCGCTGTTATAGATGTGCGGCGAAAAGCGGATCGCGGCCTGCCCGTCCACCTTCGACGCGGCGGTGGCGATCTTCGCCTGCCACAGCCGGGCGCGCATCGCCGCCACGTCGCGGCCGGGGAAAGCGACGGTGATGACCGGCCCGGTGATCGCCGCGTCGCCGTTGCCGAAGGGCCGCGCGCCTGCCACGGCGGACAGCGCCTGCCGCATCGATGCCGCGCGCTCGCGCGCCGCCTGCTCGATCGCGGCTTCGCCCACGCCGTCCAGCACGTCCAGCGTCGCGGCGACCGCCATCAGCCGGGGGTCGTCGCGCTGGCCCAATATCTCATATTTCTGCGCCGTCGCCAGATTGGCCGGGTCGGTCAGCCAATAGCCATGGCTCATCATGATCGGCTGCAATTCGGCTTGCCGCTCGCGACGGACATAAAGGATGCCGCCCTCCAGCGGTCCCATCAACCATTTATGCGTGCTGCCCGAATAGGAATCGACGCCCATTGCCGCCAGGTCCAGCGCCATCCAGCCAAAGGTCTGGGCGCCATCGGCATGAAGCCAGATATTCTTCGATCGTGCGAGCTGGGCGATTTCCGCCACCGGATAGATGATGCCGGTGATATTGCTCATATGCGACAGGAAGATCGCCCGCGTGCTGGGCGTGACGGCGGCGGCGATCCCGTCGAACAGTTCCTGCGGCGATTGCGCGCCGACCGGCACCGGCACGATATGCAGGTCCAGCCTCTCCCGTTCCGCCCGCAATTGCCAGCTATCCAGCGTCGATGGATGATTATGGTCGGTCAGGATGATCCGGTCGCCCGGTGACAGCGTCAGCCCGCGCACCGCCACCGTATTGGCCTCGCTCGCATTGCGGACCAGCGCGATTTCCTGCGGCGCGACCTTCAACCGCGCGCCGATCCGCGCGCGCAGCGCGTCGGCCGCCTTGGGATATAGGGTGCGCCGCTCGACCGACGGGTCCATCTGGAAGGCGCGCGTCTCCCGTTCATGGATCGCCGCCACGCTGCGGAAGGTCGGGGCGATATTGGCGGCGTTGAAATAGCGGATCGCGGGATCGAGCAGCATCGCCTCGCGCAGCGCCGGCTTACCCGCGGCGCTCAGCAGTTCGGGCGACAGCGCCAACGGCCCCGCCAGGGCAGTGGCGTGGATCAGGGCGCGGCGGCTGATGGGCGGGCTGTCGGTCATGCGCGTCTTCTCCTCTGGCATGGGGTTCGACGGATCGGGCGACCCAACCCGCCATCTGCCCCTGTCTCTGTGCGTCGCCCTTGCCGCAGCGCGGCATTTCCTGTAGGGGCGCGCCCGAAGCCTCTGCGCGGCCCCGTGTCGGCCAGGGGAGCCCATATCCCGAAGGCCCAACATGTCCCTGCGTAATATCGCGATCATCGCGCACGTCGACCATGGCAAGACGACACTTGTCGACCAGCTTTTCCGCCAGTCCGGCACCTTCCGCGACAACCAGCGCGTCGAAGAACGCGCCATGGACTCCAACGACCTGGAAAAGGAGCGTGGCATCACCATCCTGGCGAAGCCGACCTCGGTCGAGTGGACGCCCGAAGGTGGCGAAGCCGTGCGCATCAACATCGTCGACACGCCCGGCCACGCCGACTTCGGTGGTGAAGTCGAACGCATCCTCTCGATGGTCGACGGCGTCGTCCTGCTGGTCGATTCGTCGGAAGGCGCGATGCCGCAGACCAAGTTCGTGACCGGCAAGGCGCTGGCGCTGGGTTTGAAGCCGATCGTCGTCGTCAACAAGGTCGACCGTCCCGACGAACGTATCCAGGAAGTGCTGGACGAAGTGTTCGACCTGTTCGTGTCGCTGGATGCGACCGACGAACAGCTCGACTTCCCCGTCCTCTACGCTTCGGGCCGCAACGGCTACGCCAATGAGGATTCGTCGCTGCGTTCGGGTACGCTGGTCCCGCTGTTCCAGAAGATCGTCGACCATGTGCCGCCGCCGGCGCTGGATGTCGACGCGCCCTTCACCTTCCTGGTGACGCTGCTCGACCGCGACAATTTCCTCGGCCGCGTGCTGACCGGCCGCGTGACCAGCGGTCGCGTGAAGGTGAACCAGGCGATCCACGCGCTCGACATGGACGGCAATGTGATCGAAACCGGCCGTGCGTCGAAGATCATGTCCTTCCGCGGCCTCGATCGCGTCCCTGTCGACGAAGCGCAGGCGGGCGACATCATCTCGCTTGCCGGTCTTGCCGTCGCGACCGTGGCGAACACCATCGCGGACACTTCGGTCAGCGAACCGATCCAGGCCCAGCCGATCGATCCGCCGACGCTGTCGATGCGCTTTGCCGTCAATGATTCGCCGATGGCCGGCCGCGAAGGCAGCAAGGTGACGAGCCGTATGATCCGCGACCGTCTGGAGCGCGAAGCCGAATCGAACGTCGCCATCAAGGTGACGGAGAGCGAAGACAAGGACAGTTTCGAAGTCGCCGGCCGTGGCGAACTCCAGCTTGGCGTCCTGATCGAAACGATGCGCCGCGAAGGCTTCGAACTGGGCATCAGCCGCCCGCGCGTGCTGTTCGGCACCGATGAGGACGGCAACAAGACCGAGCCGTATGAAACCGTCATGATCGACGTGGACGATGAATTTTCCGGCACCGTTGTCGAGAAGATGAACATCCGCAAGGCCGAGATGACCGACATGCGTCCTTCGGGCGGCGGCAAGACCCGCATCACCTTCTCCGCGCCGTCGCGCGGCCTGATCGGCTATCATGGCGAATTCCTGTCCGACACGCGCGGCACCGGCATCATGAACCGCCTGTTCGAGAAATACGGTCCTCACAAGGGCAAGATCGAAGGCCGCAAGAATGGCGTGCTGATCTCCAACGGCGCGGGCGAAGCCAATGCCTATGCGCTGGGTCCGCTCGAAGAACGCGGCGTGCTGATGGTGGGCGTGGGCGAAGCGCTCTACGAAGGCATGATTATCGGCGAAAACGCCAAGACCGAGGATCTTGAAGTCAATCCGATGAAGTCGAAGGCGCTGACCAACTTCCGCGCGTCGGGCAAGGATGATGCCGTCCGCCTGACCCCGCCGTGGAAGATGACACTGGAGCAGGCTATCGCCTATATCGACGATGACGAACTGGTCGAAGTGACGCCCAAGACCATCCGTCTGCGCAAGCGCTATCTCGACCCGAATGAACGGAAGCGCATGAGCCGCGCCAAGGCGGCCTGATCGCTTCGAACGGACTTGAAAAAGGGACCGCTGTCGCAAGATAGCGGCCCCTTTTTCTTGGCGATTATGGTGCAAGGATGCGAATCCAAGGTGAATCTTCATTCTCTCCTGTAAGGGGAGGGGGACCGGCGCAGCCGGTGGAGGGGTGTCACCCTCTCGATAGGGTGACACCCCTCCGTCTGGCCTTCGGCCAGCCACCTCCCCTTACAGGGGAGGATTTTCTCATGGTTCGCTCCTGTCACCCACGTTTAGGAGACGGGTTCGCAAACGTCACAATCATCTTTTCCTTGCCCCGGCGATATAAGTGAGGCCTTCTCGCTTTTGTTGTCGCCGTCGCTACACTTGCCCGCCGGATCAGGATCGCGGAGGGGCGGATGACACAGGCGGGCATGATGACAGCCGGGGCGGAATGGCGGCGGGCGCCGCTGTTGCCGATCGCGGCGGGGCTGGGCTACGCCACCAGCGTGATCCATATCTACGGCCTGGGTCCCTATATCGAGCCGATCAGTCAGTCCTTCGGCTGGTCGCGCACCCAGACTACGATTGGTCTGACCTTGGCGACCCTGGTGCAGGCGGTCTTTTCGATTCCGATCGGATTGATGGTCGATCGTCTCGGCCCGCGCCTGTTCGGGTTGGTGGGCGTGCTGCTCACCACCGGCGCCTTCGCGCTGCTGGGCCTGGCGACGGGGGACCGGACCCAGTGGATTTTCCTCTGGGCGCTGCTCGCTTTCGCGACCCTGCCGGTGCAGGCGACGGTCTGGACCAGTGCGGTCGCGTCGCGCTTCGCGACTTCGCGCGGGCTGGCCTTCGCGGTGACTTTGTGCGGCGCGTCGCTCGCGGCGGCGCTCTTTCCCCTGCTGGGCAGTTGGCTGATTGCCCGCCATGGCTGGCAGGGCGCCGCGCCGATCCAGGCGGCGATCTGGGTGGTCATCGCCTTCCCGATAATCCTTCTCTTCTTCCGCGGCGCTCATGACCATCGGGGCAAGGCGGCGCCAGCGGATCTGCCCGATCAGCCGGGGGCGACCCTGGGGGAAGGGCTGCGGTCCACCATCTATCACCGGCTGCTGCTGGCCAGCCTGCTCTTCACCTTCACCATCATCGCACTGGTCGTGCATTTCGTACCGATCCTGACCGACCGGGGCGCGGATCGCATGGCGGCGGCCGGGACCGCCGCACTGGTCGGCCTTTTCTCCGTCATCGGCCGTCTCGCGACCGGCCTGTTGCTGGATCGGTTCCGGGGATCGATGGTGGGGGCGGTGGTCTTCCTGCTGCCGGCGATCGGCTGCCTTCTGTTGCTGTCGGGCGGGACCGGCTGGGCCGCGCAGGCCGCCGCCGCCGCGTTGATCGGGCTGACCCTGGGCGCGGAAGTGGACGTCATCGTCTATCTCACCACCCAGCATTTCGGCCTGCGCACCTTCGGCGGCCTCTATGGCGGCCTGTTGATGGCGCTGTCGATCGGCACCGCGACCGGGCCGCTCGGCGCGTCGGCGCTGTTCGATGCCACCGGCGGCTATTCCGTCTTCCTGTGGCTGACCGTCGCGCTGATGCTGGCCAGCAGCCTGACGCTCGTCAGCCTGCCCCGGCCGGTCTATGGTAAGAAAGCAGCCTAGCGCTACAAAGCCGCTACATTGCGCAATCGCGCGGAGACATGGAGTCCATAGATCCCATCCCTGGAGGGTCCGCAAGGACAGAAGGGACTGGGTATGACTGGAACGGCGGACGACGCGCATGACCATGGGTTGATGCACGATCTGGAACAGATGCGCGCGCTGGCGCGGGAGAATATCGGGCGGCGTCGTACCTTGCGGCTGCTCTTTTCGGCGAGCGGCGCGGCGCTGATCAGCGCTTGCGGTGGTGGCGACGACTCTTCCGGCAGCACCGATACGACGGCAACGCCGACTCCCACGCCAACCCCGACTCCCACGCCAACCCCGACTCCCACGCCCACACCGACCTCGTCAGATAGCTGCATTGCTGATCCAGAGGAAACCAACGGCCCCTATCCGGCGGACGGTTCCAACAGCAGCAACGGCAGCGTGGTCAATGTGCTGGACGACACCGGCATCGTGCGCACCGACATCCGCTCCAGCTTCGGTTCGTCCAGCGGCACGGCCGAAGGCGTCACCATGCAGCTCACCCTCACCGTGGTGAACGTCAACAGCGGCTGCGCGGCGCTGGCGGGCTATGCCGTCTATATCTGGCATTGCACTCGCGACGGCCTCTATTCGCTCTACACCGTGCCGGGCGAAAATTATCTGCGCGGCGTGGGCGTGACCGACGCCAATGGCCAGGTGACTTTCACCAGCATCTTCCCCGGCTGCTATGACGGGCGCTATCCGCATATCCATTTCGAAATCTATCCAAGCCTGGCGAGCGCCACCAGCTACGCCAACCGCGTGCTCACGTCTCAACTCGCCATGCCGACGGCGGCCTGCAACACGGTCTACGCCACCAGCGGCTATTCCAGCAGCAAGACCAACTTCGCAAAGATCACGACCAGCAGCGACAATGTGTTCGGCGACAACACATCGGCGCAGATCGCGGCGATGACCCCGACCATGACCGGCGACATCACCAACGGCTTCACCGGCACGGTGACGGTCGGTCTGGCGATCTGACAGGGCGCAATCTTGCAGGATGGGACGTGGATGACTTGGCAGTTGACCCCTTCACCCGATATGCTGGCCGTCACGATGGATGGTTCACGCATATTGGTGGTCGATGACGACGCGGACATCCGCGCGCTTCTGTCCGATTTCCTGGAACAGCACGGCTTTGTCGTGACGGCGGTGGCCGATGGCACGGACATGGATCGCGCCATCGCCATCCAGGATTTTGACATTGCCGTGCTCGACGTGATGATGCCGGGCGAGGATGGGCTGTCGATCCTGCGGCGCCTGTCGGCGCGCGGCGGATTGCCGGTCATCATGCTGTCCGCCATCGGCAGCGATGTCGACCGGATCGTCGGGCTGGAAATGGGGGCGGAGGATTATCTGCCCAAGCCCTGCAACCCGCGCGAACTGCTCGCCCGCATCCGCACCGTATTGCGCCGTCATCGCCGCCAGGCGATGGACGCGCCGGCTGCGGGCGGGCAAAGGCTGCGCTTCGCCGGATGGCAGATCGACATGGGCGCGCGTCTGCTGACCGATCCCGACAATGTCGTGGTGACGCTCACCGACGGCGAATTCCGCCTGCTGCGCGCCTTCATCGAACATCCGCGCCGGGTGCTGAGCCGCGACCAGTTGCTCGATTATTCGGCGGGCAACGAGAATGAAAGCTATGACCGCGCGATCGACGTGCAGGTCAGCCGCCTGCGCCGCAAGCTGGAGCGCGGCGCGAGGGGGGGCAATCCGAAGACAGAGGGCACGGACGAGCTGGTCCGCACCATCCGCAACGAAGGATATATGTTCACGGCCGAGGTGCGCCCGGTGTGATCGCGCGCCGCCTTTCCTTCAATCCGTCCATTCTGGTCCGCATTGTGGCGTTGGTGGTGGCGACCCTGCTGCTGGCGCTGGTCGCAATGATGCTGGTCACTTTTCGCGGGCCGCCGCCCCATGCCCGGCCGATGTTCCTGCCCGAAGCGGCGCAGTTGCTGCGCGGCGGCACGGGGCCGTCCGGCACCGCCTGGAGCATCACCCGCTATCGTTCCGATCGGGCGCCGGTCCCCGACGCCGGGCAGGAGATTGATCCACCCGCCGCCGCGCAGATCGCCACGCTGCTGGGCGTGCCGACCCCAAATATCCGGCTGCTCCGCGAACGCCCGCCCCCCCCGATCCGCGATGCGCCGATGCTCCGGCCGGACTGGGCGCGAAACGCCTTGTTCCGCGCCTTCATCATCGCCCAGCGAACTGGCGATGGCTGGACCGTGATCCAGGCCCGGCAGGGCGCGAACCGGCGCTGGTACGCGATCACCCTGTCCCTGATGGCGGGTATCTTCATCCTGCTGCTGTTGCCTGCTTATTGGGTGGCACGGCATATCGCCCGGCCGATCCGCCGCCTGGCGGAGCGCGCCGCGGCCGAGCGGCCCGAACGCGCCGAACCGATGCCGCTCACCGGCCCGCCGGAGGTGCGCGCGGTCGGGGCGGCATACAACCACATGCGCGCACGCATCGCCGACTATCTCAACGAACGGACCGCCATGCTGGTGGCGATCGCGCACGATCTGCGCACGCCGATGACGCGCCTCTCCTTCCGGCTGGAGCAACTGCCCGAAGGCCCCCGCGCCAAGGCCCAGGCGGATGTCGAGGAGATGCGCGCCATGGTCACGAACCTGCTCGATTTCATGCGCGGGGGATCGGATGGGGCGCAGAAGGTCCGCATCGACCTGTCCGCCATTGTCGAGACGCTGGCCGACGACCTTGCCGACATGGGGCAGGATGTCGCGGTGAAGCAGAGCGCGCGCGCCGTCGTGCGTGGCGACGCGGTCGGCCTGCGCCGTTGTATCGCCAATCTGGTGGAAAATGCCGTCCGCTATGGGGGATCGGCCCGCGTCGCCATGATCGTTGCCGATGGCTGCGTCACCGTGGCGGTCGAGGATGACGGGCCGGGCGTGCCGCCGGAGACGATCGAGCGATTATGCGAGCCATTCTATCGCGGCGATGCCTCCCGCAACCGGGAAACCGGCGGCGTGGGCCTTGGCCTAGCGATTGCGCGGTCGATCGCGGAAAGCCATGACGGAACGATCGGCTTCGCCAACCGGGCGGAAGGCGGCCTGCGCGCCACCCTGATGCTGCCGCTGGATCGGTAAGGCGGTCTCCCTCACCGCCAAGCCTTGGTCCCAAAACACTGGTCATAGCCCTGTGCCGCCCATATAGTCGCGCGGTTTATCATTCTCCCGCGAAAGCGCTTCATGCATCTTCTCATCGGCCTTGCCGGCATTCTCCTGATCCTTGCCATCGCCTTCGCCCTGTCCTCCGACCGTCGCGCCATCCGCCCTAGGGTCGTGGGCGCGGCCTTCCTGTTGCAGGCGGGGATCGCGATGCTGGTTCTCTATGTCCCGGCCGGGCGCGCCATCATCGCCGGCATGTCGCATGGCGTCGCGAATCTGCTCGGCTATGCGCAGGCGGGCACCGACTTCATCTTCGGTCCGCTAGCGAAGCCTGAAATCGGCGGGGCCAGCTTCGCCATCGCGGCGCTGCCGGTCATCATCTTCTTCGCCAGTCTGGTGTCGATCCTCTATTATCTGGGCATCATGCAGTTCATCGTCCGCTGGGTCGGCGGCGCGATCGAGAAGGTGACGGGCGTGTCCAAGGTGGAGAGCCTGTGCGCCGCCGCCAATATCTTCGTGGGGCAGAGCGAAAGCCCGCTCGTCATCCGCCCCTATCTGGCGGGCCTCAACGGACCGCAGCTTTTCGCGGTGATGACCAGCGGCATGGCGGGCGTCGCGGGCACCATCCTCGCCGCCTACGCCTCTATGGGGATCAAGATCGACTATCTGCTGGCGGCCAGCTTCATGTCTGCGCCCGGCGGCCTGCTGATGGCCAAGATCATGATGCCCGACCAGCCGGAATGCGAACCGGAACTGCCGCTGGGCGATCATCCCGACGTTCATCTCCCCGAAACCCGTATCAGCGGCGCCGGCCCCGCTGCGCTGCTGCCCGAAGGGACGCCGGGCGAACCCATGCCGGTCGCCACCCATGATGAGGAAAAGCCGGCCAACCTCATCATGGCCGCAGCCCAGGGCGCGCAGACCGGCGTCAAGCTCGCTGTCGCGGTCGGCGCCATGGTGCTCGCCTTCGTCGCGCTGGTCGCGCTGGCGAACGGCATCCTCGGCGGCATCGGCGCCTGGTTCGGCTATCCCGATCTCAGCTTCCAGATGCTGCTCGGCTATGTCTTCTCGCCGGTCATGTATCTGCTCAACATCCCCTGGAACGAGGCGCAGGTGGCAGGCGGCCTGTTCGGCACCAAGGTCGTGCTCAACGAATTTGTCGCCTATATCAATCTGGGCCAGGTGCAGGGCGCGCTGTCCCCCGCGACCATCGCCGTCATCACCTTTGCATTGTGCGGTTTCGCCAATTTCAGCTCGATCGCGATCCAGATGGCGGTGACAGGCAATCTTGCCCCCAACCAGCGGCCCATGATCGCCCGGCTGGGCCTCAAGGCGCTGGTGGCGGGCAGCCTCGCCAACCTGATGAGCGCGGCGCTCGCCGGGCTGATGTTCAGTCTTTGATCCAAATCGGGACGATATCGTAACGAATCTCTACCGCCCGCAATAGTTATCGGTTATGGTTAACGGATGGGGGCAAAATCTTTTGTCATGGTCGCTGCAGCGGCCCTGAGTTGGTCGGGTATCGGCGCCGCGCAGGCGCCCAAGCCCGGCGCGTTGGAAACTTACAAGGATTGGACGATCGGCTGCGACAATCGCAACCGATGCGAAGCCGTGTCGTTACTGCCCGAAGGCGGCGTGTGGCCCGATAATCCTGTGATGGTCGGTGTGGTGCGCGATGCCGGGCCGGATGCAGCGGCTGAAGTCTGGGTCAGCCGCGACGCCAAGGGCGGCGGAGATGTCAGCTTCCATATCGACGGACGCAAGGTGGCGAGCGCCCCAAGCAAGGATGGCGACGCGACTCTGCGTGGGCCGCTGGCCGCCGCGCTCGCCATCGCCATGGCGCGCGGCGGCGTGCTGGAAGTGCGCGCGGGCAACCGCCTGCTCGGCAAGCCCTCGCTCGCCGGATCGGGCGCAGCGCTCCGCTATATGGACGCGCGGCAGGGGCGGGCGGGCACCAGCACGGCCCTGGTCGCGACCGGAACGCTGGGACCGCTGGCCGTGCGCGCCGCACCGGTTGCGCCGGTGATCCGCCGCGCCGTCGTACCCATCGACCCAGCGCCCGCCGCGCTCTGGCGGGAGGAGTTGACCGCGCTCGGCAAGATGTCCGGCTGCGCTGACGAGATGAAGGATGCCGAGCCGCTCCAACTCCATCGCCTGTCGAAAAATGAAGCGTTGATCCTCGTTCCCTGCGGCAACGGGGCCTATAATTTTTCCTCTGTCCCGGTGATCGCCACCGGCATTCCCGGTCGCCGCACCTTCCATCTGGCGAGCTTCGATTATAAGCCCGGCTGGAGCGAGGAGGGGGGCAGGCCCATGCTGGTCAACGCCGGCTGGGTTGCGGAAAAGTCACTGCTCCAGAGCTTCGCCAAGGGGCGCGGCATCGGTGATTGCGGCGGCAGCGAAACCTATGTCTGGGACGGCGTCCGCTTCCGCCTGACCGAAGCGACCAGCATGGGTGAATGCCGTGGCGCCTGGCACTGGATCACCACCTGGTCGGCGCGGGTGACGGAGTAAAAGCCCATCCACCTCCATTCGTGTCGAGCGAACGGAGACGGATCATTCCGCCCCGTGCAACCAACCCTCCGCGCTTTGCAATGGAAACGGCAACAATGTCCGCCCATATTGCGGCCATGGCTTCATCACCCCGCCAATCCGCCCCTTCGCTTCCCGCCTCGACCCTGCCGGACCCGATCCGCGCCGTCATCTTCGACATGGACGGCACGCTGATCGATACCGAGGCCGCGCATCGCCGCGCCTTTGCCGAAACGGGACTGGCGCTGGGCTGGCCGATGTCGGACGAACTGCTCCTGTCCATGGTCGGCATCCATCGGGACGAGAATCAGCGGATGCTGGCCGTGCATATGGGACCGGATTTTCCGTTGGCGCGCTTCTACGCCGACAGCGACGCCCTGTTCGAAGCCGCCGCTGATGTGGGCATTCCGCTGCGTCCCGGCGCCGAACTGATCCTGGAACATCTGGCGCAGGCTGGCATCCCCATGGCGCTCGCCACCTCGACCGAAGCCCCTTTCGCGCAACAGCGGCTGGAGAAGAGCGGTCTGCTCCCTTATTTCGACGTGATCGTGACCCGCAGCGATGTGGAGCGGCCCAAGCCGCATCCCGAACCCTATCTGCTGGCAGCGCAGCGCCTGGGCGTCGATCCCACACATTGCGTTGCGGTCGAGGACAGCTATGCCGGCGTCCGTTCGGCGACGGCGGCGGGCATCGCGACGGTCATGGTCCCCGACCTGCTGCTGCCGACCGAGGAACTGATCCTCGCCTGCGCCCAAGTGCTGCCCAGCCTCACCGACCTGCGCGACCTGTTGCTGGCGACGGATTAGGGTGGTTTGCGGACTGTCCAATCCTGAGCAAATGGCGACAAAAGCGGACATCGAATCCACAGAACTCAATCTACTACATACGGGGTAGGATTTACGGTGTCCTCGCAAGTTTCCCATTTTCCAGCCTGATTCCGATATCGCCGAACCCTTAGAATGGTTGCCATGCTTTCCAGCCGGCTCTGGATATCGAAAATCGCAATCTGACATATCCCAGATGTAGCCAATTGATTAACGGCGCGACGTAGCGTTTCTAATCCTCCGCCATCGGGAAGGCGCATAGGAAAGAAAGAACCTAAGCTGCCTCGTTCAATACGCTGCGGGTCTGGGTCCATCAGGTATCGGCGGACGTCCTTGACTTCTCGATTGCCGATCATCCAGCGATCTCGCAATCGATCGAATGTAGGCAGCTGTTGCAGCGCAGTGGTCGATGATACGTGCTGCGCTCCTATGGTAAAATCGGCTTCGACAGTCACCAAAGGAGGTCGGATCCAATATGCCACCAACAGGCCATCGACCAGCACTGTCAATCCGAAAATCCCAACTAACACCCTTCTCCTCGGTATCCATTTCAACAATGATATCATGAGGTGACCTTATTGGGGTATTTCACATCTGGCATTCGGCGAGAATCGTGTCTGCTTTCAGGCGGGGACGCAAGAGTAGAAAGGGGCCCAAAATGGTCGCCTTTCCCCTATCACCTCCACGCCAGTTCTATCTTATCTCGCCTCCGCCAGCACCAGCGAGAACAGCCCCTCGGCATCGGTCCATTCCCCGACCGGTTCCCACCCGCCCGCGCGCAGCAGCAGCCGTTCGTCGCGCGCGCCATATTTATGGCTGCTCTCGGTATGGATGGTCTCGCCCGCCGCCATGCGGAAACATTGGCCCGCGACGTGAAAATGGAGCGGCCGCACCGCCTCCAGATGCATCTCGATCCGCGCCTTGTCGTCATTCCAGATCGCGCGATGGGCAAAGCCGTCGATCGGCAGATCGCCCTCCAGCTCGCGATTGATCCGCGCGATCAGGTTGAGGTTGAACGCCGCCGTCACGCCCGCCGCATCGTCATAGGCTGCGACCAGCCGGTCGCGATCCTTGATCCGGTCCATCCCGATCAGCAGCATCGCGTCCCGGCCCAACAGCCGACGCATCGCCCGCAACAGATCGACCGCTGCGCCCGGTTCCATATTGCCGATGGTGGAACCGGGGAAGAAGCCCAGCCGCGGCAGACCATCGACCGCCTTGGGCAGGTCCAGTGGCCCGTTGAAGTCGCCTACCACCGGCACCACCGGCAGGCCGGGAAAGCCGCGCGCCAGCTCCGCGCTGCTCGCCTGCAGAAACGCGCCGCTGATGTCGATCGGCACATAAGCGGCGGGCGCGATCGCGCGCAGCAGGTGCGGCGTCTTGCGCGCGCTGCCCGCGCCGAACTCCACCACCGCGCGTCCTTTCCCCACTGCCGCCGCGAAATCCGCGCCATGGGTCTTGAGCAAAGCCGTCTCGGTGCGGGTCGGATAATATTCGGGCAGGTTGGTGATCGCCTCGAACAATTCCGACCCCCGCTGGTCGTAAAACCAGATGGGCGGCGTCGCCTTGGGGCTGCGGGACAGGCCGTCCAGGATATCGCGGCGGAATGCGGGATCGATGGCGCGCGTCAGGGCCGGCGCTTCGTCGGTCAGCAGCATAGGTCTAAAGATCCTTGGCCAGCCGCAGTCCGGTGAACTGCCAGCGTTGGTGGGGATAGAAGAAATTGCGATAGCTCGCCCGCACATGGCCGCGCGGGGTGGCGCAACTGCCGCCCTTCAGCACGAACTGGCCGGACATGAACTTGCCATTATATTCGCCGACCGTGCCCTGCGCCGCGCGAAAGCCGGGGTGCGGGCGATAGGCGCTGCCGGTCCATTCCCACACATCGCCGAACATCTGCGTCAGGGCGGTGCTTCCCTCCACCGGATGGGCGCGGGGGCAGGCCGCACCGTCCATCTGGTTGCCACGCATCGCCGCGACATTCTGCGCCGCGCTTTCCCATTCCGCCTCCGTCGGCAATCGTGCGCCCGCCCAACTGGCATAGGCGTCCGCTTCGTAGAGGCTGATATGCGTCACCGGCGCGGCGGGGTTGACCGGCTGACGCCCGTCGAGGCCGAAGCGGGTCCAGCCCTGCTTGCCGCGCTTCCAGTAGAGCGGCGCCTCGATCCGCTCCGCCTGTACCCACGCCCAGCCGTCCGACAGCCAGTGCGACGCGGTGCGATAGCCGCCATCCTCGATGAAGGCGATCCATTCGTCATTGCTGATGGGACGGTGCGCCAGCGCATGGGGGTGAAGCAGCGCCTTGTGCCGTGGCCCCTCGCAGTCGAAGGCAAAGCCGGTGCGCCCGTCCTCGCCGATCTCGACCAGCCCCTGACGCCCCTCGATCCAGTGGAGCGGGCCGGGCAGGGCCACCGGCGCGGCGCTTGGCGCGCTGAACAGCGCCGGCTCCAGCGGATTGAGTGAAAAGAGATGGAGCAGATCGGTCAGCAGCAATTCCTGATGTTGCTGCTCATGCTGCAAGCCCAGCGTCACCAGCGCGCGCGCCGCCTGCGGCATCATGCCCAGCGCGCCCAGCAGCGCCGCGTCGACATGGGCGCGATAGGCGCGGATTTCGTCCAGTGTCGGGCGGGTCAACATGCCCCGGAGCGGCCGGGCATGGCGCGCGCCCTCCGCCTCATAATAGCTGTTGAACAGGAAAGCGTAGCGCGGATCGAACGGCCGATATCCATCGACATGATCGCGCAGCACGAAAGTCTCGAAGAACCAGCTCATATGCGCCAGATGCCATTTGGCCGGAGAGGCGTCGGGCATCGACTGCACCGTGGCGTCGGCGTCGGACAGGGGAGCTGCCAGCGCCTCGCTAAGCGCCCGTATCGCGTGGTAGCGCTCCTCCAGATCATCCTGTCGGGCGTCCGTCCAGCTTCTGGCCATGCTTGCTCTTTCCGATACGGTTGCGCCGTTCTCTTGAGGGAAGAAGCGCATGAAAGGGCCGGGGGTTCCGGCCTGTCGGTAAGCTTACATGTCCTGCAACGAGGATTTGGCGCGGTAGATGCGATCGCGGCCCGCCTGCTTCGCTTCGTAGAGCGCCTCGTCCGCGCGGCGCAGCGCGTCTTCCAGTTCGTCGCCCTTCCAGCGGCAAAGGCCGGCGGAAAAGCTGATCGGCCGGCCATTCACCAGGGCGATCGGGTCGCTGCGCATCTGGCTGGCGACCCGCGCCAGCGACCAGCTTACCTCATCCTCGATACAGTCCTGGAAGAAGAGGGCAAACATCTCGCCGCCCCAGCGTGCGACGATGTCGATGCGGCGCAACTGGGCGCACAGCCGCGCGGCGAAGGCGGCCAGCACCCGGTCGCCCTCATCATGACCCAACTGGTCGTTGATCCGCTTGAAATAGTCGATGTCGATCAGCACCACGCAGCCCTTGCGCCGGCCGATCGGCAGCATCGCGACCTGCGCCAGGAAACCGCGCCGGTTGGCGACGCCGGTCAGCCTGTCCTCATGCGTGGCATGGTGCAGTTCGTCGGTTCGCGCCGCCGCTTCCGCCTCGCGGGGATGCGGCGTTTCGGCCAGCGCCTGGACGGGGCCAAGCAGCGCGCCGATGCCGAACAGGGCGATCGCGGCCCCCGCGATCGTCGCCAGCGCCAGCAGGATGCATTCGGCCGGCGCGATCCGACCGGTCGAAAAGCCCCGGAGCAGATAGGTCAGCAGCGGCATATGCGTCGCGAGGATGCAGAGCGCGAAGAGGCGCAGGCGCAGCGCGCGCGGAAAGAGGAAGGATGTGGCGAGGTAGAATTGCACGGCATTCCCCCGTTCGTTGCGACCGCGAACGGCTTTTCCGGGCGCGTGCCTAAATGGGGATGAAGAAACAGGGTTAACCGGAACGGAGGGGCGGATCGGGCGGATCGCGGGGCAATCCATGCGCCGGTTCAGCGTGACGCGCCCGGCACCCATTTGACGTCGGCCGCGCCATTGTCGTTCAGCCGTCGCGCCAGCACGAACAGCAGGTCCGACAGGCGGTTGAGATAAGCGAGGGCCTGTCCATTGAGCGTAACCTCCGCAGCGGCGGCCACGGCGCTGCGTTCGGCCCGGCGGGTGATCGCGCGGGCGAGGTGGACGGCGGCGGCGGCCGACGATCCGCCCGGCAGGACGAAGCTGTCGAGCGGTGCCAGTTCCGCGTTCATCGCGTCGATCTCGTCCTCCAGCCTTTCCACCTGGCTGGCGACGATGCGCAGCGCCCAGGGTTCGTCCCCGCCCGGCGGGATCGGCGTCGCCAGATCCGCGCCCAGGTCGAACAGATCGTTCTGGATCGTGGTCAGCCATCGCGTTTCCGGCCGCGCGCCCATGGCGACGATGGCCAGGCCAATGGCGCTGTTCGCCTCATCCACATCGCCCACTGCCTGCATTCGCGGCGCATATTTGGGCAGGCGCGATCCATCGACCAGCCCGGTCGTGCCCGCGTCGCCGGTGCGGGTGTAGATCTTGTTCAGCTTGACCATGAACGGTCAGCCATGCCCCTTGGCCATGAGCAGTATGGCGACGATGATGATTGCCGCCGCCTGGAACAGGATGCGGTTCATCATCATCCTGTTCTGCTTCAGCCGCGCCGGGCTGGGGCCGCTGCCTTCGGGCGCGTTCAGATCTTCCTTCGTGGTCTGGAGGAAGGCGATGACGCCCCGGACCAGCGCGACCAGCGTCGCCACCATGGCCAGGATCAGGGCGATGACCAGGATCGTTTGCATGGGTCCGATGCTAGGCGCTTGCGATCGCGATGCCAACCGGAAAGCGTCTCGCGCGCAGCGCATCGGTCAGGCGCTGCGGGTCGATCCCCTGCGCGCGCAGGTCGGCCAGCGCGATCGATCCGCTCCGTTTGGCCAGCCGTTTGCCGTCCGCCCCTACCAGCAAGGGATGATGGATATAGGCGGGGGAGGGCAGGTCCAGCAGGGCCTGGAGCAACCGGTGGATATCGGTCGCCCCGCGCAGATCGTCGCCGCGCAGCACATGTGTCACGCCCATCGCCGCATCGTCCAGCGTGCAGGACAGATGGTAGCTGGCCGGCGCATCCTTGCGCGCCAGCACCACGTCGCCATGGGAGAGGGGATGGGCGGATTGCAGCACGCTTCCTTTTACACCGTCATCCCCGCGAAGGCGGGGGTCCATCTCCTGCCCCATCATCTTGACGTGAGGTTGGGAGAGCGCTTCCCATTCCAATTCTCCCACCCGCGCCACTGCCGCACCCATGTCGATCCGCCAGGCATGGGCTTCCCCTGCCGCGATCCGCCGCGTCCGTTCGGTCTCGCTCAGCCCCCGGCACGTCCCCGGATAGGCCGGACCCTCCGGCCCGTGCGGCGCGGTCAGGCTCGCCTGGATGTCGGCGCGGGTGCAGAAACATGGGTAGAGCAGCCCTTGGGTCCGCAGTCGGTCCAACGCCGCGTCATATCGGTCGAGCCGCTGCGACTGGAAGACGATCTCGCCGTCCCATTCCATCCCCAGCCAGCGCAGATCCTCGACGATCCCCGCGACATGTTCGGGCCGGCTGCGCGTGCCGTCGATATCCTCGATCCGCAGGCGGAACTGCCCGCCTGCCGCGCGCGCCATGTCCATCGCCAGCAGCGCCGACCAGGCGTGGCCGATATGCAGTCGCCCGGTGGGGCTTGGCGCAAAGCGGGTCACTATATGCTGTGGTGCGACGGACTGAGTCATACAGGCTCTTGACGGATGATATTCGTTAATGCTGTCATGCTGGTGTCACGTTGCTGGAGGATCAGCAGCGTCGGCTAGGGGGAAGTAAGGTTCCTATGTACCATCCCGACCTCATACGACATCCGGAAAACTGTCCGGCACTTGTTCTGAATGCGGATTATACGCCGCTCAGCTATTATCCCTTGAGCCTTTGGCCCTGGCAAACCGCCATCAAGGCGGTTTTTTTGGATCGGGTGGACATCGTCTCCTCCTATGAGCGGGAGGTGCATAGCCCCAGCCTGCAGATGAAGATCCCCTCGGTCATCGCGCTCAAACAATATGTGAAGCCGTCCGAACATCCCGCCTTCACCCGCTTCAACCTGTTCCTGCGCGACAAGTTCGCCTGCCAATATTGCGGGACGGCCCATGATCTCACCTTCGATCATGTCGTGCCGCGCCGCGCGGGCGGTCGGACGACATGGGAGAATGTCGCCACCGCCTGCTCGCCCTGCAACCTCAAGAAGGGCGGGCGTACGCCGAGGGAGGCGGGGATGAAGCTCCATGTCCAGCCCATCCGGCCGACGAGCTGGCAGTTGCAGGAGCATGGCCGCGCCTTCCCGCCCGGCTATCTGCATGAAAGCTGGCATGACTGGCTCTATTGGGATGTCGAGCTGCTCGCGTGATCGCGTGCGCCGCCGCGCGACAAATCGCGTTCCGGTCGCCTTGCGCGACGCGCATTTGCCGTTATTAAACCTCTCCAATGGACCGCATTGATATTCGCGGCGGCAAAGCGTTGAGCGGCCGCCTTCCCATTTCCGGCGCTAAGAATGCGGCGTTGACGTTGCTACCCTGCGCGTTGCTGACCGATGAGCCGGTGACGCTCCGTAACCTGCCGCGCCTCGCCGACGTCGACAGTTTCGGCCATCTGCTGAACCAGTTGGGCGTGTCGACCATGATCGAGGGCGCCCGGCCGGAGGATTTCGGCCGGGTCATGACCATGCGCGCGGGCCGTGTCACCTCGACCGAGGCGCCCTATGACATCGTGCGCAAGATGCGCGCGTCGATCCTGGTGCTCGGCCCGCTGCTCGCCCGTGCAGGCGAAGCACGGGTGTCGCTGCCGGGCGGCTGCGCCATCGGCAACCGCCCGATCGACCTGCATCTGAAGGCGCTGGAAGCCTTTGGCGCGAAGATCGAGCTAACCGCCGGCTATGTCCGCGCCAGCGCGCCCGACGGCGGCCTGCCGGGCGGCATCTACACGTTCCCGGTGGTGTCGGTCGGCGCGACCGAAAATGCGCTGATGGCCGCCGTGCTCGCCAAGGGCACCTGCACGCTGGAAAATGCCGCACGCGAACCGGAAATCGTCGATCTCTGCAAGCTGCTGGTTGCCATGGGCGCGGACATAGAAGGCATCGGCAGCGACAAGCTGGTGATCCACGGCCGCGACCGGCTGCACGGCGCGACCTACAGCGTCATGCCCGACCGGATCGAGGCGGGCAGCTATGCCTGCGCCGCCGCCATCACCGGCGGCTCGCTCGATCTGATCGGCGCCAATGCCGACGATATGCACGCCATCCTCGCCGCGTTGCGCGACGCTGGTGTCCAGGTCGATGTCCACCGCGACGGTATCCGCGTCTCGTCGGACGGTAAGCTGAGGCCTCTGACCCTGTCGACCGCGCCTTTCCCGGCCTTTCCCACCGACATGCAGGCGCAGTTCATGGCGATGCTGACGCTGGCCGACGGCGCGTCGGTGCTGACCGAAACGATCTTCGAGAACCGCTACATGCATGTTCCCGAACTGGCGCGCATGGGCGCGGACATCGCCGTCAACGGCCGCACTGCGGTCGTGCGCGGCGTATCGGGCCTGGTCGGCGCGCCGGTGATGGCTACCGATCTGCGCGCGTCGATGAGCCTCATCCTCGCGGGCCTCGCGGCCGAAGGCGAAACCCAGGTCAACCGCGTCTATCATCTCGACCGCGGCTATGAACGGCTGGAGGAGAAACTCTCCGCCGTTGGCGCCGACATCGAACGGGTCGGGGATGGCTGAGGGGCGAGGCCTGGCGACAGATCGGGATGCGCTGTTGGCGCTTTACGATCTCGATGCTGGTGGCTTTCGTACCCTGGATGAGATCGCGGCCTTCGCGGCGAAGCTCTGCGATGCGCCGATTGCTCTGGTCAGTATTGTGGAGGATGTGCGTCAGCGCTTCCTCGCCCGTACCGGCCTTGATGCGGAAGAAACCCCGCGTGACGTATCCTTCTGCGCCCTTGCCATGCTGGGCAACGATATTTTCATTGTGCCCGATGCGCCACGCGATTCTCGCTTCATCGATAATGCGCTGGTTACTGGCCCGCCGTATATCCGCTTCTATGCCGGCGCGCCGCTGGTGGGCGCCGATGGCGAGCCGCTGGGCGCGCTCTGCGTCATCGATACGGTTCCACGCGCCGATCTGACGCTGCTCCAGCGCCAGGGCCTCACCCTGCTGGCCCGGCAGGTGATGGTGGAACTGGAAGGCCGTCGTCGCGACCGCGACATGATCGTGCGGCAGCGACTGGATGCGGACGCGGTGGCGTCCAGCGATCGCATGTTCCGCACCCTTGCCGACACCATGCCGCAAATGGTCTGGTCGTCGCTGCCCGATGGCTACAATGATTATTTCAATGCCCGCTGGTATGACTTTACCGGAATGCCGCTGGGGTCGACCGATGGCGACGGCTGGAGCAACATGCTCCATGCCGATGACCAGCCGGCCGCCTGGGAACAGTGGCAGCACAGCCTGGCGACGGGTGCGCCCTATGACATAGAATATCGGCTTCGCCATCGCAGCGGCGATTATCGCTGGACGCTGGGGCGCGCGCTGCCGATCCGCGACGCGGACGGGAACATCACGCGCTGGATCGGCACCTGCACCGACATACACGAACAAAAGCTGATGATGGAAGAGCGCGAGATGATTGCGCATGAACTGTCGCATCGCATCAAGAATATCTTCTCGGTGATCGCGGGCCTCATTGGCCTGTCCGCGCGACAGCATCCCGAAATCGGCGCGGTGGCGGAAGATTTGCGGGACCGGATACTCTCGCTCGGCCGCGCGCATGATTTCGTGCGTCCGCACGGCGCCGATTCTGCCGCGCAGATCGAGGCGGGGCTAGGCCGCCTCCGGGGCATACTCGACCAGATTTTCGCCCCCTATCGGGTCGGGCAGACGACCCGCATCCTGTTGTCGGGGGATGATCCGCGTATCGATGATCGTTCGGCGACGCCGCTGGGGCTGCTGTTCCACGAACTGGCGACCAATGCCGCCAAATATGGCGCACTGTCCGTTGCCGACGGACGGGTCCATCTGCATGTGTCGGTGGAAGGGGAGAATGTCCGTATCGACTGGCGCGAGGAAGGCGGGCCGGCGGTGGCCCTGGCCGATACGGAAGGTTTCGGCAGCCGATTGATGACGCTCAGCGTCGAACGGCAACTGGGTGGACGGATGACGCGCAACTGGCGGGCCGACGGGCTGGAGATCAGCTTCTGGATTCCATCACGCTCCATGAGCCGCGCTGCCGGAACGGTGTGAAGCCCGCAATTTCGGCCTCTTCCAGATCAGGTTCGTCCGCAGCCGCCAATCGCAGCGCGGCGGAAATGCTGTGCGCGCGAAAGGGCTTGGTGATGACGCCCAGCGCCGTCACCGACGCCTCGCCAATCTGCTTGGGGTTGGCGGTCACATAGATGACGCGAATGCCGTAGCGCTCCGCTAGTTCGACGCCGATTTGGGGGCCGGTCGGCCCGTCGCGCAGGTTGAGGTCGACCAGGGCGATGTCGCACGTCGCTGCCGCTGCAAGCGCGGCGACGCGATCAGCGGCGATAGCGCCGACGATGAATCCGGCGTCCTCGACAATCTGTTCGATTTCCAGTGCGACGAAAATCTCGTCTTCGACGATCAGAATCTTTTTGCCCATGTCCCTGCCTGCAACCCTGGAGGAACTAAAATCCGTTGGGGGCCTTGGGTTCCGCGATCATGAAAAAAAGATGACAGGCCATGTCATTTTGATCCGCTCATGCCTCGGCGCTGGTCCAGAGCATTTCGAAATTCGTGCCTTTCATCAGCAGCACGGAGGCGGGATAGCCTGCTTCGGTGGCTTTCTCCGCAGTGCCGGTCGCATTGGCCACCGCTGCGGCCTGGGTCGGGAAAGGGCCGTAATATTTATTGTCCAGATTGATCTTCCAGACGCCTTCATGCTCAAGGATGATGTAGCGGGCGTGGGGCAGGGTCATGTCGAAGGCTCTCGCTGTTGCAGGGAGAATGTAGCGACAGCGCGTCCGGAAAAGAAAGCGCTTTCGGCGAAAGCGGCCTGCTGCGCGCCCGTTATCGCTTGCTTCCGCCATTGTTGATTCCATCATCATCCCATAATGATGATTCAGTCAACATTATGGGATGACCCTGCATGACGGTTCAGCATGAAAAAGACATAGCGGCCCTGCGTGCCTTCAATCGCGTCTATACCAGCCGGTTGGGCCTGCTCGCCGCCCGGCTGGACAAAAGCCCCTTCACGCTCAGCGAGGCGCGGATTCTCTACGAGTTGGCGAACCGGACCGATCCGACCGGCGCGGAGATCGCCCGCGCCTTGCGTCTCGATCCGGCCCAGATCAGCCGGACGCTCAAGCGCTTCGCCGATCGCGGCCTGGTGGAGGCGCGCGAAGACCCGGCCCATGGCCGTTATCAACGCCTGACGCTCACCGATGAGGGCCGGGCCAGGTTCGCGGCGGCGGAGGGCAATACCCGCACCGCGATCGGCGGGCTGCTGGATGGGCTGTCCGCTTTCCAGCGCGCGCGCCTGTTGTCGGCCGCCGAAACCATCACCCGCCTGTTCGAAGAGGAAGGCGCGGCGCGCCAACCCGTGTTGCGCGGCCTGCGGCCGGGCGACCTGGGGCTTGTCATCGCCCGCCAGACGATTGTCTATGTGGAGCAATATGGCTGGAATGGCGACTATGAAGCCTTGGCGGCGGGCATCCTCGCCGATTTTCATCGCACGTTCGATCCCGCGCGAGAGGCGGCGTGGATTGCGGAGATGGACGGGCGGATGGTCGGTTCGGTCTTCCTCGTCAGCACGGATTCGCCGGACGTCGGCAAGCTGCGCCTGCTCTATGTTGAACCCGATGCGCAGGGCGCGGGCGTGGGCAAGATGCTCGTCGCCGCCTGCATCGCACGCGCGCGGGCCGTGGGGTATAAGCGGCTCGATCTCTGGACGAACAGCGTGCTCGCCGCCGCCCGCAGCATCTACGAACGCGCCGGTTTCGTGCTGGTGGACGAAGCGCCGCATCATAGCTTCGGGCATGATCTTGTCGGCCAGACATGGTCCTTGACCCTGTGACGACGGGATGCCGCCACGCCGCTTGATCGGGGAGGGGGCATCGGGCACATCCTGTCGCCATGTCGATTCGCTTCTCCCCCCTGCACCTCCTGTCCAGCGTCCTGCTGGTCGCCTCCACCACAGCCGCTTGGGCGGAAGAGGATGTGCCCCCGTCGGCCTTCTTCGACGCCGCGCTTTGCCAGCCGCCTTATTCGATCGATCATGCGACGGCGCTGTACGAAGCCGCCGAAAAGCTCGCCAAGCCCGACCAGTCTTCGCTGGGCGCGGCCATCTATCATCTGCCCGCGCCGATCGAGCGGGACGGCTTCACCACCCAGGATGTCCTGTTCGGCAACATGACCATCGGCGTGCTGGTGGACGGGGACGTCGCGGGTCGGCTTGCCAAACGTTATGAACTGACGCCCGAAACCAGCCATTTGCTGGGAAGCTCGACCAAGGGATTTGCCCGCCTGCTCCCCGACGCCGAACAGGGATTGAAGGAGATGGGTCTGATTTCCGTCGTCGCGCGCGAAGGCGCGGGCCTTAACGGCAAGACATTGCTGGCCTGCGAATTTGTCGATGAAGCCGATCGCCAGGCGATGGAAGTCATGGAAAAGGAAGCCGCCGAGCAGAAATAGCACGGCTTTCCCGCAGCGCCGCTATTGCCCGGATTCGCAAATGGGTTCGGCGGCGTTCCTCCACTGCTCCCCCAACGCGCCGCCGATATTCCACAATAGTCCCACGGACAGCAGCGCGCAGAGGATGGCAGCGACCAGAAAGCGGCGCCGCCGCCATCGGCGCAGGAATATCGCACTGGCCGCGCCATAGACGATCAGGGCCGGCACCGCGAAGATCAGCACGGAAATCGGGCCATCGCAATCGACGGCGTCGATGCCCATGGCCCGATATTCGTTCGGCGTTCCCGACAGGCCAAGCATGGCGATAGGCGCCATGGCGAGCAGGACGGCATAGCGGAACAGTCTTACAGTGCTCGTCCTTAGGCTCATTGGTGCGGCAGCGCGTCGAGAGCGGCCTGATATTGTGCGATCAACGCAGGATCGGCATCCCCCCGGTGCTTGTCGAGAAATGCTGTCAGGGCATTGCGATATTCCGCGATGAAATCGGGATTGGCCGGGCTGGTCGCAAGCTGGTTGGCGGCTTTCTCCACCGGTCCGCGATCCTCGCCGATCACCTGCCTGATCCCATAGGGCGACAGGTTGCGCATGATGACGAAGTTGCGCGGAAAGCCGGGGATATATTTGATGACGAACCGCTCGCCCTCCGGCGGGATGTAGATGGTATTGGTGATCGGATAGATGCTGGCCGACATGGTGTCGAATTCTGTCACCACATCCTGTCCGTCCGCAGTCTTGAGCGCCGCGCTATAGGCCCAGATATTCTGGTCGTTCAGGGTGGAGTTGGTGACTTCCGAATGGGTGATGACGCCCGTTCCAATGACGCCGAAGGCCTTGAGGAACAGCGCATTGAAGATATGGGCGATGAAGATATTGAGCTGGCCATAGATGAAGAACGCCAGGATCAGGCCATACCAGCCGCCCTTGCCGCTCCACTTCGCCAGCAAATGGCCCAATATCGCACCCAGGATCAGTATCACCGGCCATGACAGGAAAGGATGCTGCGTCAGGAAGAAGGAGATGGCTGACAGGATGACCATGAGAGAGACTGTCCGTTCTGGTAATTGCGATACTGCCAGATATCAAAGCCATAATATCAAGTCTTCAGCATGTCGGTGCCGCTGTTATAATGGTGCCAGGCCATGATCGCGGCGGCGCTGCGATGCGGGCGCCAGGCTTCGGCCAGGTTGCGGGTCAGCTTCTCGCTCGGCCGTTCGGGGAGGCCCAATATGCGGCCGATCTCGATCTGCACGGCCAGGTCGCCGGCCGGCCAGATATCGGGCCGCCCCTCGGCGAAGAGCAGGTATATTTCCGCCGACCAGCGGCCGATCCCCTTGATCCGCACCAGTTCAGCGATGGCTTCCTCGTCATCCTGGGGCAGGGCGAGCAGGTCGAGCGCGCCCGACACCACCAGTTCGGCCAGGCTGCGGGCATAGCCCTGCTTCTGGCGGGACAGGCCACAGGCGCGCAAACTGTCGAAATCGCGCTCCAGCAGCGCTTGCGGCGCGCAGCCAGTGCCCAGCTCCGCTTCCAGCTTGCGCCATACCGCAGCCGCAGCCGCCACGCTCACCTGCTGCCCCACGATGGTGCGCAGCAATGTCTCATAACCCGGTTCGCGCACCCGTGGCGGGGGATAGCCCACCCGTCCGATCGCCGCGACGAAGCCCGGCTCCTGCGCGGCGATGACGTCCAGGCTGGTGCGTAATTGATTTGCGGTCGTGACCATATGTGTTTCCGTCCAGCCCTTGATTTCCCGGCGCCTGTCGGTCAGAGCGGCGGAGAAAATTCGATGGGATGGGATAGATGGCGAAACTGATAGTGGTCAACCGTGCGGGTGAGGAACAGGCTGTCGATGGCGGCAATGGCCTGTCGGTGATGGAAGTCATCCGCGACAATGGTTTCGACGAACTTCTGGCTCTGTGCGGCGGTTGCTGTTCCTGCGCGACCTGCCATGTCTATGTCGATCCCGCCTTCGCCGACATCCTGCCCGCGATGAGCGAGGATGAGAATGACCTGCTCGACAGTTCGGATCATCGCAACGATGCCAGCCGCCTGTCCTGTCAGCTCGTCATCAACGACGCGCTCGACGGCCTGCGCGTCACCATCGCGCCGGAAGATTGAGGGGTTTTTGAAGGGGGGCGGGACCACCTCCCGGCTCGCAATGACGATTCACCGTGACGCCCGCTCTGGCTGAGCCGGATCAGTTCTTCACCCGCAACGTGGCGGCGGGTGCGTCGCTGGTCAGCGGCGTGATGGTCCAGACGATCCGTTTGCCCTGGGGCGTCGACACCGCACCCTCTTCCTGATTCTGGCTGACGATCTCTGCGTCGGTGGTCAGGGTGAAGGTGCCGCTCATCGCCTTCGCCGCCGCATCGCTCGCGCCACCCAGGCCGCCCGTCCCCTGGCTCTTGTCGCTACTGTTGGCGAAGCCCGGCGCTTTCACCCGCACCCGGTCCTCGCCCCGCAATTCCGCCGCGACGAAGGGGATCAGGATCTGCGCGTCGATGTTGAAGGGGAAGAGGAAGGTGTGGTCCAGCGTGCCGCTGATCGCATAGTCGATCTCGAACTTGTGGTTGCCGGCATAGCGGGCGGAGCGGAACCCCTTCTCCTTGGTCAGTGCCGTCGCGATCGCCTGCATCTCCGTGTCGCCGCCGGTCGCATCCTTGTCGCTGAAATCCTCGTCCCGCGCCGCGATCTGCAACATGGTGGGGCCGGCTTCCGGTTCGCCCTCCTTGGGCGTGTCGTCATCCCCGTCGGAGGGAAGGCCGCTCAACGCATCCTTGTTCAGGTCCAGCGCCAATATCTCGCCCTTATAGGCGAAGGTGAAGTGCCGGTCGGCGCGGATGTCCAGGCTGGATTCGAACTTGCCCGGCGTCACCAGGCAGGCGGACAGGGCCAGCAGGCCGGCCAGCGCCCCCAGGCTGCGATACAGGCGATTCATCGGCGAAACTCTCCTTGCCCCGGCCGTCACCGGTTGGTCGCGGCGTAGAGGGCGATGGCCGCGGCGTTGGAGACGTTCAGGCTCTCCATGCGCGGACTGATCGGCAGCTTAGCGATAATGTCGCAATGCGCCATGCTGTTGTGGCGCAATCCCTCGCCTTCGGCCCCCAGGACCAAGGCCACCCGCGATTCGCCGATCGCCTCGCCCAGATGGGTGTCGGCGTCGCCGTCCAGGCCGATGCGCCAATAGCCTGCTTCCGCGATCTCATCGAGCGCACGGGCCAGGTTCACGACCCGCACCCAGGGCATGATTTCCAGCGCGCCCGACGCCGCGCGCGCCAGCACGCCCGATTCGGGTGGCGCGTGCCGGTCCTGCGTCACGATGCACAGCGCGTCGAACGCGGCGGCGGAGCGCAGGATAGCGCCGACATTATGCGGGTCCGTCACCTGGTCCAGCACCAGGATCGGCCGCTTGTCGTCCTGTCCTTCCTCCAGAATCTCGCCCAGCCAGACATCGTCCAGCGGTTCGACTTCGGCGACGATGCCCTGGTGCGGCGCGTCGGACGGGACCATCCGGCCCATGTCCGCCACGTCGGCATAGACGATCGGCAGCACCGGCGGCAGGTCGAGTGCGGCCAGCGCTTCGCGCGTGCCCCATATCTTGCGCACGACGCGGTTGGGGTTGGCGAGCGCCGCGGTGACGGCGTGACGCCCGTAGAAGCGCGGGAAGGCGCCCTTGGGCTTGGCGGAGCGATGACCTTTTTTCATGTTTGCGCTCTTTTCACATCACCCCATTGACAGGCAAGCCTCCTTTCGCCATTGAGCCGCCTCCAACGTGTCGGGGAATGCAAATTTCCCGTCGCGTAGGGCACTGGACAGGTGGCCGAGTGGTTAAAGGCAGCAGACTGTAAATCTGCCGGGGTTTCCCCTACGTTGGTTCGAACCCAACCCTGTCCACCATCGCATCTGGTCCGATGCGCCCTGTCCCGACGGGATAGGCACAGGCCGGTGTGGACGCATAGCTCAGTTGGTAGAGCAGCTGACTCTTAATCAGCGGGTCCTAGGTTCGAGCCCTAGTGCGTCCACCATCGCCCCCCCCTCGACGCGCCGCCTCTTTTCGGGTTTCCGGCTTACGTGTCGTCCCTTTCCGAGCCCGTTGAGAGACGAAAGGGAGCGCTGTCATGGCGTGGCTTATCCTTGGCATTGCCATATTCACTGAAATCTGCTGGGCGTTAAGCCTCAAATGGGCGGCGACCCTGGGTAGCTGGCAGGCGTCGGTTGTGCCGATTGCCCTGAGCTTCCTCAATATGGCTCTGCTGGCGCTGGCGATGCGGGATATTCCAGCGGGCACCGCCTATGCGATCTGGACGGGCCTGGGCGCTGTCGGCGTCATCATCGGCGGCATGATCCTGTTCGGCGACCGGGTGAATCCGGTGCAGGCCGGCTTCATGGCGATGATCGTGATCGGCGTCGCGGGCACGAAGCTGTTTGCGCAGGCCTGACAGGGCAGGGCGCCGGCCGTATCCCGGCGTATCGCAACCAAATGGATGGGCGCGCGTTGACCGGACACGTTCCGTTCACCCCTTCCAGGCTATCCCTTCCCCTGCATGACCCTTGACCGTCGCGACCTCCTGATCCGCACGCTGGGCGGCGTTCTGGCGCTGAACCTGCCGCGCGTCGCGCTGGCGCAGGCCGATGTGGCGCGCGTCGACGCCCTGATCGCGAAGATGACGATCGAGGAGAAGGCCGGGCAGATGACCTGCCTCGCCGACAGTTTCCGTCCCTTCAACCCGCCCAATCCACAGGTCGGCATCCAGGATGAAAAGCGCCTGTCCGACGAAGTGCGCAAGGGCCGGGTCGGCTGCCTGTTCAACGGCATCGGCGTCGCGGGCGGCCGCCGCGCACAGGAAATCGCGGTCAAGGACAGCCGCCTCGGCATCCCGCTCCTCTTCGCCGGAGACGTCATCCACGGCCTCAAGACCATCTTCCCCGTGCCGCTGGGCGAAGCCTCCTGCTTCGATCCCGCCCTGGTGGAGCGCACCGCGCGGGCGCAAGCCATCGAAGCCACCGCCGCCGGCCTGCACCTCACCTTCGCGCCGATGGTCGATGTCGCGCGCGACCAGCGCTGGGGCCGCGTGGTCGAAGGGGCGGGGGAGGATGTCGTCCTCACCAGCCTGCTCTCCGCCGCCCGCGTGCGCGGCTTTCAGGGCCGCGACCTGCGCCGCGACGATGCCCTGCTCGCCTGCCCCAAGCATTTCGCCGCCTATGGCGCGGTCGCCGCGGGCCTCGAATATGGCAATGTCGACATCAGCGAGGAGACGCTGCGCGAAACCCATCTGCCCCCCTTCGGCGCGGCCTTCGCCGCCGGCGCGCTCACCACCATGGCGGCCTTCAACGAGATTAACGGCGTCCCCGCCACCGCCGACCGCGACCTGCTGACCGACCTGCTGCGCGGCGAGATGCATTTTCGCGGCTTCGTCTTTTCCGACTACACCGCCGATGAGGAACTGGTCGCCCACGGCTTTGCCGAGGATGATCGCGACGCCGCCCGCCTCGCCATACTCGCCGGGGTCGACATGTCGATGCAGAGCGGCCTCTATATCCGCTACCTGCCCGATCTGGTGAAGAGTGGCGCGGTGCCGATGGCGACGGTCGACGTCGCGGTTCGCCGCATCCTCTATGTGAAGGCGGCGATCGGCCTGTTCGACAACCCGTACCGTTCCCTCAGCGAGGAAGCGGAAAAGACCCGCATCTTCACCCCCGCCCACCGCGCCCTCGCCCGTGAAGCCGCCACCCGATCGATGGTGCTGCTCAAGAATGACGGCGTCCTGCCGATCGACCCGGCCAAGGGCCAGAAGATCGCCCTCATCGGTCCCTTCGCCGAGGATACGCGCAATCTCTACGGCCCCTGGGCCTTTTACGGCGACCCGGACAAGGGCGTCGACATCGCCACCGGCCTGCGCGCCGCGCTGCCCGACGCGACAAAGCTCAGCATCACGCGCGGCAGCGACATCAGCGGCCCCATCGACGGCGGCATCGCGCAAGCCGTGGCGGCGGCCAGGGCCGCGGATATCGTCCTGCTCGCCATCGGCGAATCGCAGGCCATGTCGGGCGAAGCGCAATCGCGCACCGTCATCGAAATCCCCGCCGCGCAGCAGGCGCTGGCCGACGCCGTGGTCGCCACCGGAAAGCCCGTCGCCGTCCTCCTGCGCCACGGTCGCGCGCTCGCCTTGCATGACGGCGTCGCCAATGCCGGCGCGGTCCTCGCCACCTGGTTCCTGGGGAGCGAGGCGGGCCACGCCATCGCCGACATCGTGCTGGGCCGGGCCGACCCGTCCGGCAAATTGCCCGTCAGCTTCCCCTGGGAAAGCGGGCAGGAGCCTTTCTATTATGACCGCAAGTCGACCGGTCGTCCGGTGCTGGACAGCGGCAGCACCGAATATAAGGCGCGCTACGCCACCACCGACAATAGTGCAAGGTTCCCCTTCGGCCATGGCCTCGGCTACACCGATTTCGCGCTCGACCAGTTGAAATTGTCCGACACCGCCATGCGCTGGGACGCGGCGATCGTGGTGTCGGCGCGCGTCACCAACAAGGGCCGCCGCAGGGGCAGCGAAGTCGTCCAGCTCTACACGCGGGACAGGGTAGCCAGCCGCACCCGCCCGATCCGGGAACTCAAGCGCATGGCGCGCGTCACGCTGGAACCGGGCGAAAGCAAAACCGTCCGCTTCTCCCTGTCGCGCGTGGACCTGGAGTTCGTCGGCTCCCGCAACCAGCGCATCGCCGAACCGGGCTTGTTTGACCTCTGGGTCGGGCAGTCAAGCGTGGGCGGGCTGCACGGGCAGTTCACGCTCTACGCGGAGGTGAAGGCGAAGGGCACGCCCTAAAAGTCCCTCCCCTTCAGGGGAGGGGTTGGGGTGGGGGCTGTCGGGATGCGCCAATTGTCGCCATTTAGCAGTCAGGCAATTGCGTTCGACACCTGACATTCGTTCACCCAGGGGAGCTTGCTCGATCCGTTCCCCTCAGCGGGCGCTCCGAACCGAAATATCCGCCCTTGATCGAATAGACGCCGGGTCTCGGCGTTATCCATGCTACGGAGCGGATGCGAGTCCATGTTCCCGACCGGGGAGCAGTATGTCGCCGCTACCCGGACCGGCTTTCATCCCCGCAAGCTCCCGGCTTCCCCGGAAGGGGGCATATCGTGAACCGAACGAGCCATACCGACATTGCGCACAATCTGGCGCTGGCTATCCTTGCTTCCTCCACCGCGCCCGCGCTGCTGCTTGATGGTGATCTGTCCGTGATCGCCGCCAGCACGTCCTTCTACCGCACTTTCGCCCTCGATCCGCAGAATGTGGCCGGACGGCCGCTATTCCAGCTAAGAGCGCGCGAGTGGGATGTGCCGCAGCTTCGATCCTTGCTCGCGGCAACCCTCTCCGGTCATGCAAAGATCGAAGCCTATGAGATGGAACTCAGGGGCGATGCCGTACCGCGCCGCCTCGTCCTCAACGCACAGAAGCTTGAATATGGCGATGCCGAACAGGTCCGCCTGCTCCTGACCATTTCCGACGTCACCCAGGCACGGATCAGCGAAAAGCTAAAGGATGACCTGCTGCGCGAAAAGGCGATACTGCTCCAGGAAATCCAGCATCGCGTCGCCAACAGCCTGCAAATCATTGCCAGCGTGCTCATGCAGAGCGCGCGGCGGGTGCAATCGGAAGAGACCCGCGGCCATCTCCATGATGCGCACCACCGGGTCATGTCTATCGCCACCCTCCAGCAGCAGCTTGCGGCATCGCGATTGGGCGATGTGGAACTGCGCACCTATTTCACCCAGCTTTGTCAGAGCCTGGGCGCATCGATGATCCGCGATCATGATCAACTGTCGCTTGAAGTGACTGCCGACGACAGTAGCGTGAACGCGGACATTTCGGTCAGTCTGGGACTGATCGTCACCGAGCTTGTGATCAATGCGCTCAAACACGCCTTCCCCGGCGATCGCAGCGGCAAGATCCTGGTCGATTATCATTCGCGCGGGCAGGACTGGAAACTATCGATCAGTGACGATGGCGTTGGCACCCCCAAGTCGCTGGCCGACGCGAAACCGGGTCTGGGCACCAGTATCGTCGAGGCACTGGCCAATCAGATGGATGCTACCGTCGAGACCCAGGGGGGTCATCCCGGCACCATAGTCTCGATAGTCCACACCGCAGCCACGGATACTGGCGGCGTTGACCGGAGGAAGGTGGCATAACGCCTGGCGCCGCTGCTCTCCCCCCTGCGGAAGGCCTTCCGCAGAATCCGTGCCATGTTCCCCGCGTTGCGTACCGACAATTTGCTGCGAAAGTCCGCTTCCTGAAGTTGTAGCTTCAGAAGCAGGCTGGCGGGAAACGGCCATTTTCAGCCATTTTTCTCTCGTCACCCCGGACTTGATCCGGGGTCCAGCTTTTTGCTTGAGAAAGAAGCGGGATGCCGGGTCAAGCCCGGCTTGACGTGGGGGGAATGGCAATAATCGGCCACTCCCCCCTGTCCTACACCCCCACTCCCATGCCATAATCCCCTCGGTTCTTTCCCACCGTCCGCCCTTCGCGTCCCGCGCCATGTCACACCCCGGCGCGCGCCATTTCGCAAAAATTCTCCTATTGCGAAATCCACGCCACCCGTCTGTCCCCACGCTTTTGCGTCGGCCACGACACTGTGTACTTTGCAACGCCGCGCCACGTTTGCAAAACGCTGTCTTGAGCGTCTTCACCACCCCGCGCACCTCTGCTACAGGCGCGCCCATGCTTAACCTGAACGGTATCACCGTGCGCCTGGGCGGCCGCACCATCCTTGATCGCGCCGCTGCCGCGCTGCCGCCGCGCAGCCGTGTGGGCCTTATCGGCCGCAACGGCGCGGGCAAGTCCACGCTGATGAAGGTGATGATCGGCCAGCTCGACCCGGATGAGGGGTCGTGCGACATGCCCCGCGACACGCGCCTGGGCTATATCGCGCAGGAAGCGCCCTCCGGCACCGCGACCCCCTTCGACACCGTGCTCGCCGCCGACAAGGAACGCGCCGAACTCATGGCGGAGGCGGAGCATACCCATGACCCCGATCGCCTCGGCCATATCTATGAGCGGCTGACGACGATCGACGCCTATACCGCCCCGGCCCGCGCCGCCCGCATCCTCGTCGGCCTCGGCTTTGACGAGGAAATGCAGGGCCGCCCGCTCGACAGCTATTCGGGCGGCTGGAAGATGCGCGTGGCGCTCGCCGCGCTGCTCTTTTCCAATCCCGACCTGCTGCTGCTCGACGAACCGTCGAACCATCTCGACCTCGAAGCGACGCTCTGGCTGGAAAATTTCCTGAAAGCCTATCGCGGCACCGTGGTCGTCATCAGCCATGAGCGCGACCTGCTCAACAATGTGGTCGACTATATCCTCCATCTGGAGGGCGGGAAGGTGACGCTCTATCCCGGCGGCTATGACGCGTTCGAGCGGCAGCGCGCCGAACGGCTCGCCCAGCTCGAATCCGCCCGCGCCAAGCAGCAGGCGGAGCGGGAGAAGTTGCAGGACTATGTCGCCCGCAACAGCGCCCGCGCTTCGACCGCGAAGCAGGCCCAGTCCCGTGCCAAGGCGCTGGCCCGGATGCAGCCCATCGCCGCCGCCATCGAAGACCCGACGCTGCATTTCGGCTTCCCCAGTCCGGCCGAACTGCGCCCGCCGCTCATCACCATGGACATGGCGGCGGTCGGCTACACCGACACGCCGATCCTGCGCCGCGTCAATCTGCGCATCGATCCCGACGACCGGCTGGCGCTGCTCGGCCGCAACGGCAATGGCAAGACGACGCTGGCCCGCCTGATCGCCGCGCAACTCGCCCCGATGGAGGGCGCGGTGCAAAGCTCGGCCAAGATGAATGTCGGCTATTTCACCCAATATCAGGTGGAGGAACTGGACGTCACCGACACGCCTCTGGAGCATATGACCCGCGTCATGAAGGGCGCGACCCCCGGCGCGGTGCGCGCCCAGCTCGGCCGTTTCGGCTTCTCCGGCGAGCGCGCCACGCAGAAGGTCGGCTCCATGTCGGGCGGCGAGCGCGCCCGTCTGGCGCTGGCGCTCATCACCCGCGACGCGCCGCACATGTTGATCCTGGACGAACCGACCAACCATCTCGACGTCGACAGCCGCGAGGCGCTGGTCCAGGCGCTCAACGACTATAGCGGCGCGGTGGTGATCGTCTCCCACGACCGCCACATGATCGAACTGGTCGCCGATCGTCTGGTGCTGGTCGACAACGGCACCGCCCAGCCGTTCGACGGCAGCCTGGACGATTATACCGACATCATCCTGCGCAAGGCGGACGGTAACGGCAATGGCGGCGGCGATGCGCCCAAGGTCGACCGCAAGGCCGACAAGCGCGCCGCGGCCGAATGGCGCGAAAAGCAGAAGACGCTCAAGAACGCGCTCAACAAGGCGGAGCGCGAAATGACCGCCCTGTCCACCGAGCGCAGCCGCATCGACAAGGCGCTGTTCGATCCCAAGACCGCGACCGGCGCGGAAGCGAAGATGACGACCAGCGAACTCATGGTGAAGCGCGCCGAGCTGGAGAAGATGCTGGAAACGGCCGAAGAAGTCTGGATGGAAGCCAGCGCCGCGCTGGAGGAAGGGTGAGGAGGCACGGCAGGGATGCCGTCCGTCTGATGTAAGCGATACGTTTTACGTCAGCAGGTAGGGGATGTGAAAATGGCGGGCCGAGAGCGACGAAACGGAGAACTACGTCTACGCTATAGCCCTCCATAACCCTCCTGAATAAAGCTACGAACAAATGGCTCAAACGGAGTCGACACCTGACTGGCAGCAACAGGGTGGATTCCCGAACGGCGGCTTAGGAGGCGGAATCGCAGAATAGCGGCCGTTCAGCAAATCCGAAGAGCAACGTCTTCGCAATCTCTCGCGCATTCGAGGCAAGCGCCTCATCCGGCAGTTCGCCGGCGGTCCAGAACGACAGAACCCCACGAAAGGCAAAGGCGAGCTGTTCCGGCAAACAGCGCAGCGCCTTCTGCCTGCCTGCCGCGATCAAGCCATCGCCGGCTCCCAGGGCCAGCGACCATAAGGTCGTGGAGTGCGTCAGGACCTTTCCGGGGGACGGACCGGCCGTGCCGATCCACCCCATCACGGCTCGGTTTATTTCCGGCTCCTCCAGCATCACCTCGACCGCCGTGTCGATCGCCAACAGCACCCTGCCGGCGGCATCGGCAGGCGGAGACATCTCGGCAAAGCGCTTGGCCATCGTATCGATCCGCCGCCCCGAAAGGGCATGCATGATCGCAGCCTTGCTCCCGAACTGATTGAACGGCGTCGCGAAACTGACCCCGGCTTCGGTGGCAAGGTCGCGCATCGAGAAATCGGCCTTGCCCCGGCGGAGCAGCCGTTCCGCCGCGTCCATCACGCGCTGGCGGAGCGGCTCCCCCCTCGCGGCGGTCGGATCTGCCTGGGTCTTGTTTCGTGTCATGTCTCTATCTATATCATGATATAGTTTTAATCATAGCCCGGAGTTGTACCATGGCTTCCACCCCCAAAACATTCCTCGTCACCGGCGTCAGTTCCGGCCTCGGACGAGCATTTGCCTCAGGCGCGCTCGAAGCGGGCCACCATGTGATCGGCACCGTGCGGCGGGAGGGCGACGCCGAGACCTTCGCCGCGCTCGCTCCCGATCGCGCTCACCCGGTCACGCTGGACGTGACCGATTTCGAAGCGATCCCGGCGGCTATCGCCGAAGCCGAACGGCAGGGCGGTCCGATCGACGTGCTGGTGAATAATGCGGGTTATGGCCATGAGGGCGTGCTGGAGGAATCGTCGATGGACGATCTTCAGCGCCAGTTCGCTGCCAACGTCTTCGGGCCCGTCGCGATGATCAAGGCGGTGCTGCCAGGCATGCGCGAGCGGCGGCGGGGCCATATCGTCAACGTCACGTCCATGGGCGGCTTCATCACCATGCCCGGCATCACCTTCTATTGCGGAAGCAAATTCGCGCTCGAAGGCATCTCCGAAGCGCTCGGCAAGGAAGTGGCGAGCTTTGGAATTCGGGTGACGGCGCTCGCTCCCGGCCAATTCCGCACGGACTGGGCCGGACGCTCGATGAATCGCACACCGCGCAGCATTGCCGACTATGACGCGGTCATGGACCCGATCCGCGCCGCACGACAGGCCAAGAGCGGCAACCAACCAGGCGATCCAGCTAAGGCTGCGCAGGCGTTGCTCGCGCTGGTCGATGCCGAAAATCCGCCGGTGCGGCTGTTCCTGGGCGATGATGCACTTGGACTTGTCGAGCAGAAACTCGACGGGATGCGGGTCGAAATCGGCGCGTGGGAGGAGCTTTCGCGTTCAACCAGCTTCGGATGATGAGCGCTTGAATCTGCGGCAACTTATGAAGGCACTCCGCGCGTCTTCATAAGCCGCAATGGGGTCGGAAGCTGCCGTCGCGGCTCTCGGCTCTCAAGATATATCGGGCTGTAGCGTAGAATCGGCGGCAATGGGATGGATAGCGGAAGGCCGGCTTCAGGCGGTGCAATGCAGAAAGCAGACCAGCACTCGAAGATGGACATGTAGGTGGCCAGAACGAGCGAGGTTCATGTCGCCTTGCTCGGTTCACGGACCGGGAGACGGCTGATGCTGTGTCCTGTGGCTGTTTCAGCCGCGCGACGCAGCATGGCCGGGTCCGACATGCCCTGATGGTCGAGCCGCGGCGTATAGGGTGCCTCCAGCCTTGCTGCCTCCTCGTCGGTAAGGCTGATCGACAGGGAGGCCACAGCGTCGTCAATATGCTCAGCTTTCAGCGCACCCACGATCGGAGCTGCCATTACGGGATTGCGACGCAACCAGGCCAGCGCAATCATTGACCGGCAGACGCCCCGTTCTTCCGCAATGGCTCCCACCGCATCGACAATCAGCTTGTCGCTGTCGGCAGTGGCTGCCCCCAGCTTGTAGACCGCTTCGGTTTCCGCCCTTGCAGTGATCGCTCCCCACGGTCGGGCCAGCCGGCCACGGTTGAGAGGGCTATAGAGAATGGTCTGCACGCCTTCATCGATGCAAAGGGCATGCATCTCGCGCTCTTCCTCGCGGTCCAGCAGATTGTAAGTATCCTGCATCGACACGAACCGAGCCCAGCCGTTGGATGTCTGCAGGTGGAGCGCTTTGCCGAATTCCCAGGCCATCATGGACGATGCGCCGAGATATCGGACCTTGCCGGCCTTGACGATATCGTTCAGGGCCTCCAGCGTTTCTTCCCAGGGGGTCGTCCGATCGCGACGATGGATTTGGTAGAGGTCGATATAGTCCGTGCCCAGGCGCCTGAGGCTCATATCGACTTCGGTCATGATTGCCTTGCGCGATAGCCCTATACTATTCGGTCCGTCGCGCATTGGTGCGCTGAGTTTGGTGGCGATCACAACGTTTTCGCGATACGCAAAGTCCTTCAGTGCCCGCCCGAGGATATCCTCGCTGGAACCATTTGAGTATAAATTGGCGGTGTCGAAGAAATTGATTCCCGCCTCAAGTGCGTGGCGAATGAGGCGTCGACTTGCTTCCTCGTCGAGCGACCAAGAAGGGTAGCCTCGCAACGGGTCCCCGAACCCCATGCAGCCAACACAGATCGGCGAAATATCAAGGCCCGTCCGGCCGAGCTTAGCATATTGCATGTCCATCTCCGCACGCGCTATATTCGGACAACTGTCCGCTTGCCATTGCGTATCGGACAATTGTCCGTTTAGTCAAGAGGCGATATGGCTGTAGAAGAGGATGGATTGCGAGCAGACGCCCGCGTCAATCGTGATCGCATACTTGCGGTGGCGCGGGAGGCGCTAACCGCCGATCCCGAAACGCCGCTCAGCGCTATCAGCAGGGCAGCCGGAGTTGGGCAAGGCACGCTCTATCGCCACTTCCCAACGCGGGAGGCGTTGGCCTTGGCCATTTATCGCAAGGAGATCAGCGCCGTTGCGGCTCTCGCATCGACGCTTCTGCAAGAGCATCCTCCGCTTGAGGCGTTCCGTCTATGGTGTGCCCAGCTAGCCGATTCCAGTGCGATGAAGCGCGGAGTGGCAAAACTTCTGCAAGGGGCCACCTCGGAGGATGATGCGCGCGAGGCCTATCAGCAGATGGTGTCGGCGGTGCGTTCACTCATAGCTGCATGTCAGGCCGCGGGTGCAATTGATCGCGGTGCAAATGCCGACGATGTTTTGCTGCTTCTTGGAGTGCTTTGGCAAATTCCATCCCACTCGGGGAGTGATGCTCAGGCGGCGAGGATAATAGCACTCATCTTCAGGGGGTTGGGAGCCAAAGACCAGCCAGGCAGCCCTGCTGAACCATAAAGCTCGTTCTGTGTTGGAGCGCGTGTCGGAAGTGACTAGTTCGTCGGGGTCTGCACGTACCGCGAGCGCATAGTTGCGGTGGAGGCCCGTAAGGCCTACTTTCACGCCTTGGCTTTTAGGCAGCTAACGCCAGAAATGGGGTCGTAAGCTGCTGTCGCCTTTCTCAAGGTATCGGGCTGTAGCGTAGTATAGCGTGTAATCGGCGGCCAATGGCGGAGCGGGAGGGAATTTACAAATTGTAGGCAACATACTGTATTACATACATATTGTTTATAGCCGTTAGCATGGATGCCCCCGTTAATGCCCCCGATTTCAGCGGTCATTGAGGCCTCGCGCGATGCAGTTGGCGATCCATGCGTTGATGTCGGATTCGAGCCAGCCAACCGCCCGCTGGCTTAGTTGGTGGGGTTTAGGAAATTCGCAGGCTTGCATTTTGCGGTAGATGGTAGCGCGGCTGAGGCCAGTGCGCGCCCGAACCGCCGGCAGGCGAAGAATGGCCATCGGCGCGCGGCCACCAAAGACATACATTTCCTGTACGGGCTGTCGTGATGCATCTGGTATGATATGGGGTGTTTCAGCCATGAATAGTCCTTCCAGGTAGATTGTGGTCAGGGTCGGGGGATGTTGGCGCATCCACCCGGCCCGCATTTACTTGCGTCGCTCAGAGCATCCAGATCGGCCTGATGATCCGCGACAGGTTGACGGTGAGGTAGCTCGGCAATTTCTCTGCATCGAGAGATTCCCCCTGCATATCTTCGGGAATGGCAACAAGCTCACCATCGGCATGGGTGAAAATCCACCGCGTATGGAAATCCTTGAAAATCTTATCGGTGAAGAGGTCGTGGTAGAGAGCGAAGGCAATGTCCGCCGCCTCCTCAAACCAGGGTTCGATTTCGAATGCCTTCTCGCTGATATTGGGATGCGCTTCGAGCCAGTCTTCAAAATTGTCATAATCCCGACCCGCAAATATTTCGTCCGCACGGACGGACATACGAGCGGGATAATTTGCGCGCGCGCGTCGGAGCGCCGATGCGTCCGCACGGACTTTTTCGGTAATATCCGGATGCTGGGAGCAGAAATCGACAATGCGCCAGAGAAGTTCAGCTACGGCCTTTAGGCCAGCTGTCTGAACGCCATAGCGCATCAGCTCCTTCATCACAGCGGCGATGTGAATTGCTTGAAATCCAAAAAGGCGCGGATTGCCTCGTCCAGCCCCTCCGCTCTCCACAAGGAGAAGACCCTCCTTGACCCAATAGGTAAGGAGTTCGCTGTCGAGGCCGACAGCCTCGCAGACTTGCTGGCGCGTAAATCGGCTTTGAAATGGGGAGACTGGCAAGGGCATGGCAATCGCTTAGAAGGCCATAGCTCACAATGAAAGGATTATTTCCTTCTGAGATGATATGGATCAGCAAAAAACCAGGCGCCTGCCGATGCTCAAGCCAATCGTGTACATCCCACTCTGGTCGAACAATCAAGGGCATTGCCCCATAACCGCCGGCAGTGGCTGATTTTGACAGCAGGCATTGAACGACCAGCTCATGCAGGAATTTTAGGCGCTTATGCCCTTCGGTATCGGGCCGCGCCACGCCCGCGCGCGGGCGTTCCAGCATGATTGCCCGCTCGAACTCGGCGACTGCCGCGAACATGGTCAGCAGCATCCGACCCGTGGGACTGCGCGTGTCCATCTCCGTTCCGCCAAAGTCCAGGATGCGCAGGCCCACCTGCTTGGCCTCCAGCGCCGCGACAATGCCCAGCAGGTCCGCCGTGGACCGGGCAAGGCGATCAAGCCGGGATATGACCAGCGTGTCGCCCTCGCGCACGAAGTCCAGCACCGCAGCTAGGCCGTCGCGCTGCCCGACCGATGACGCCTGCTCCTTCACGATCTTGCTGCACCCGGTTGCACGAAGCGCCGCTTCCTGCGCCTCCAGACCCGCAACCTGATCCACCGTCGAGGTCCGAGCATATCCGATAAGAATCTGATATTACTACATTATTACCATAGGAAGAATGCCATCAGCCCACACCCAAGTCACACCGTAAGCGCGCCCGTTGACAAAAAATCTCGACTCCGTTGCGTCTCGCTAGACCCCAGAACCTGTGAGCCATTGTCTCACTCGCCGCAGCGGCGGTTCAATGCGACACGCCTGCCCAGCAAGGGCCGGGACAGGCGCAGGATCTGATGGCCAAGACCGTATGAGCCGATTGCCAGATCACTCCACGCTGTCGAACTTACGAGTTGCAGCCCGCGATTTGCATCATACTGCAAATTGTGGTCGTGTCCCACGGGGTGGTGTAGGAAGGTTTCCCTGAGAGGGTGGCCACCGTCGATCTTCTGTTAGGGTTCGGATGCGAACTCGAACCTGGAGAAGAAGACGATGACCGACGACAGAATGGCCCTTGCCGAGCTGATTGAGCAAGGGGCTGATAGCGATTTGGTGCGTGAGATGCTGGCTTTCGCCGCAGAGCGCATGATGGATCTGGAGATCGAGGCGAGAACGGGCGTGCCTTGCGGATCACGCAGCCCGGAGCGGCTGAACCACCGCAACGGCTACCGCGAGCGGGGTTGGGATACGCGAGCTGGCCGGATTGATCTGGCGATCCCGAAGCTGCGCAAAGGCAGTTACTTCCCAAGCTTCCTGGAGCCACGCCGCACTGCCGAGAAGGCCTTGGCGGCAGTGATCCAGGAAGCCTACGTCCACGGCGTTTCGACCCGTTCGGTCGACGATCTGGTCAAGGCGATGGGCGCCAGCGGTGTTTCAAAGAGCCAGGTCAGCCGTTTGGTTGCCGAGATCGACGAGCGGGTGAACGCTTTCCTCACGCGACCCATTGAAGGCGAGTGGCCATATCTATGGATCGACGCCACCTACCTCAAAGTGCGCGAGGGCGGACGGATTGTCTCGACGGCGGCGATAATCGCGGTGGGCGTCAACACCGATGGCCGACGCGAGGTTCTAGGCGTGGCCACCGGCCCGTCAGAAGCCGAACCTTTCTGGAAAGCCTTCCTGCGCTCTCTGGCCGATCGAGGCTTGCGCGGTGTGAAGTTGGTCATCGCCGACGATCACAAAGGGCTGCGCGCTGCCGCCAGCAAGGTATTTTCCGCGACCCAGCAGCGCTGCCGGGTGCACTGGATGCGAGGCGCGTTCGCCCATGCCGCGCCGAAACAACGACCCGCTGTCATTGCCATGATCAAGACCATCTTCGCGCAGGAAACCGGCGAGGCGGCGCACCAGCAGTGGGAGCAGGTTGCCGATGCCCTGCGCGAGAAGTTTCCAAAGCTGGCCGACATGATGGACGCATCACGCGAAGACGTGCTCGCCTACATGGCCTTCCCCAAGGATCACTGGGCGCAGATCGCGTCCACCAACCCGCTGGAAAGGGTCAACAAGGAGATCAAGCGAAGGTCCGACGTGATCGGTATCTTTCCAAATGATGCCGCTGTGGTTCGTCTCGTCGGAGCGCTTATGCTGGAGCAAAATGATGAGTGGGCCGTATCGCGCCGATACATGACGCTGGAAACGCTCGGCTCGGTGAGCCATAATCCTATTGTCAGCTTGCCAGCACTGGCCGCCTGACCTGAACCCGATCCTGCCGTAGATCGACCTTCCTACACCACCCCATGGGACACGACCCTTGTCGCCGCCCTGGGGCTTCGCCCGTGTCGATCCGGTCTCTCGCCATTCGCGAACCCAGCGAACCGCGCTCGCCGCCGCAACTCCAAAACGCTCGGCTGCCGCGCGCCGTGACAAACCGCCATCGACCGCCGAAATCACCCGCGAACGCAAATCCTCTGAGATGGACTTCGTCATGCCAGGCTGGCCTCCTCGTCCAGCTGACATGATGAATCAGATTTTCCAGTCTAAGGAAAGACCCTCGATTCAATTAGATCGGATTATGCTCTAGCGTTGAAGGACCAGCCAAGTTGCGTAGAGCCGTAGTTCCAATAACCCTGACCAGCCCCTCCTCGATAGAAGTTGTTGCCAAAGCGGCTACTTGTGACCCCGAATGTTCGGCTGAGAGCCATCCTTTCTGCAAGGGATGGCAAAGCCCCTACGCCAGTAGCAGCCAATGCCGCCGTGACCTCGGCGGACACATAATTCTCCAGGTTCAGCCACGCCGCAGGATCAACGTAGTTGGGATTAAAGTTTTATCGGTCATCGCCCAAGTAATATTTCTTGTCGGGGCATGTTCCACGGCAATCCGCCGTGACCACAATGCACTGCCCACTTTGCGACATTTCACCGCCATGTGAAGCGAAATCATGGCAAGAAGTTAAACATTGCATGGGCATTACAATATCTGCTGGCCACGATCGAATACAGCATCAAAGTCAACGGATGTCATATCATTAGACAATTCATCAAACTGGAAAGTTACATTGTCAAATAAGCCGTAACTACCAAATCTTCCCTTTCCAGGAAAAATATATAAAATGTCCCCTGACACGCCGATACCGACTTCTCTATTCACGACCCCTGTATCCGAAACTTCGACGATTATAGACGATAATCCGATATTGCCGAGGCCCTTTATATCGGACGCAGCCAGCTTTACATATTTCTTGCTCATGGCTTTATGATCGGAGTGTTTTTGAACCAAATCCATGGCTTATACCAATTCCATGACCCGACGTGATATTTCCATCCGAATGGGCCACCACCCCCTTTTATACCCCATCGCACTCCAGCGCCGACAGCGCCAGGCCCCTCCAGCAACTGATTTGAAACGACGGTTGGCCCAGTCCTTATAATGTCAGACAAGGCAACGCCTTCCAGCGAACCTACCGCCATTCCACCGCCAGTAGCAGTTAATGCCGCCGTGACCTCAATGGATACATAGTTTTCTAGGTTCAGCCATGGCGCTGGATCAACATAGTTGAAGTTGCGGGTGTATACGCCATCGCCAAGGATATACTTCTGATCCGGGCACGTTCCACGACAACTGGCCGTGACGGTTATGTCACTTTGCGGCAACGGCCCCGTTTGCTGCGCACCCTTATTATCATCTGCTGGACCATCTTTAAACTCAGACAAGTAATCTTTCATGAACCCTAAGTCAAATTGAGTAAGCTTACCGGTGACAAAAATCCAGCCGCTATACTGCATGGCAAATCCATCAGTAGATGCACCTTCTAATCCACTAGGGTCACGCGCGTTAACCGGATCCCCCCCGACATAATTATACCAGTTGATGCCGTCCTGGTATCCGATGGGATCGGTCTGGAGGAACCGGCCGAGGGTAGGCGAGTAGATGCGGCTCTTGTAGTTGTACATGCCCAGTTCGGGTATCCAGGCTTGGCCGGTATATTGGAACATGCCCATGTTGCCGCTGGCCGGGATGCCGAACTCGTCATAGCTGTTGATCTTCATGACCCCACCGCTGCTGTTGGTCACCGCCACAATCGAACCGCGCTCGTCGGCCGACAGGAACTTCTTGACCAGGCTGCCTGATGCGTAGTCGTACCACACCAGCGGTTGGTCGTCATCCGGTCCGAAGACGTAGCGATGCTGGATCGCCTGGTCGCTCGATCGGCGCTCGCTCACGACATGCGGGCCGTCATATTCGAATGCCCGCCAGGTCGTGCCGTTGCCCACCAGCTTCATCCGGCCCACGGGGTCCTGATAGAGTTGCGTGCCGTTGCTCGACGTCACCAGCGCATTGTTGACATTATAGGCGAAGGTGTCGCCGCCCGCCTTGCTCAGATTGCCCTTGACGTCATAGCTGGGCGTGATCGACCCGACCTGGCTATATTGGTTGAGCGCGTTGGTCTGATAGACGCGCGTCGTGTTGACTGCCCCATTCCAGGCATAGCTGTCGTTGGAACTGATCCGCGTCGTGATCTGTCCGGCCGCATTATATTGAAGATCGATCTTCTGATCGTAGCTCGTGTTCGTGCTGGAGGGGTAGATATTGAAATCCGTCAGGTTCGGGCCGGTATAACCATAGTTGGTCCTGGCGCCATTGCCGAGCGTGATCGAGGTACGCTGGCCCCAGTCGCCGTAACCAAATGTGGCCAAGGCTGCACTGCCATTCTCGCGTATATATCTCAGCGCGCCAGTGAGATCATATTCATAGGTCACATAGAAGCCGTCGTTCCACGTCAGCCGCGTGCGCCGTCCCGCAGCATCATATTGCATGGTGAGGGACTGGGCCTGGTCGCCCTGGCTCGTCACCCGACCCAGCGCATCATAGCTGTAGGAGACATAATGGGTGTTGGCGTCCAGCGCCCGGGTCATCCGTCCGAAATTGTCGTAGCTGTAGCTCACATCCTGATCGAAGAAGCCGTCGCCCGGATAATTGGTGTTGGTGACCCGACCCAGCGCATCATAGCTATATTCGGTATAGACCGCTTCCGAATGCCCGCGCAGCCCCTTGCGGATGATCCGCCCGGTGTCATTGCCGCTCGTGCCATAGGTGTAGAGGAACTTGTCCGCTGCCCCGCTGTTGCAGGTCGTCGCGTTGAAGCAGGTCCGCAGCAGCCGGTCGTGACCGTCATATTCATAGGAGGTCACATTGCCCTTGCCGTCCACCGCACGGATCACAGAGCCGTTCAGGTTGCGCTGATAATGCGCGTCGTCCCGCTGTGCTGGCGTGCCATAGCCGCTGATCGTCCGATCGAGCGCGCCGGCCCATTCCCATATATATTTGGTGATCCGGTCCTGGCCATTGCTGCCCGCACTGCTGTGCGTGCAGGCCGAGGCGGGAGAGCCTGATCCATATTGCGCACCATAATTGGCAGGGTTCATGCGCTGTGCAACGCAATCCACGCGGCCCAGCGCATCGTAGCTGGTTTGGGTCAGCGCATAATCAACATTGTTCGCGTGAATGCGATCGTAAATCTTCCGGCCATAGCCGTCATAATAGGGGAAATAATATTGCAACGCGGCGAAATTAGTACCGTTGTAATCAACCGTACCGAACGTGACAGAATCCGGCAAGCCATAGGCGCCATAGTGGATCAACTCGATCCGCGGGCGCCTCGAGCCCGCTCCATCCGGATCGGGCGTCCAGCGGCTCTCGATCTGGCGGGCCTTGTTGTAGCGCATCTGCATGGCGTTGCCGAGGCCGTCGGTCTGGCTCGTGACGTTTCCGATATCGTCATAACCGAAATTGACCGTCTGAAGTTGGCCGGGATCATTATTGCCGGATCGGACCTTACGCCAAACCACCAGCATGTTGGCCCCTGTGGTTGGCCCGCCTTGATAGGCATATTCGACGACCGTTTCGGCGGCCGTACCCACACATGACGGCGCGCTGCCGGTTGCGCAGGTCGAGATGGTCAGGGGATAACGCGTCACGGCCGATCCTGGCACCAGCGCGCCCGAGGCATCCTTCACCCAGGCCTGCAAGTTGACGAAGGTCGTGCGGCTCTCAGGACGCGCTTGACCAGCCGCAGGCGCGGGCGCGGTGACCTTGCTCACCATGCCCGAGCTGTCGTCATATTCGTAATTTGAGACCTGTCCTGCCTGATCCGTGGTGGTTGTCGGCTGGTTGCAGGTCTTCTGGTTGCTACAGCTCGAAGGAAAGGTCGCCTGATAGGCCGCGAAGGCCGGATTGCCCGAACCGGATTTGGGCGTCAGCACCGTCTTCGTGACATTGCCGCGCGTATCATATTCATAGCTGGCCGAATTGCTCTCCGGCATCGTCACCTTCTTGAGAAGGTTGATCCGGCAGGTCGCGTCATCGACCGTGCAATATTCGAAGTTGGTCGTATAGCCATTCTCGTTCGTCTCGGATGTCTTCAACAAGCTGCTCGCATTGAAGCTAATCGAGCGCACATGGCTCAGCGGATCCGTGACTGTCGTGCTGCCCGTCCCATAGCTGTAACTCCACGTCTGGCCCGCCTGCTTCACCGTCGCCACCTTACTGGTAGTGCCATTATAGGTGATCTCAACGGTATTGGCAGAGGCGTTTGGGATTTTGATCGCTGACAATCTTCGATTCGCATAGGAATAGGACGTCACCCGCCCTTCCGGGTCAGTCGCCGACGAAATCAAGCCAATGCTATTGCCGTAATCTGCGTGTGGCCACGGATTGGATAATGTGCAGCTTCCAGCAGAAGGGGCGCAATACTCCACGGCATTGTTGATCGCCGTCACCTTTGCGACAGCAGCCCAAAATGGCGCATCGCTCTCGTGTGAGATAATGTCACGATGATGTCCGAACTTGAATTGATAGCCGGTCGATGTCGTAATGGAGGACAATCGCGCTACATCGACGTCTTCGGCGTCGGTGATCAAGCGGTAGGTCTCTTCCTGATAATGAAAATTCCTCACCGTTCCATCAGGGAAGGTAACCGATGTTGCCCTCCCTAAGTTGGATGCCATATCGTACAACCCCCCCACGCTCGTGAAAGCGACTACAACGCCATATCCGGTTGTGAATATTTGCCGATCGCTGCTCAGAGAGGAGCCGTCCACGTCGTCCGCGACATAGGACGACGATGTGCTGCTCCACGTAAAGCTATATGCGCGCCCGTTAAAGGTAACGATCGGAGAATTTGTGCTGCCACTTATCACCGGAATGATCGCCTGCCGCCACTGCGAGGATACCCATTGGCGAACATATTGTAGCCCATGATGATCGTTCGGGCCGATCGAGATATCGGTGACGCTGGTCACCAGCGTTCCGGTGGCAAGGTCGACCGATTTATCGTCGATGCTCGGTCGTGTCGGCGGCGGGGGCGCGCCATCCTGCGCATAAGCGGCGACCGAACCTGCCATGACGAAGGTCGCCAGGATAATGACCCAAAGCCGGACCAGCATGTTTTTCCCCCCGATCCTGCTCATTGTGCTTCCGACCCTTTGTCCTCAGCCACTACATCAACCACCCGCGATTCCTCCGGCGGCAAGGCTTGCCGAAGCGCCTCGTCGGCGATCATCGCCACGATCGACAGTCTCGCGCTCGCGGACGCCCGCGCCTCGCCCCCCTTATCCGTAGCGGCAACCGCGATGAGCCCCTCGTCGGCGAAACGCGACAGGTCGATTGCAAGCCCGGCCAGCCCCGCTTGCGCAGAGCGTCCGCCTTTCTTGGCGAGGTCGCCGGTCACATCCTCCAGAAAGGCACGACCATCAGCGCCTGGGCGAACGACAAGAACCCGCTGCTCGCCATCCTTCTCGATCATCGCCACGGCAACCCCGGTCCCGACATGCGCCATCGTCTCGTAGCGGGTGGCGACCCCCAACCTCACAGCTCTTTTGCCGCAGACGCCGAACAGCAACGATTCTTCCGCCTGTTTCTCGCTGATGATCTTGCATGGAATGGGCGCAGGAGCGGTCGCCACCGCCTGAGCGGCCATCAACAACAGGCCTAACATGTCAGAGTCCCCCGATAGGCGATTCCCAACGCGTGTCGGGACATTTCCTTGCAACGATGCCAGTCGATATTTTCGTGCGCAACAGGAAATATTTCTTCGTTGGCAGCATAGGAGCGATTCTGCCATCTAATAAGAAAATAAAAAATGATCTTTTTGATAAAAATGTTCAATTTTATCAATATATTCTTGGTTAAATCGCACGATTCTTCGGATTTATCCTCAATGGTGTGATTTAACGCTTTATGCCTTCTGGCATATCGCATGGATATGGAAAGCGTTGGGAATGATTCTTGCAATAAAAATGTCATATTTTTGCAATATTCATCCATCCCATTTCAACTTAGTCGACACATAAAAAGACATTTATTTGGGTAGATGACCGATATCATGCCTATACCGCGAAGCAGGACAGAAAATGGCTTTTTGTCTTCCACTTCTTTTGCTAAGTTCATGAGCATTTCTAATTATATATACCAAGATGCCTTCCAGATTTTAGAAAACCATTGACATGGACGGGGATAGTCGAGAAATTGGGCTGATTAGTCTTGCAGACCAGTCAAGACTCCGGGGGTTTATGCGTCATTTTCTTGCATCGGTTGCGGCATTGGCTGCTCTATCGCTCTGCGCGAGTGTCGCGCGCGCCGAAACTCTCACCTATGGCTACGACGAGCTGGGCCGGCTGGTAGGCGCGGTGTCGGATAGAGGGCCTGCAGCAACCACCACCACCATTTATCTCTATGACAAGGCGGACAACCGTTCTGTTGTATTTGTAGCGAAGGCTGATGCAACAAAGCGGCCGGTTTTTACCTTTTTCGAGCCAAGCCGCGGCCATTTTTATACGCTCGGCTTTTTGGAGGGGCATAATGCCGGCATGGATGCAGCCGGTCCTACCTTCTATCTTTATACTTCGGGGGGTTCAGGGCGCTACGCCCTCTATCGCTGCTACGATGCGGCTGGGGGCAATCATTTTGTCACCGCCTCCAGCAACTGCGAAGGACAGACGGTGGAGGGCATTCTCGGCTATTCGGCCGCCTCGAACGCAGCGGGTCTGACCGAACTGCATCGCTGCTTCCGGGCAAGCGATACAGATCATCTGGTTACCGCCAACATGGCGGAATGCACAAATTATGGCTATGCCTATGTCCAGTCCTTGGGCTTTGTCCCTTGAGGCATCCCGTCAGTCCACGAGTGTTGATATTATTTGCAGCCGGGCCGCGTTGCGGACATAGCGGTTTGCAAGGTAGGAATCGGGGGTTTTTGCATGTTTCGCGCATTCTATGGGGTTGGCGCATCTGTTCGCTTATGGCTCTCCCTGATGTCCCTGGCTCCCACGTCCCTGTTTGCCCAGACCGGCTATGGCGATCCTGCCGGTTCCGGCCCGATCGTTGGTGCTTTGCAATGGCTGCAGGGTACGTTGCTGGGCACGGTTGCGACCGTGGCGGCCGTTATCGCGGTGGCTGCTGTCGGCTTCATGATGCTGACCGGCCGGATGAACTGGCGTTATGGCGCGGTGGTGATCCTGGGCTGCTTCATCCTGTTCGGCGCGGCGAGCATCGTTGGCGGGATCCAGTCCACCGCTTCGGCCGGCTACTGAGCGGTGAGCCAGCTCGACCGCGACACGCTGTTCGTGGCCCTGGCAAGGCCGCAGATGTTCGCCGGCGTCACCTACAGCTTCTTCGTCATCAACGCGATCGTCACCACCGAACTGTTCCTGGTTCTCAAATCGGTCTGGGTGCTGCTTGCCGCAGTCGTCATCCATGTCATCGGCTATCTCGCCTGCTTGCGTGAACCCAACATATTCGACCTGTGGCTGGTCAAGGCCGCCCGTTGCCCCCGCATTCCCAACTATCGGCTATGGCGCTGCAATTCCTATCAACCTTGAGCGCGACCGAGAAAGCGGCGAGGCGTGAGCGATCGGTCGGCAGCAGGCTGCCCTATGCCGCGCAGATCGACGATCATACGCTGCTGACCCGCGATGGCCTGATGATGCAGGTCATCCATCTGGGCGGTTTCCTGTTCGAGACCGCCGACACCGACGAACTCAACTATCGTAAGGGGCTGCGTGACGCGATGCTCCAGGCGATCGGCTCCTCGCGCTTCGCCATCTATCACCATATCGTCCGCCGCCGCGTCGATACGTCGCTTGAGGCTGATTATCCAGACAGCTTCAGCGCGCGGCTGGACGAAGCCTGGCGTGCACGGTTGGGCACACGCCGCCTCTACGTCAACGATCTCTTCCTCACCATCGTCCGCCGCCCCTTGCAAGGGCGCAGCGGCATTGCCGACCGCCTGTCGCGCAGGCTGACCGGTGCGAGTTCCTCGGCGGCAGACCGCGCCGCCGACAAGCGCGCGCTCGAAACCGCAACCGAGCAGATCGTCGCGGCGCTCGGCCATTATCGCCCGCGCGTGCTCAGCAGCTATGAGAGCGAGCACGGCCTCTATTCCGAACCGCTCGAGTTTCTCTCGATGATCCTCAATGGCGAGATGCGGCCCGTGCGCCTGCCAGAAGGCGATGTCGGCGAGTATCTGCCCTATCGCCGGATCAGCTTCGGTCAGGACATGGTGGAGCTTGGCGCTGCGGAAGACCTTCCCCGCGAGTATCAGGCCATCCTTTCGATCAAGGATTATCCGGGGAACACCACGCCCGGTATGCTCGACGATCTGCTGCGGCTGCCGGTCGAGATGGTGGTGAGCCAGAGCTTCGGCTTCGTCGATCGTCAGGCGGGCCTTGGCCGGATGAACCTGGCGCTGCGCCGTATGCGCGCATCGGACGACGAGGCGCTCAGCCTGCGGGGCGAACTGGGCAGCGCCAAGGATGATCTCGCTGCCGGCCGCGCCGCCTTTGGCGAACATCATCTGACCATCGCCGTGCGCGGGGGCGAGATGGGCCTGGTCGACGCACAGGTCGCCGAAGTCCAGTCGGCCTTGACCGACCTTGGCCTCATCGCGGTGCGCGAGGAGATAGGCCTGGAAGCTGCCTGGTGGGCGCAGTTCCCGGGTAACTTCCCCTATATCGCGCGCCGCGCGCTCATCTCGTCGCGCAATTTTGCGAGCCTGGCGAGCTATCATAATTTCCCCAGCGGCCGGGCGACGGACAATCATTGGGGCGATGCCGTCACCATCCTGGAATCCACAGCCGCCGGTCCCTATCATTTCAACTTCCATCAAGGGGATTTGGGGAACTTCACCATCATCGGCCCGTCAGGCTCGGGCAAGACCGTGGTGCTCAATTTCCTGCTCGCCCAGGCGCGCAAGTTCGCGCCACGGATCATCTTCTTCGACAAGGACCGGGGCGCTGAACTCTTCATCCGCGCGATTGGCGGCGTCTACGACATATTGCGGCCTGGCATGTCGGCAGCGCTCAACCCGCTCCAGATCGACGACAGCCCTGAGAACCGCCGCTTCCTGATCGACTGGCTTGGCCGTCTGGTGGCGCTGCCGGGCGAACCGCTGACGCCCCAGGAACTGCTCCACATCCAGGAAGCGGTCGATGCGAGCTATGGCGTTCCCAAATCCCATCGCCGCCTGCGCTACGTCGCCCAACTGTTCCGTGGCAGCGAGCGTCCACATGCCAATGATCTCTGGTCGCGCCTGCGCCCCTGGTGGGGCGAAGGCGAACATGCCTGGCTGTTCGACCATGCGGAGGATCGGATCGACATCGACGCCCTGACCGTCGGTTTCGACATGACCCGCATCCTCGATACGCCAACCTTGCGCACGCCGGCCATGATGTATCTCTTCCACCGGGTCGAAGAGCGGCTCGACGGCACACCGGCGATCATCGTGATCGACGAGGGCTGGAAGGCGCTCGACGACGATATCTTCGTCCACAAGATCAAGGATTGGGAAAAGACGATCCGCAAGCGCAACGGCATCGTCGGCTTCGCCACGCAAAGCGCGGAGGACGCCCTGTCGAGCAAGATCGCCAGCGCCATCGTCGAGCAGGCGGCAACCCAGATCTTCATGGCCAATGCCAAGGCGCGGCGCGAGGATTATTGCGATGGCTTTGGCCTCACGCCCCATGAATATGATCTTGTCCGTAGCCTCGCTGACAATGCGCATTGCTTCCTCATCAAGCATGGCAATGACAGCGTGGTGGCGCGCCTGAACCTGAGCGGCGAGGCGGACATATTGACGATCCTGTCGGGACGCGAACGCACGGTGCGCCTGCTCGACGAAATACGCGACCGGGTGGGCGACGACCCGCAGGCCTGGCTTCCCGAACTGCTGAGCGTCGCCTGATGGAAGGCTGTGCGCCTTTCGACGCGGCCCAGGGCTATGCCATGGCGCTCACCCGCTATGTCGATTGCCAGGCCGCGCTTCTGGGCGAAGGCGGCTATGCCGCGCTGTCTGCCGGCAACTCTCCCGTCATCCTCGGGCTGGGCGGTCTGCTCACCATCCTGATCGCCTTCCAGGGCTACCGGCTGCTGTTGGGAGATCAGTTGCAGATCCGCGACGGCATCCTGCTCGTAGCCAAGATCGGCCTGGTCCTTGCCTTTGCCACCCAGTGGTCCGCCTACAGGTCGGTCGTCTACAATCTCGCGATCGAGGCTCCGCGCGAGGTGCTCGCCTTGCTACCTGGCGCGGGCGGCGGGACCGGACGCAGTTTCCCGGCGCGGCTGCAAGGCAGCTATCAGTCGATCGCCGAACTCACCCGGCCATCTACTGCCGTACCGCCGGTCAACCCATCGCCTTCGCCCGATGGCGCCCCGGCGGCGCCTCCTCCTCCCCAAGCCCCGCTCTTATCGCTCGCCGGCAATCCGCTGCTCACCGTAGCGGGCATCCTGCTGCTGGTGTCGGGCCTTGCAGTCCTCATGTCCGTGCGACTGATCGCGGGCTTGCTGCTTGCGCTCGGGCCGTTATTCTTTGCCTGCCTGCTCTTCGACACGACGCGCGGCCTGTTCGAAGGTTGGGTCCGGGCATTGATCGGGACTGCTGTCGCCAGCGTCGCCACCGGCGTGCTGCTGGGGATCGAGATGGCGATCATCGAGCCACAGCTGGCCGCCCTGATCCAGGCCATGATGGCTGGAACCTTGCCGGTGCTCGCGCCCGGCGAAATCCTCGCCACCATCGTCATCTTCACGCTGGCGCTGCTGATCGCGCTCTTCGTCTCACTGCGCATGGGGGCCGGCTTCCGCTTCGTGGAGCGTGGTCTTGCCCTTGGTTCCAGTATCTCCGAGCGCTGGCGAAGCGCCGCGCCTGTGCAACAGGGACAGGAGCGCCCGTCAGGCGCCGCGCAACCGCAGGAGGAGGGCCGATCCCGCGCAGCGATGATCTCCGATTCGATCAGGATCAGCGATCAATGGGAGACAAGGCCTCTTCTCACTGTAACAGGGCCGGATGCGACGCGGCGGATTGCGCTTTCCGAAAGAAACAGCCCAGGCGACCCCAGACCCACGCCGCTCGGACAAAGTTACCGGCGCACGGGGCATCAGCGCAAAACGAAGAGCATCAGCCAGCGGAACGGCCGGATATGAGTGACAAGACCCACAAAAGCACCAAACCCGCTTCCGACCGCGAAGCCTATTATGCGCGCGCCACCAGTTGGGCGCAGGACGGCCAGGAAAAGCTGCGCCAGTCGCGGCGTATAGCGTGGCTCGTTGCCGGCATCGCCTGCAGCGTCGCGCTGTTCGCGGTGATCGCGATCGCGCTGATGATGCCGCTCAAGACGGTGGTGCCCTATACGCTGCTGGTCGATCGCACGACCGGCTATGTCCAGTTGCTCAAGGGCGATGGCCGGCAGACGCTTGCGCCCGACGAAGCGCTGACAAAGTCGCTGCTCGCCCAATATGTGATCGCGCGTGAAGAGGTGGACGTGACCAGCGTCCAGGCCAATTATCGCAAGGTGGGCCTCTGGTCGGCCGACCGCGCGCGCAGCGACTATATCGCCATGATGGCGCCCACCAATCCGGCCAGCCCCTTCCAGCGCCTGCCCCGTACGACCGTGCTCTCGGTTCGTATCAAGAGCGTCTCGCCGATGGGGCCAGGCGCGGCCCAGATACGCTTCGAGACCGAGCGGCGGGACCAGGGCCAGAGTGAGGGGCCAAAGGAAGCCTGGGTCGCCATCATCCGCTACCGCTTTGTCGACGCGGCCATGTCGATGGATGACCGGCTGATCAATCCGCTGGGGTTCCAGGTCTTGCGCTATCGCCGCGACCAGGAATCGCCCGAGCCTGTTGTGGCGGTGAGCACGCCAGTGCCGCAAGTCCAGGCCGCGCCTGTGGGCGGGCTGCCGGTCCAGGCAAACATAGCCAGAGTCTCCCAGCCGTGATCCGCATGGCTGCGCCTCTACTGCTCGCCCTGCTTGCGGCGCCAGCGGCAGCGGAAGTGATCCCGCAGCCCTCGCCGGGCGATCCGCGCATCCAGACGGTCGACTATGATGGCGATCAGGTCGTGCGTCTTGGCCTTCAGACCGGCTTTACCGTGGCGATCGAGTTCGCGGCCGATGAGCGGATCGAGAATGTGGCGATAGGCGAGGCGACGGGCTGGCAGGTGACGCCCAACAAGCGGGCCGATCATCTCTTCATCAAGCCCACCGATGGCGCGATAGACACCAATCTCATCGTGTTGACCGACGCGCGGCGTTACAGCTTCCTGCTTTCGTCCGGGTCGGTCATGGGCATCAGTCCCTATATCGTGCGCTTCCGCTATGCCGGTATCGATATGGCGCCGCCGACGGTCGTGCATGACAGCCAGGCCTCCTATCGCGTCAAGGGCGCGAAAGAACTGATCCCGCAAGGCATGGCTGACGATGGCCTGGCGACCACGATCCGCTGGCCGGCGCAGGTCGCCATTCCCGCCGTCTATGCGGTAGACGAGCAGGGGGATGAGACGCTGATCAATGGCGCCATGCGCGAGGGCGCGTTCGTGGTCGATGCCATCGCGCCCCGCTTCATATTCCGCTCGGGCAAGCGCAAGGCGGTCGCCACCCGTCAGGTCGCGAAGGTCCAGCCATGAGCCAGGAGCAGGACGATCCCCGCTCGGCGCTGGACGATCGCACCATCCATCCGAAGGTTCGGATGCCATCATCCGGCCTTTCGGGCGCGGCCATTGCCGGCATATGCGCTGTCCTGGCCATCGGCCTGTTCCTGATCCTCGACGCCAACCGGCGCGGGAATGAACAAGCCGGCGCCAGGGCCGCGCCCGCCAACGCGACCATCGCCTCGCCGCAGCCACTGTCTCTGCCATTACCGCCACCAGCGCCGATCCAGTCTGGTGCCCCAATACCTGTGGCCACAACAAGTTCAGCGCCGCCAGCCCCGCCAATGGCGGAGAACCGCTTCCCTGCGCCGATGGCGCCGGCCTACATGCCGCCGATGCCATCACCGCTCGCTCCTGCGCCGACAGCTCCCCGCACCAAGGGTGAAGGAGGGGATTCCCCGCTCATCATCGATCTGGCTTCGGCCGATGGGCTGGGTAATGCCTCGGCTGCCGCTGGCGGTGCCGGTGACGACCAGGCGGTGCGGGCGAGCGTCATTCGCAATCGCTCCAGCCTGGTGCCGCAGGGATCGATGATCCGCGCCGTGCTCGAGACGCCGATCGACAGCCGGCGTCCGGGTCTGGTCCGTGCCGTCGTGTCGCGCGATGCGCGCGGGTTCGATGGCACCCGCGTCCTGATCCCGCGCGGCAGCCGGTTGATCGGCGAGGCATCGGGTGACGCGAAGGAAGGGCAGAAGCGCGTGCTGGTCACCTGGACGCGGCTCATCCGGCCCGATGGCGTGGCGATCCGCATCGGCTCGCCTGCCGCCGATGTGCTGGGCGGGGCCGGCATTCGTGGCAAGGTCAACAATCATTTCATCGAGCGGTTCGGCAATGCCGTGCTGCAGTCGGCGCTGACCATCGGCGTCAATGTCGCCTCGCGGCCAAGAAGCAACTCGGTGATCGTCGGCTTGCCCGGGCAGATTGGCGCTGCGGGGCAAAGTTTCCTTCCCAATGTCGATCCGGCGCCGACGATCAAGGTTGCATCGGGGGCCGAGATATCGGTGTTCGTGGCGCGGGACCTGGACTTCAGCGGCACGGGACTGCGGCGATGAACAAGGCACGCGCATCGAGCAAGGATGCGACAGAGCCTGTGCTCTCCGACTTTCCCTTTCTCGACGCCTATCTCGCTCCCATCTCCAGCGTGTTGGTTCAGCCCGATGTGACTGACATCTATATCAACCATCCTGGCGAGATCTGGATCGAGCGTCTGGGCGGCGGGATCGAGCGCGAGCATGTGCCGGCATTGACGGAAGCCAGCCTGTGGCGGCTGGCGCGGCAGATTGCCAGCCTCTCCCATCAGGGCATCAACCGCGAGCATCCGCTTCTCTCCGCGCGGTTGCCTGATGGCTCGCGCGTCCAGATCGTCGCGCCGCCCGCGACGCGCGGTCCGCTGGCCATGGCCATCCGCCGTCATGTCTCGGCCAATCTGACGCTTGAGGATTATGCCGCAAGCGGCGCGTTCGACGAGCCAGAGGCAGAGGCAAGAGAGACATCGCCCATTGGCCGCGACGATCGGGTGTCGATGCTCGCCGATGCGGTGCGGCAGCGCAAGACCATCCTGATCTCGGGCGGCACCTCAACGGGCAAGACGACGTTCCTCAACGCCCTCATTCGCGAGATACCGCGCGAAGAACGCCTGATCCTGATCGAGGACACGCCTGAATTGCAGGTCGATCATGCCAATATGGTGGGCCTGGTAGCGGTCAAGGGCGAGCTGGGGGAAGCCAAGGTCCACGCCGACGATCTGCTCCAGGCTTCGCTGCGTATGCGCCCGGATCGGATCATCCTGGGCGAACTGCGGGGAAGCGAGGCCTATACGTTCCTGCGCGCCATCAACACTGGCCATCCCGGTTCCATGACCACCATCCACGCTGACACGCCCGCCAAGGCGATCGAGCAACTGGCGCTGATCATCCTGCAATCGGGCACACAGCTCAACCGCAACGATATTGCCCATTATATCCGCAGCACCGTCGATCTGTTCGTCCAGCTGGAACGGCGCGGCGGAAAGCGCATCATCCGCACGATTGCCGACAGGGACGGCCTGTGACGATCACCAGCCTTGCGGCAGCGCTGCCCCTGCATAAGGGTCATAGTGTTCCGGCGGTCGCGGCGGCGGTGGGGGGATTTCGGTCTCTGCGGCAATTTCCCTGGGGACGGCTGTCCGCGAGGCCGGGGCAAGCAAGCCCGCCGCTATGACCGGTGCGCCGAAGATCAGGAAACAGCCGATAAGCGTCCGCACGCCGCGCCGCCAATCCAGCCGCCCCTCCAACAGCAGGAAGCCCACGATCGCAACTGCAAGGGTGGCGGCTATGGTCGCGGTAGAGCCAAGGAGCAGTGTCTCGATCCAGCCTATCGCTGCTAATAGTCCGGTCGATTGCATGAAGAACGTTCCTGCAAAAATGATCAGGCTCGGTCAGATGAACCAACCCATCGGCATTTGCTGGTGCCGATCAATCTCATCTGGCATCCGCGAAGCCAGGGTGCAATGGCTCGATTCATGCGTTCGCAATTTTAGACGATGTTCAACTACCTATACAGATTGGGGGTAAATTGGGGGATGAAGATCATGGCTTATTCAATCAAGGTCCTGGCAGCCATCGCAGCGGTTGCCGTTTGCACGCAGACGGCATCCGCCCAGCCATCTACTGACCAGTTCGAATATGACGCCCTTGGTCGCCTGGTTCGTGTTCAGAGGGGCGAAGGTGCGCTTAGCAAGTACAACTACGACAAAGCCGACAATCGATCGCAAGCCCAGGTTCAGCGGCAATTTGATACAAGTTGGCTGGCCACGTCCCTCAACCATCAAATAGGCTATGCCGATGCTTCGGGAGGGTGGGCTGCCGAAACTACCTCTCCCGTTTCGTTTCTGACATATGGCCCCTACACGACATCCGTTCCCGTCGGCGAGAGAGTGGCGGTTTGGCGGATCATGGTCGACGTCACCAACATTCAGACGGAAGATGAGGTCGTCACCCTGGACGTTTACGACGCGACGGCCAATGAAATATTGACATCCAGGACGGTCAAGCGAAAAGAGTTCATGGCCCCATTTTCATACCAGATTATGGAGGTTCCCTTTTCCTTCTCCTCGGCGCGCGCAGGGCACGCGATGGAGTTTCGTACATATTTTAGAGCTACATCCTATGTGAAAGTCGAACGCATCGGATATTATTGAAACGCAATGATCGGGCGGCGCAGGCTCATGCCTATGCCGCCCGATCATTGCGTTACTCCGATAGCGTCCATCGCAGGGACCAAACCCAATATGCCGGCGGAGGTGTGCTGGCTATTGAGGCCTATGCCAGATGCAGACCGTTAATGTCCGCCCGTACCCGTATGCCAAAGCGGCACGCCATAGAGCGAATAAATGACCAGATTGCCGTCGTCTTGCAAATATAGCTCGGCACCCGGCGAATTGACGCCTGCGGCCCATAGCGGTCCAGATGGGCCGTAAACCACGAAGTTCCCATCATTCTGGAAATAGGCTTGGTTGCCGGCGCCATAGGTGCCCGGCGCCACCCAAAGGGCCTGTGATCCAAAGTAAAGAACGAGGTTTCCATCGCCTTGCATCGCCAGTTTGAAGCGGCCATCGGGAGACAGGATGAATTGATTGACCTGAAGGTTTTTGATCACATTCCGGCCAGAAAAATTCTGCCGATTGTCCGCTGCGTCATATTGATAGGTGTTGAGGTTGCCCGCATTCGGCCCCGTCTCGCGATAGGATTTGGTCAACCGGCCCAAAGCATCATAGGCATAATGCTGCTTTTCCTGGGCCACCGCCGGTGCCGCCAGCATCGCGACAAGCGACAAAGTTATTAAATGCGCATGATCCCCCCAAATCGACTAGTCGCCTGATATTTTCGAAAATCCTCCATCAAAGCAAGATGCGGTTCCTGATCATCGGTGATTTTGCGAAACCGATGCAGGCCGATCGACGGGAATCTGGAAAAAGATACTCAGGCCGGTGGAGCTGAGGATCAGTGTCTCGATCCAGCCTATCGCTGCTAATAGTCCGGTCGATTGCATGAAGGGCGTTCCTGCGAAAATGATCGAGACCGGTCAGACAAATCGGTCAACCCTGGCTGGTACCGGTGCCAGCCAATCTCACTTGGCATCCGCGAAGCCCGGGTGCAATGGCTCTGACGACCATCCAAAAACGATGTGTGGACTTACCTTATAGCGCCGCGCCCATAGGGCGTGGCGCCGACGCCAACGCAGGCTTGAGTACCAGCCACAATGCCGGGCGAAGCGATCTGGTCACCATGGTTGACATTCCTTTCTTGGGCAGCACCGCCAGCGAGTCGGCCACAACCAAGGTACAATCTTGGGTTCAGATCAACCTGCCCATATGCATCCGCCCAGAGGAACTCGCTCCCACACCATTGTGCGCATTGGGAATTTCAGAAACTTATAGAAACCATCAAGAAACATATTGTCATTTTTCGATTTACATGGTGGTAGTGTCGGTCGTGTAGAAGCGGCAATAAGTGGGGCATATGCGCAAGGTGCAGCCTATTATATTTGCGTTTGGCCTGTTCTGGGTCGGAAGCGCGATCGCATCTGAAACGGTCACCTACCAATATGACGCGAAGGGGCGATTGGTGAAGCTTGTCCGAACCGGCACGGTCAATAATGGCGTGACGACCGAATATACCCACGACAAAGCGGATAACCGCATCAACGCGAAGACGACGGGCGCGCCCTGATCCTGAGGCGCCCCGCTTCACTTCATTCTCTTATGGCGGAACAGATATATGACGACCTCCCGTCAGGTTGCGCGTTATCGCGCGCGCCGCACGCTTCTTGGACTTGGTACCATTCTTTGCTCGGGGCTGGTTTCGCCTGTTTGGGGGCAAGTCGCCTCTACTCCTCCCGTCCGTACCTCCATTGATGGCAACGGCGTCGATCTGTTCCTGGGCACGATGAATGTAGACGGTCCTGTGCTGACCGCCGGAGGAAACGGAACCCAAGGACTGATCTGGCGAAAATTCAACCATGGCGGCGGCTGGGGCGATAATCTCGTTGCAACGCTGAACGTCAGTGGAAACACCGCTTATGTCAGCTTTGGCGCCACATCGGATCGCTTCACCATTTCAGGATCGACCTATACCCCGACCGAAGGCAATGGCGCATCGCTCTCGCTGAGCGGCTCGGTTTATACTTATACCATGAACGACGGCACGGTCGTTCATTTTAGTACGACCCGAGTCGGAGCCTATCCCTATGCGACGAATGCCGCTGTCGTATCGGACGTTACTCGCCCTTCGGGAGAAACGATTACTTATGCTTATACAGGTGTGCAATATTGCACCTCAGTAAAGCCAAGTTCATCAGGCACGATCTGTCTCGTTAAGAAAACTGCCTACAAGATAAGTTCCGTTACCAATAACTCCGGCTATATCGTGGCTTTTGGTTATCCTGCCATCGATCCGCCAGAGATGGACCAGGTTACTCCTGCATCCTATTTCGACGCTTGGGGAACGATCACCAGCGCCGTGATGTCGAATACCAAAATCTCTGGCAGCAGCGCGCGTTCCCAGTCTTTTAGTTCCACTACGAGTGGCGGCAACAGCTATTACAATATCACCGATGCCATGAGCCGGACGACCAGTTATCGCATGACTGGTACAAACGTAACGGGAATCACGCGGCCTGGTAGTGGCAGCGAAGATATCACAGTGACTTATGACGGATCGAACCGGGTATCGAGCGTCAAGACAGCGGCGGGCACGACCAGCTATGGATATGCCGACGCCGGCAGCAGCCGGACGACGACCGTCACCGACCCGCTCAACCACGTCAGCACCTATGTGTTCGACATTGCTTCGCAACGAATGACTTCGGCAACCGATGCGACGAGCAAGACGAGCAGTTGGCAATATGATGGCAATGGGCGTGTCACTCAGGCCACGGCTCCCGAAGGCAATTACACGCAATATAGCTATGACGGCTATGGCAACGTTACCCAGACTACATCCGTTGCCAAGTCAGGAAGCGGTCTTGCGAATCTGTCCACATCAGCATCCTATCCCTGTTCGAGCACGGCGACCTGCGACAAGCCGCAATGGACCAAGGACGCCAAAGGCAACCAGACCGACTACGCCTATAATCTGACCACAGGCACCCTCAGCGCCATCACGGCTCCTGCCGATGCCGCTGGCAGACGCCCAACCACGACCTATAGCTATACCGCCGTCAATGGCGTGCAGATGGTAACAGGCAGTTCGATCTGCGGGACTGCCGCTTCTTGCACTGGCACAGCCAATGAGCGCAAGGCCAGCATAGCCTATAACGCCAATGGCTTGCCCACGACGATCACTGTGCAGGCCGGGGATGGATCGGTCATATCATCCATTACCAACGCCTATGACGATGTCGGCAACGTCATCAGCGTGGATGGCCCGCTGGCAGGCAGCGACGACATCGTCACCTATCGTTATGATGCCAATCGTGAACGGATCGGTATCGTGTCCGCTGATCCCGATGGCGGGGGTGCGCTCAAGCGCCGTGCGGTGCGGAACAGCTATGATGCGAAAGGTCGTCTGACGCTTGTGCAAACCGGTACCGTCACGGACGCAAGCGATACCGCATGGAATAATTTCGCGGAAAGTTATCGCCTTACCAAAGTCTATGACGCGGTCGACCGCATCTATCGGCAGACCATCTGGTCGAATGGCGTTGATTATGCTGTGGCCGACTATGTGTATGATGGCGCGAGCCGCCTATCCTGTTCGATCAGATATATGGATCCAGCACAATGGGGACCACAGGCCACGAGTTGCGCGCCGCTGCAAACCAATGGACCCAAAGGCCCGGATCGCGTCGTAAAATATAGCTATGACAATGCCAATCGTCTGCTCAAGACGACCAATGGCTATGGTTTGGCCGAGCAGTCGGACGATGTGACGGTCGCCTATACCAACAACGGCCAACAGCAGAGCGTGACCGACGCCAATGGCAATGTCACGACCTATGGCTATGATGGCTTCGATCGCCTTTCCTCCACGACCTATCCGGGGGGCAGTTATGAGCAACTGGGATACGACGCTAACGGCAATGTAACCTCGCGCCGCCTGCGCGATGGGCAGATCATCAACTATGGCTACGACGCGCTCGATCGTATGACGTCGATCGATCGGCCTGCCGGCGAATATGACACCAATATCGCCTATGACCTCTGGGGTGACGTGAACACCGTCAGCCGTCCGGCCGACGGCGTCACGCAAACATTTGCCTACGACGCCTTGGGGCGGGTGCTGAGCGAAGGGCAACCCTTCGGGGCGATGAGCTATCAATATGATGGCGCTGGTCACCGCACGCGGGCGACGTGGCAGGACGGCTTCTATGTGAACTATAGCTATCTTGTAACCGGCGAGATGAGCGCGATCCTCGACAGCGGGAACAATGTACTGGTGACCTTCGGCTATGACGATCTGGGCCGGCGGACCAGCCTGTCCCGCGCCAACGGGACGACGACCAGTTACAGCTATGATCCTGCCTCACGCCAGTCGCAACTGGTGCAGGACCTGGCGGGCACCGGGCAGGATCAGACCCTGACCTTCGGCTATAATCCGGCAAACCAGATCAGCAGTCGAACCGCATCCAACGACACCTATGCCTGGAACGGGGTCTATAACATCAACCGCGCCTATACGGTGAATGGTCTCAATCAATATACAAGCGCGGGAGCAGCGAGCTTCAGCTATGACACACGCGGAAACCTGACGGGCGACGGCACGACGAGCTTCGGCTATACCGTCGACAACATGCTCAAGACCGCGAGCAACGGGGTAAGCCTCTATTATGATGCGCTAGGCCGCCTGTCGGAATATGACACGACCGTCTCGACGCGGATGATGTATGATGGCGCCAATCTTGCTGCGGAGATCGCCAACCCGTCAGGCGCTGTGCTCCGTCGCTATGTCTATGGCCCCAACAGTGACGAACCCCTGATCTGGTATGAAGGTTCGGGTACGGGGGATCGGCGCTGGCTGCATGCCGACGAGCGCGGCTCTATCATCGCCGTCACCAATGACAGCGGCGGCGCTATCGCCATCAACACCTATGATGAATATGGCATCCCCAAGAACGGAAACCTTGGCCGCTTCCAATACACAGGCCAGAAATGGCTCGCTGAACTGGGCCTCTATGACTATAAGGCCCGCATGTACTCGCCCACCCTCGGACGGTTCATGCAGACCGATCCCATCGGATATGGCGATGGGATCAACTGGTATAACTACGCCAAATCCGATCCGGTGAATGGAGCAGATCCAACCGGACTATATATGATCTACGATTGCAGATGGCATAGTTGTTCAGGCGGAACTGGCGGCCTCGGAAATCTAGGATCGAACAACTTCAATGTGGATGGAATGCTCGGCGCCGGAGGAGTTGGCGGTGGCAATGCTGGCATAGGTGGCGGCGGTGCTGGGGGAACCGGTAATACGCCTGGAGGTTCAACGGCGCAGCCAGGCGATCTCGTCGTGAATGGGCAAAGGCCATCGCAGCCGCTGTCATCTCTCGGAGCAGATGCCCGGCTTTCCGACCTCAATCTGATAACGGTCACGGCACACCCAACACCAGTTTATCGTGCTATTGATGACACTGAACTTGCTGCAATGGCTGGAAACGGCATGCGGTTTGTACCGTCGCCGGGAGGTTTGGAAGTAAAATATTTTTGGCCAAGGCCAGAGTACGCTTTCGCATTCGGGAAAGAATATATCAGGCAGGGTTGGGTTGGCACTCCCGTTCACATCGTGGCTTCTACATTGCCGGCCGGCATGAACTATTCTACGGTAAATGTTGCCGATTTATCGCGATACGGCATGGCAAACGTTTACGCGATAACCGTACCAAATTCCGATCTTTACAAAATTTCTCCTGCAACTGTAATTGGATATGTTCCTTTTAAGAGATGATGCCATGAATTGTGTCTTGCAACTTAATACAAATCAGGCCTTGAACATTAGCAAAGGCGCCAGATGTGAATATCTGACGAAATTCGCAAGTGGAAATCACTTTGTTTCCGTGAATGTTGTGGAGGCATGGCCTGAAAAAGGAATAATATTTGGACAAGCTAGAGTTCTTATCGATGATTTATTGCCTCCCCTGGTTGGTGAAGTCATAGGTCTCAATGAGTCAGACGTTCGGGGTTGGCTCTTGCTTATGCCGGATCACAATGAGGCAAGCGCGAGCGAGGGACGTTAGCAAGACAAATGGGTTCCCCTTTTTTGGAACCAGCCTATTGCTTATGCATCATAATTTGGGGAGATAGGCAGCGCTGCCTGCGATGCAAGTGTCGCCGTCGTCGCGTCAAGGCATTGATGTTACGGGTGGAATGCGTCACACGCAGTAACCGGGAGCGGACTGCATCAACGGGCAACCGGCTGCGATCGTGCCGATAAAAATGGTTCGATTGCAATCTGGAAGAATGAAAGAGCAATCGTTCAGCTGCAAAACTGGCCGACGCAGGATCGATGCCGTCTCGTTCCATTCTGAAAAATACCACTATATCCCGCAAACAATGTGGGAATAACCGTGGCTTGAAATCTAAGATCAAGAGATTTAACATATAGAAACAACGCGATAAATCTCTGGAGTGACTTTCTCCACTAACGCTGCGTCAGATCAGATTGCAATTTCTAGAGCGGTTTCCGCACGAACTGAATCGGCAGGGGTTCCCTTTGCTGCGCTGATGTGATTCACGCTGTCTGCTGGTGGCAGGAGGCCAGCATGGATGGCACGAACGCTTTCACAGGACCTGCGGGACAGGGTCATTGCTGCGATTGATGGGGGTTTGAGTTGTCGGGGTGCGGCTGACCGGTTTGGTGTCAGCGCATCGAGCGCGATCCGCTGGCGGCAACGCGCGCTGGAACATGGTGAGGCTGTCGCCAAGCCACGTGGCGGAGACCGGCATTCGAGCAGGATCGAGGCGCATGGCGGCTTCATCCGTGAACTACTTGCCGAACAGGGCGACATGACCCTTGTCGAAGTTCAGGCTCGGTTGATCGAGCGGGGCGCCCCGGTCGGGATCGGCACGCTGCATCGCTTTTTCGTGCGCCACGGCATCACGCGGAAAAAAAGACCGGGCACGCGATCGAGCAAGACCGTCCCGACGTCCTGAAGCAGCGTCGCCACTGGTTCGACGGTCAGCTCGATCTGGAACCAGAGCGCCTGGTCTTCATCGACGAGACCTGGACGGCGACCAACATGACCCGCAGCCATGGCCGCTGCGCCAAAGGCGAGCGTCTGCGGATGGGCTTCCCGCACGGCCATCGCAAGACGACCACGCTGGTGGCCGGCCTGCGCATGACCGGCATGATTGCGCCGATGGTGCTCGACGGCCCGATCAACGGCGACTGGTTCGAAGCGTACGTAGCTCAAGTGCTCGTGCCGGAACTGCGACCGGGCGACATCGTAATCATGGACAATCTGTCGAGCCACAAGCGCACGTCGGTCCAGGTGCTCATCGAGGCCGCAGGTGCAGCCCTGCGCTTCCTTCCACCCTACAGCCCGGACTTCAACCCAATCGAGAAGGCGTTCTCCCGGCTCAAGGCAATGCTGCGCAAAGCAGGCGAGCGAACCGTTAGCGGACTTTGGGGCCTGATCGGAAAGCTCGTCGATATCTTCCAGCCCGACGAATGCGCCAATTACTTCAAATCGTGCGGATATGAGCCTGAATGAGTGGAAACCGCTCTAACGAGTTACAACAATGGTGGTCCTGCGAAAGCTGGCATCTCCCTTTTCTTCATTCCAGATGCAGTTCCTCGAACAAATCCCGCCAAGTCGGATTGATCGTTTCGATCAGTTCGACCTTCCACGCACGTTTCCACGCCTTCATCGCTTTTTCGCGAGCAATTGCGTCCATGATCGTCTCATGCCGCTCCGCGTAAACGAGCCGATCGAGCCGATAGCGTCGGCAGAAATCGGAGCCTGTGCCGTCGCGATGCTGCATGGCGCGATGCGGCAGGCTCGCCGTCACTCCGATATAGAGCACGCCAAAAGCCCGGTTCGTCATGATGGACGTTCGCTGGAATGACGAGGTTGGGGAGCAACTGGAAGTTGGGCTTTAATGCGCCGCGCCCCAGCTCGGCCCCGTGCCGATTTCCACGCCCAGCGGTACGGAGAGCTTCACGATCGGCTCGGCGGCCGTCTCCATCACCTGCCGGATGACTGCGCTCGCTGCCTCGACATCGCCCTGTGGCAGTTCGAACACCAGTTCGTCATGCACTTGCAGCAGCATCTTCACGGCCGGTAGCCCCGCCGCCTCCAGCGCCGGTCCCATGCGGGCCATCGCGCGCTTGATGATGTCGGCGCTGGTGCCCTGGATCGGGGCGTTGATCGCGGCGCGCTCTGCGCCCTGGCGTTCATGCTGGACCGGCGCCTTGATGCGCGGGAACCAGGTCTTCCGCCCGAACAGGGTTTCCGTATAGCCGCGCTCGCGCGCCTTCTCGATCGTCTCGTTGATGTAGATGCTGATGCCGGGGAAGCGTTCATAATAGCGGGAGATCATGTCTTGCGCCTCGTCCGCGCTGATCTCCAGCCGGCCGGCGAGGCCCCAGCGCGAAATGCCGTAGAGGATGGCGAAGTTGATCGTCTTGGCCCGGCCGCGCGTGTCGCGATTGACCTCACCGAACAATTCCTGCGCAGTGCGGTTGTGGATGTCTTCGCCCTGTTCGAACGCCTGCTTTAGCGCGGGCACATCGGCCATATGCGCCGCCAGCCGCAGCTCGATCTGGCTATAGTCCGCCGCCAGGATGACATTGCCCGGTTCGGCGACGAAGGCATGGCGGATCTGCCGTCCTACTTCGGTCCGGATCGGGATGTTCTGAAGGTTGGGATCGGTGGACGACAGCCGCCCCGTCTGCGCCCCGGTCAGCGAATAGCTGGTGTGGACGCGGCCCGTATCCTTGTTGATCTGCGCCTGCAGCGCGTCGGTATAGGTGGACTTGAGCTTGGATAGCTGTCGCCAGTCCAATATCTTGGCCGCGATCGGCGCGCCCTGCGCCTTGAGCTGTTCCAATATGGTGACGTCGGTGGAATAGGCGCCCGACTTGCCCTTCTTGCCCCCCTTATAGCCCATCTTGTCGAACAGGATGGCGCCCAGTTGCTGGGTGGAGCCGATGGCGAAGGGCTGGCCGGCCAGTTCGTGGATTTCCGTCTCCAGCGCGGCGATGCCGGCGGTGAATTCGGCCGACAGGCGGGACAGCGCCTCGCGATCGACCTTGATCCCCGCAAGCTCCATCCGCGCGATCACGCCGACCAGCGGCCGGTCGACCAGTTCATAGACGCGGTTCGCGCCCTCATTCGCGACGCGCGTCTTGAACTGCTTCCACAGGCGCAGCGTCACGTCCGCATCCTCGGCGGCATATTCGGTGGCGCGGTCCAGCGGCACTTCGGCGAAGCTGATCTGGCTCTTGCCGGTGCCGACCACCTCCTTGAAGCTGATGCATATATGGTTGAGATGCACCCGCGCGGCTTCGTCCATGCCATGGCCGGCGAGCGATTGCCCGGCGTCCAGATCGAAGGACATGACGATGGTGTCGTCAAAGGGGGCGATTTCGATACCGTGGCGACGCAATACGGTCAGATCATATTTGAGATTCTGCCCGATCTTGAGGACGGAGTCGTCCTCCAGCAGCGGCTTGAGCCTGGCCAGCACCAGCGCCTTGTCGAGTTGTTCCGGCCGCTCGGCGAACATGTCGGTGCCGCCATGGCCGACGGGGATGTAGCAGGCGGCGTTCGGCCCGACCGCCAGGCTGACGCCGACCAGCGCGCAGGACACGCAATCGAGCATGTCCGTCTCGGTATCGACCGCCACCAGACCTTCGGCGTGGGCGGCCGCGATCCAGCGGTCCAGCGCCTCTTCGGTCACGACGGTTTCATAGAGGCTGCGGTCGATCGCCGGTTCTTCCGTCGGCACGGGGGAGGAGGGGCTGGCGGTCGTCGCCGTCGAAGCGGCCGCCACCGCGACCGCCGCCGCCGGTGCGCCCAAACGGTTGAGCAGCGTCTTGAAACCATGATGCGACAGGAAAGCCTGTAACGGCTCCTTGGGAATGCCCTTGAGAGTCAGGTCGTCCAGCGGTTCGGGCAGGTCCATCGCGTCGTGCAGCGCCACCAGCCGCCGCGACAGGCGCGCCATGTCGGCATGGGCGATGAGGTTTTCCTGCATCTTCGACTTCTTCATCGAAGGGGCGGCGGTGAGCACGCTTTCCAGATCGCCATATTCGGTGATGAGCTTGGCGGCGGTCTTCGGCCCGATGCCCGGCACGCCCGGCACATTGTCGACGCTGTCGCCCATCAGCGCCAGCACGTCGCCCAACTGTTCGGGCAACACCCCGAACTTGCCCACGACATAATCAGCGCCGCGCCGCTCATTCTTCATCGTGTCGTACATGTCGACGCCGGGCTGGATGAGCTGCATCAGATCCTTGTCGGAACTGACGATGGTGACATGCCAGCCCGCCGCGACCGCCGCCCTGGTGTAAGTGGCGATGATGTCGTCCGCCTCGAACCCGGCCTCCTCGATACAGGGGAGGGAGAAGGCGCGGGTCGCGTCGCGGATCATCGGGAATTGCGGGACCAGATCCTCGGGCGCGGGCGGGCGGTTCGCCTTATACTGGTCGTACATATCGTTGCGGAAGGTGTGGCTGCCCTTGTCCAGCACCACGGCCAGATGCGTCGGCCCTTCCGCCTTGCCCAGTTCCTCGGCCAGTTTCCACAGCATCGTGGTATAGCCATAGACGGCGCCCACCGGCTGGCCATGCTGGTTGGTCAGCGGGGGAAGCTGGTGATAGGCGCGGAAAATATAGCCGGAGCCGTCGACAAGGTAGAGGTGATTCTGGGTCATGGGCGATGGGATAGCGACTAACGGCTATCCCCTCCAGCCTTCAGGACCAGTCGCGCGTCAATGCCTCCGCCGTCGCGTCGATCAGCTGCGGCTCGATGCTGCCGGTCAGTGCATAGGATATGTCGCCGCGCCGCCAATAGGCGACGGATTCAGCCCCTTCCCGCACCGCGTCGGGCCGCTCCGGCGCTCGGCTGCGCTCGCGCAGGGCAAACAGCGAGAAATCTTCCCCCGCATTGGTCCTGACCGCCACCACCAGCGCCGGTCCACGCTCGGTGGGGAAAAGCTGAACGTCGGTCACGCGCCAGTCCTTGGGCAGATGCGGCATGGCGATCCGGGTGTTGGACGCGATTTCGCGCGCGTTATAATGGGGCGTTTCCACCTGCGACACCATTGCCGCGCGCATCATCGCGATCCGGTGTGAATTGACCGCATAGTCGATATAGTCAGGCGGGCCTGAGGGACGCAGGAAGACCAGCGCCAGGCTGGCCGCCGCAGCCAGCGTGCCAACGACCGGCAGCGACCGGCGCCACAATGGCCGGGGCGCCGCTGCCCGCAACCGCGCGGCCGTTTCGGTCATCCTATCGGATGCGCCGCCGGGCTGGGGCACGATCAACTGCAGCGCGCTGCGGGTAGACAGGTCCGCCATCACCTGTGCGGCCTGGTCGGGATGGCGCGACAGATGCGTTTCCACCACGAAGCGGCGGGAAAGGTCGAGCTGGTTATCGACATAGGCGTCGATCTCCAACGCGCTGACATCATTGTTCATCCCGTCCTCCCACCAGCCGAAGATGCTTCCCGGCCGTTCCCGTCTGTCCTTCACGCAGCGCCCCGCGTGCGCGCGACAGCCGCGACATGACCGTGCCGATCGGCACGCCCAGCACGTCGGCCGCTTCCTGATAGCTCATGCCCTCGACCGCCGTCAGATGCAGTACCGCGCGCTGGGCGTCGGGCAGGGCGGCAAAGCCCCGCGCAATCTCCTTCAGCCGGACATGCTCCTCCTGTTGCGGGTCGATGCTCGCCTGGAGGGTTTCGGCGAAACGGTCGTTGCGCCGCGCCTCGGCCACCTGCCGCCGCTTGCCCGACACGAAGACATTATGGACGATCGCCAGCAGCCATCGGGTGCGGCTGCGTTCGGGCTGGTAAGTGGCCTTGCGCTCGATCGCGCGCAGCAGCGCATCCTGCACGACATCATCGGCATCCTGGTCGTCACGCGCGAGCGCGCGGGCGTAGCGTCGCATTGCCCGCAGATCCGCCTCCATGTCGTGCTGATCGTCCATCGCCTGCTTATCCCGTGCCGGCCCGCGGCGCGCAAGCCGGGAGCGCGGCTGGTGAGCCCTTGTGCGGCAGCAGGCGGGCATAGGCCTGCGCCACGCTATCCAGCACATCCTCCCAACGATGCCTGGCCGCCGCGTCCGCCGCCGCCTGGCGCAGTGCGGTCAGCCGGCGCCGATCGTTCATCAGCCCGATCGCCGCTTCCGCATAGGCGTGCGAGTCGGTGGGCTGCAGCAACAGGCCGGTGTGGCCATGGTCGATCAGCGCGGTGGCGCTTGGTACATCGGCCGACAGAACCGCCAGGCCCGACGCCATCGCCTCCAGATTGACGTTGCCGAACGCTTCGGTGACGCTGGGGTTGATGAGCAGGTCGGCGCTCGCTACGGCGCGGCCCAGGTCGGCGCCGCTCATATGGCCGGTGAAGGTGGCGTTGGGCAAGCGCTGCGCCAGCCAGGACCGGGCCGGTCCTTCGCCGACGATCAGCGGCCGGACATGATGGCCCTGCGCCCGGATCGCGGCGATCGCGTCGGTGAAGACGCCCAACCCCTTTTCCAGCACCAGCCGCCCGAAGAAGAGCGGCACGATATCGCCTTCCTCATAGCCATGAGCGGCGCGGAAGGCGGGATCGCGCAGGGTCGGCGCAAAATCGCGCGGATCGATACCCCGGCCCCATACGGCCAGGCGATCCGCGCCATGCACCACCGCCATCTCGTCCCGGATCGGCGCGGTGGGGGCGAGGATCAGGTCGGCGTCGCCATAGAAACGGTCGAGATAGCGCTCGATCGTCCCGCGCAGGAAGGAAAGGCGATAATAATCGAGATAGGTCTCGAACCGTGTGTGCAGGCTCGCCACCACCGGGATGTTGTGGGCGCGGGCATATTTCTGCGCCTGCCGCCCCAGCCGATCGGGGCAGGACAGATGCACGATATCGGGCGCGAAGTCGTCGAGGTCGCGCCTTACTCCGGATGTCAGGCCGATGGCGACGCGATATTCGGGGCGGCCCGGAATGGCGAGCGAAGGAACCGATCGCACCTCTCCCACCGATTGAAACGCGGGCCTGGGTGCGGTCGGCGAATAGATGCGCACATCCATGCCGGCCTTGTACAGAAGATGGCCGACCAGCCGATTGAGCGCCCGGTTCGCGCCATCGCGCACACAGTTATAATTGCCCGAAAAGAGTGCGACGCGGATTGGCTTCCGGCCGGGAAGGCCGGGACGGAAAGCGATGACATTGCGATCGTTGGAGAAGCGAGAAGGTGCGTTCATCCCCGGCATACGCACGCGGACCGCTGTTTATTCCCTCAGGCACGCACTATTGCTTCCGTCCGGTTTCTTGTACGGGTGCAGGCACAAGCGGAAAGCTAGTGGTCCGATTCTGACATTGGACACCGCTTGAGGCTAGGTGGTTCTCGAATGTCAGAATCTCCTCGGACCACTAGAAATATTTGTTTCTAGTGGATTTTACGATTTTGACATTTGCAGACCCATCCCAACCGCCAGGGAATGCAAATGTCAAAATCAATCCACTAGGGGGCCTTATGAAGGCGCGCATTGCGATGGTTCTGGCGGGACTGTTTCTCGCTCCGGCATCGGCTCATGCGCAGGAGGAGCGCGCATTGTGCGCGGATCGGCCGGGCCTTGGCACCCCGCCCTGCACGGTGGAGCCGGGGCGCATCGTCATGGAATTGGGGTTGGGCGACTGGACGCGCGAAAGCGATGCGCAGAGCCGCACCGACACGATGGAAGCCGGTGAGCTGCTGATGCGCGTCGGCCTGACCGACAGTCTGGAGGCGCAGTTGGGTTGGACCGCTTATGGCCATGTCCGCTCGCGCGACCGGATCAGCGGCCTGATAGACCGGAGCGACGGCGTCGGCGACGTGCGTGTCGCACTGTTGCAGAATCTGCGAAGCCCCGACGGTTCCGGCTTTTCGATCGCCGTCATGCCCTATGCGACCGCACCGGTGGGTGGCGCGGCGATCGGGGCGGGGGATTGGGGCGCGGGGCTGCTGGTGCCGATCAGCTTCGATCTGGGCGCGGGCCTGTCACTCGGCCTGACGCCGGAGGCCGACGTGGCGATCGATGAAGATGGCGACGGCCGTCATCTCGCTTTTGGCAGCGTCATCGGGCTGGGCATGGCATTGGGGGAGACATTGTCAGCGACGGTCGAGACGTCTCTGATGCGCGATGACGATCCCGACGGTCACAGCACGCAGGCGCTGGGTGGCCTGTCGCTCGCCTGGCAACCGTCGGACGCCATCCAGTTCGACATTGGCCTCAATATCGGACTGAATGAGGACAGCCCGGACAGCGAAGTCTATCTGGGTATCGCCCGCCGTTTCTGAGCGCGGCTTCAGCGCGTCTCGTGATTGGCCGCCACCGCCTTGGCCACCGCCTGCATCAGCGCCCAGCGTTCCGGGATCGGCACGGTGGTCGATCCGATCATCACCGCCACCGCATAGCTGGTGCCGTCCGGCGCGGTCATGATGCCGATGTCGTTAAAGCCGGTCGAGCGCGGCGGCAGCTCCTGCCCCGTGCCGGTCTTGTGCAGATAGGACCAGCCCGGCGGCACGCCGCCCTTGATCCGTTGCGGCCCGGTCTTCGCTTCCGACATGATCGACATCAGCAGCCGGGAAGAGGGGGAGGAGAGCATGTCGCCCTGCTTCAACTTGGCCAGCGCCTGGACAATGGAGGAAGGCGCTGCGCCGTCCGGCGGGCTGGCGAGATAATTGTCGAGCGCCTTCACGCGCACCGACATGGGCAGCCTGGCGCGGGCGGCGTAGAAATTGCGGCCGATCGAATAATCCTGCCGCCAGTCGAGACCTGCGGTCGCCGATTGCAGCAGCCGCTCGCCCGGCCCGAAACGGATATCCTTTATCATCCGCCGCGCCAGATAGCCGCGCACCGCGTCCGGCCCGCCGACCGCGCGCAGCAGCGTGTCGTTGGCGGTATTGTCGCTCTGCGTCATCGCCCGGCGCATCAGGTCCGAATAGCTGGTGGTCCAGCTTCCATTTTGCAGCATGGCCGCAGACGGCTGATGGAACAGGGTCAGGTCGCTACGGGTGATGGTGGCGGTATCGGCCAGGCGCAGCTTGCCCCTGTCGACCGCGTCGAGGAAGGTCATCGACACCCACAGCTTCGACACGCTCTGCTGCGGGAAGAGGAGGTTGCCGTTCCAGGCGACGGTCCAGTCCGCGCCGATGCGGCGGACGGCGATCCCGACCCTGCCGTTGAAGCTCTGCCCCAGGTTGCGCACCACATGCACCAGCGCCGGGGGAGGCGCTTCGTTTTGATCGACGTCGCGATAGGGTTGCGGCGGATTGGCGACCGGCCTGATCGGCCAGTTGTTTGTGGTCGGTTGCGCCCTGCGTGGCGGGACCGATGCGGCCTGGGCAGGCGGCGGTTCGGGTGCGCTCACGCAGGCAGACAAAGCCGCCATCAACAGGACGAGGCGCGCGGACCCGCCCCGGTTTTCGTTCGATATCATTCGCGTCCCCGCACTTTATGGTTCCATTAGGGGTGGTCCCCCGTGTGTCCGGCAAGACTCATGCGATGAACGATTCTACAAATGCGATGTAAGGAGGCTGAACGGTGCAACCCCTTGATCGTGGGCAGCGGTCGCTCAGTTGCGGTTCAGCGGCGGACGGGCAATAGCGGCACCATGACAATGGAACTGGACAGGCGGCGGTTGGTGCTGGGAGCGTTGGCGGCCGGAGCGATGTCGGCCGCCGCCCCCGCATGGGCGGCCCCCTTCGCGTCGCGCCGTATCGCCATGACCGTGCGCGGGGCAGGGGGCGACGTGCTGCTGATCCCCGGCCTCGCCAGTGGTCCGGGTATCTGGAACGGCGTGCTGGGCGCATTGCCGGGCTATCGTTTCCATCTGGTCCATGTGCGCGGCTTTGCCGGCCTTGCGCCGGATGCCAATGCCAGCGGCGCGTTGCTCCAGCCGATAGCCGATGAGATTGCCCGCTATGTGGCGGCCGCCGGTCTGAAACGTCCCGCGATCGTCGGTCACTCGATGGGCGGCACGCTGTCGATGCTGCTGGGTTTGAAGGGGCTTGCCGGTCGCGTCATGGTGGTCGACATGCTCCCCGCCGGCGCGGCGATGGTCGGCGGCACGGCGAACGGTCTGGGTTTCCTCGCCGATCAACTGAGCGGCTATTTCACCGGCACGGCGGCGGGGCGTCGCTATCTGGCGCAGATGGTCGCCCAGGCGCCCGGCGCGCAGGGCAGCGATCCCGACGTCATCGCCAACGCGCTGCGCGACCTGGCCAATGTCGATCTTGGCCCGCAACTGCCCCGCATCGCCGCGCCGCTGGAGGTCGTCTACGCGGTGGGATCGGACGCGGAACAGGCCGCCGCCATCACCAGTCGCTTCCGGGCCGCCTATGCCCCCAAGAAGGACGCGCTGCTCAAGGCGATCGGCCCCAGTGGCCATATGGTGATGGGCGACCAGCCTGCCCGCTTCAACGCGGCGCTCAAGGATTTTCTGACAGTCTGACATGCGTCAAGCTGTGGGGCGGACCAATTTCCGTTCGCTTCGAGCGTAGTCGAGAAGCGAACGGAGCGGTGAGGGCATTCACGGCGTCAGCACCGTATCGACCGCGTTCGGCAGCGTTTCGGGATAATCCAGCGTATAGTGCAGCCCACGGCTTTCCTTGCGGTGGAGCGCCGAGCGCACCACCAGCCGCGCGACTTCCAGCAGGTTGCGCAGTTCGATGAGGTCGGACGTCACGCGGAAATTGCCGTAATATTCGTCCACTTCCCTGGACAGCAGGTCGATGCGATGCTGCGCGCGCTCCAGCCGCTTGGTGGTGCGGACGATGCCCACATAATCCCACATGAAGCGGCGAATTTCCTTCCAGTTATGCTGGACGATGACTTCCTCGTCCGAATTGGTGACGCGGCTTTCGTCCCATGGCTGGATCGGCGGCGGGGCGGGAAGCTCGTCCCAATGGGCGCGGATATGCCTGGCCGCCGCTTCGCCGAAGACGAAACATTCCAGCAGTGAGTTGGACGCCAGGCGATTGGCGCCGTGCAGCCCGCTTTCGCTCACTTCGCCCGCCGCATAGAGGCCGGGCAGGTCGGTGCGGCCGTCCAGGTCGATGACGACGCCGCCGCAGGTATAATGCTGGGCCGGGACGACCGGGATCGGTTCCTTGGTGATGTCGATGTCCAGGTCCAGCAGCCGGGCGTAGATGGTCGGGAAGTGATGCTTCACAAAGTCGGGGTCTTTGTGACTGATATCCAGATGGACATAGTCGAGGCCCAGCCGCTTGATCTCATGGTCGATGGCGCGGGCCACCACGTCGCGCGGCGCCAGTTCCTCACGCGGGTCGAAGCGCGGCATGAAGCGCTCGCCGCCGCCCGGCACGCCGGGGGGGAGTTTCAGATGACCGCCTTCGCCGCGCACGGCTTCGGTAATCAGGAAATTCTTGACCTCCAGATTATAGAGGCAGGTCGGGTGGAACTGGTTCATCTCCATGTTCGACACGCGGCAGCCCGCGCGCCAGGCCATGGCGATGCCGTCGCCGGTCGCGCCGCGCGGCGCGGTGGAGAAGAGATAGGTGCGCCCCGCGCCGCCCGTGCAGAGGATCGTCGCGCGGCCCAGCAGCGCATCGACCCGCTTCGTCTTCTTGTTGAAGGCATAGACGCCCCAGACATGACCGTCGCCCGAATAGCGCTCGCCATGGCGGGAGGTGATGAGGTCGATCGCGACCATATCCTCCATCAGTATGATGTTCGGATTGGCGCGTGCGGCCTTGAGCAAGGCGACCTGCACCGCATGGCCGGTGGCGTCGTCGACATGGACGATGCGGCGGTGGCTGTGCCCGCCCTCGCGAGTCAGGTGCCAGCGTTCGCCAAATTCCTCCCCGCCGTTGAAGGGGACGCCCAGCGCCGCCAGCCGGTCGATCGCGGCGGGGGCTTCGGACACGACGAACTCGACGGTCGCGCGGTCATTGAGGCCCGCGCCCGCGACCATCGTGTCGTGGATATGCGCCTCGAAACTGTCACCTGCGTCGAGTACGGCGGCAATGCCGCCCTGCGCCCAGTTGGTCGATCCGCCATCGAGCGCGCCCTTGGCCAGCACCAGCACCTTGCGGTCCTGCGCGAGGTTGATGGCGGCTGTCAGCCCGGCCGCGCCGGAACCGATGATGACAACGTCATGGGTGGTGGTGGGCATCTTCGTCCTAGCGCTTTTCTATTTCCGTTCGGGCTGAGCCTGTCGAAGCCCAGTCCTTTTCTTCAAAAAAGTACAGCCCTTCGACAAGCTCAGGGCGAACGGGGAAATAACGAATGCTTTAAGCAGCCGCCGTCAGATTCAGGAACACATCCTCAAGGTCCGGGTCGCGCGTCACCACGTCGACGATCGACAGGCCGCTGGCCTGCACCGCGCTCAGCACCTGGCCGGCATTGGCGCGGTCCTTCATATAGGTGATGGTCAGCGTACGATCGCCCGACAGCTCGATCTTTTCGAAGCAGGGGGCATCTGGCGTTACGGTCACGTCGCGGTCGACCGTCACCTGCACCACCTTTTCCTGCGCCATCGCCAGCAGTTCGCGGGTCGGCTTGTCGGTGATGACCTTGCCATGGTTGATGATGCCGATGCGGTCGCACAGTTGCTCGGCTTCCTCCAGATAGTGCGTGGTCAGCACGATCGTCACGCCCTGCGCATTGAGTTCGCGCACATAGGCCCAGAGCTGCTGGCGCAGTTGCACGTCGACGCCCGCGGTCGGCTCGTCCAGCACCAGGATCGGCGGGCTGTGGACCATCGCCTTGGCCACCAGCAGGCGGCGCTTCATGCCGCCCGACAGGGTGCGGGCATAGGCGTGCGCCTTGTCCTCCAGATGGACCGCGCGCAGCAATTCCATCGACCGGCGCTTATCCTTGGGCACGCCGTAGAAGCCGGCCTGATTGTCGAGCGTCTCGAACGGGGTGAAGAAGGGGTCGAACACGATTTCCTGCGGCACGATGCCGATGCTGTTCTTCGCGTTGCGCGGGTTGGCGTCGATATCGAAGCCCCAGATGCGCACGTCGCCCTCGGTCTTGTTCACCATGCCGGCCAGGATGTTGATCGTGGTCGACTTGCCCGCGCCGTTCGGTCCCAGCAGGCCGTAGATCTGCCCGCGCGGAATGGAGAGATTGATTCCGTCGAGCGCGCGCTTGCCACCCTTATAGACCTTGGTGAGGTTGCGGATCTCGATCGCGGACTCTGGCGCGGGTGCGGGAATGTCGGTCATCGCTGATCTCTATGGGGATCGAAGGGGACGAAAGAAAGGGGCTGATTATCCTGTCGGGACGCGACAGTCGAAGTTCACAGTGTCGTGGGGCTATTTTTGTCCCGATTTGCGGGAATCGCGCCAGGAAAGCGACGCCGAAGCAACAGGGACGCGACACTTACGCGCCAGCGACGCGACGCATGGTCCGTGCGGGGATGACGATTGGGGGATCAGAGATCGGATAACCACCCCAAGCATCCCGTTTACCTAGAACATCGAGCTTTAAATAAGAACCGTTCGGGCTGAGCTTGTCGAAGCCCCGCCCTTCTCTTCAAGAAAGAATGGCCCTTCGACAAGCTCAGGGCGAACGGAGGTAAGGTGATCCCGATTTAAGGCAGCACGCTCTAACTGGCGACGTCCCTGCCTTGTCCGCCCAATATCGCATATTTCACGCCCATCGCCTGGGCGAGGTGGCGCAGGCGGCGTTCCACTGCTTCGCCGTAGAGGTCGGCGTCCTCGTCGCGCAGATGGAGGTCGATGCGATCGCCATGGCGTTCCAGGTAGGAAATGGCGAGCGGGCCTTCGACGCCGCCTGAAAGCCGCTGAGCCAGGCGGATCGCCAGCCCCCAAAGCGCGGCGCGGCGCAGGGCTTCGGGCCCGGCGATATTGTCGAGGTCCGGCGGGGCGGACAGGCCGCCGCCGAAATGACTGTACAGCGCCTGTCCCAGCATCGCCCGTTCGATCGCGGTGATGCCGACCCAGTTGCTGTGCAGCGCGATCTCCACGCCGCGTTCGGCGCGGAAATCGGGATTGGCGCGCCAACTGACGTCGGCGAGCAGGCAGGCGGCGCGGCGGATGCGGCGCGCGGCGGCGTCATCGTCGGGGAAGAGCGGCGCGATCCAGCGGTCGATACGGTCGCCATGGCCGCGAAAGCGCGCCTGCGCCTCCCCCTCCGCCTCGGCGGCGACGAGCAGCGGATCATGGGCGCGAATGTCGTCGGGCAGCGCTTCGTAGAGCAGCCCTTCGCGCAGGCCATAGGCCGAAACGATCATGCGCGCGGATTTGAGCTGACGCACCACCACCGACAGCAAAGCCGCCGCATCGGGCAGGGTCGGCACGCGCGATCCGGTCATGGCCGGGATCTGCTTCAGGCGCGCCTTGTCGACATGGGACACGATGCGGGTCAGTTGCTCGGCGCGAGCGGCGCTCATCTCATATTGATGGATGACGGGCAGCGGGAAATGGGTAAGCTGCATGTCGAACCGGGCGAGGGCGCGCCACGATCCCCCGACCAGGTAGAAGGGTAGGTCCGGTTCGGGCCGCCAGCCAGCCTTGTCGAGCATCTTGGCGACGGTCCGCTCCAGCGCACGCGGTCCCTTGACGCGGATCTGCGGCAGGCGCAGCACGCCAAGCGGCAGCGAGATGGTCTGTTCGATCGCGCCGCCCCGCACCCGCGCCAGTTCCAGGCTGCCGCCGCCCAGATCGCCGACGATGCCGTCCGCATCCGGGATGCCGGACAGCACGCCCATCGCCGCGCCGATCGCCTCCTGCGCGCCGGACAGCAGTTCGACGGTGAGGCCCATATCCCTGGCGCGGGCGATGAATTCGGCGCCATTGGTGGCGTCGCGCACGGCGGCGGTGGCGACGCAGCGTATGTCCGTCACCTTCATCGCCTGGCAGAGATGGGCGAAGCGACCCACCGCGCGCAGGCCGCGATCCATGGCGTCCGGTTCCATCGCGCCTGTCTTCGCCAGTGAGGCGCCCAGGCCCGCCATCACTTTTTCATTGAAGAGGATGAAGGGGATGCGGCGCGGCCCGTCATAGACGACCAGGCGCACGCTGTTGGAGCCGATGTCGATGATGGCGGTGCGCGCATGGGCTGGTTCGGGCGATGTCGCCATGGTTTCGGCTGCGGCGCGGACACGGCTCAGCATCGAGTTCATCAGGCTCAAACCCTTCCGCGCAGGCGCAGGATCGGCACGGCTTCATTGTCGAACGCCGCCCCGCGCCCGGACAGCGATGGGTTGGTCATGAAATAGCGGTGCAGGTTGAACGGCTTGTCGCCCGGTTCCAGCCGGTGATATTGCCCGTCGCGGTCCAGTTCCCAACTCTGTTCGCTATCGATCAGGTTGGCGACCATCACCTGGTCGAGAATCTGGTCATGGACGGTCGCATTTTCCACCGGCGCCAGAAATTCGACGCGACGGTCGAAGTTGCGCGGCATCCAGTCGGCCGAACTGATATAGACCTTCGCGCCATTGTTGGGCAGCGCCTTGCCGTTGCCGAACACGGTGATGCGGCTATGTTCCAGGAAGCGGCCGACCACCGACTTCACCCGGATATTTTCCGACATGCCCGGCACGCCGGGACGCAGGCAGCAGATGCCACGGATGATAAGGTCGATCTGGACGCCTGCATTGCTGGCCGCATAGAGTTTCTCGATGATCGCCGGGTCGACCAGACTATTCATCTTGGCCCAGATGGTTCCCGGCCGCCCGGCGCGGACATGGTCGATTTCCGCATCGATGCAGGCGCACAACGTATCGCGCAGGTCGCGCGGCGATATGACCAGCTTCTCCAGATGCTGGGGTTCGACATAGCCGGTGATGTAATTGAACAACGCCGCTGCGTCCCGGCTATAGGCCGGATCGGCGGTGAAGAAACTCAGGTCCGTATAGATGCGCGCGGTGATCGGATGATAATTGCCGGTGCCGAAATGGCAGTAGCTGCGGAACTGCTCGCCCTCGCGCCGGATGACCATGGAGACTTTGGCATGGGTCTTCCAGTCGATGAAGCCATAGACGACCTGTACGCCCGCGCGCTCCAGCGCGTCGGCCCACATCAGATTCTGTTCCTCGTCGAAACGGGCCTTCAGCTCGACCACGGCGGTCACGGACTTGCCCGCCTCCGCCGCGTCGATCAGCGCGCGGATGATCGCGGACTGCTTGCCCGCGCGGTAGAGCGTCTGCTTGATCGCGACCACATCGGGGTCGGACGCTGCCTGCTTCAGGAAGGAGATGACGACGTCGAACGCCTCATAGGGATGGTGGACGACGATGTCCTTGGCGCGGATCGCGGCGAAACAGTCACCGCCATATTCGCGGATGCGCTCAGGGAAACGGGGCACATAGGGTTCGAATTTCAGGTCGGGGCGGTCGGCATCGACGATGCCGGAAAGGTCGCCGATGCCGATGAAACCTTCCACCTCGACCACGCTCGCCTCATGGCCCTGGAGCATGTCCTGCAACATCTCCTCGACTGGTTCGGGGATGCGTTCCTCTATCTCCATGCGGATCACGCGGCCGCGACGGCGGCGCTTGATGGCGCTGCGGAAATAGCGGACCAGATCCTCCGCCTCTTCCTCAATCTCGATGTCGCTGTCGCGGATGATGCGGAACACGCCACTGTTGCGGACGCGATATCCGGGGAAGAGATCGGCGGAAAAGCGGCGAATCACCGCCTCCAGCGCCATGTAGCGCGCCGGGTCGTCGGGGATGCGGACGAAGCGGGCGAGCGAGGAGGGGATCATCACCAGCTCGCGGATCGGCTGCTTGTCCGACAGCCGTTCCAGGTCGAAGACGATCGACAGCCCCTGATTGGGGATGAAGGGGAAGGGGTGCGCCGGGTCCAGCGCCTGGGGCGTCAGGATCGGGAATATCTGCGTCAGGAAATGCTCGCGCAGCCACTGGCTGCATTCGGCATCCAGGTCAGCCGAAGGACCGATCACCTCAACGCCGACCTGCACCAGTTCGCCATGGAGCGCGCCCCAGACCTTCTGCTGGGCCTGCATCAATGTGTCGGTGGCGTCGGTGATGGCGCCGAGCTGCTGCGCCGGGGTCAGCCCGTCGGCCGAACGCATGTCGACATCCTGCAACTGCTGCCCTTTGAGGCCGGCGACGCGGACGGAGAAGAATTCGTCGAGATTCGCGCCCGAAATGGACAGGAAACGCAGCCGCTCCAGCAAGGGATGGGCGCGGTTCATCGCCTCTTCCAGCACGCGCTGGTTGAAGGCCAGCCAGGACAGCTCGCGGTTGAAATAGCGCTCGCCGGTTGGCGAAAGGCTGGCAATGGGATCGGCTTCGGCCACGGATTACTCGCGCTGGTCGGTGGAAGGATCGGGCGGCACTATAGGCAAAAAGCCCGCAGATTGCAGGGTCTCTTTCGCCATTGCGACGGAAATCTTACGACCGGATGACAGTGCCTCCCGGTCGAGCAGTCGCGTCACCTCCGCGATCGCGCCATAACGGCGCTCGACCCGGCGCAGCAGCCAGTCAGGCACATCGGGCGCGTAGCTGGCCCCGGCGAGGTCGAAAGCGCGGCAGATGAGCGCGCGCGCCAGCGCTTCGTCCGGTTCCTCGATCGCAATATGAGGGACTGCGGCAAGGCGCGATCGCAGGTCGGGCAGCGCCACGGTCCAGCTTGCGGGCGGCGCATGGCCGATCATCAGCAGCGGGCGGCGGTGCGTCTGCGCCTCGTTCCAGGCGTGGAACAGATAATGTTCGTCCTGCCCGGCGCTCTTCCCCTGGGCGTCATCGATAATCTCGCCCCCGCTCATCTGCGCGAAATGACCGGCCAGGGTCGAACGGCCGGATAGCGGCGGACCGGTCAGCACGCTGACCGACAGCGGCCAGTCGCGCCAGCGTTCCAGATGGGCGACGGCCAGGCGGTTGGCGTCGCTGACCAGGAAATCGCCCGCGCCCGCGGCGTCCCCACCGCTGGCATGCCATTCGAAGGGCAGGCTGATCTGGCTCATTGCGACGGCGGGGATGCCTGCCGCCGCGTGATCCGCAGGGTCGTGCCCGAAACGGCGACCTGATAGCCGCGCGCCTGCAACCCGGCGCGCAAGGTCTCCACCGTGCCTTCGAAGCTGACCTGCATGACCGATGTGCCGCCCAGCGCCAGGCTGCTGGTCGCGGCCGAGCGGACGCCGGGGATGCCACGCACCGCCGATTCGCCCGCGCCGACCGATCCGACATCGGGCGTGTCGAACTGGATCGAGAAGCTCGTCGTACCGCTCGCCACCGTGGGCTGGTCGATGGCCTCGATTGGTGCTTCGGTCGCGCTCTCGATCGCCAGCGCCCTGGGATCGACCGGCGTTTCGATGACGAGCGAGGCGTCGGGGCGCAGGCGGCCGTCATTGAGCGCGCGGATATAAAGCTCGTCGATCCGGCGGGCGCCTTCGTCCATCATCTGCGGGATACCGCTGTCGTTGGACGCGCGCAGCGTGGCGCTGCCGATCAGGCTGTTGTCGGGACCGTAACGCGCGGTGAAGGTGCCGGTGACGGGACCGCCGGGATAGGCGCGGTCGAGCCGCACGATCGGGATCACCACGTCCGCCGCGCCATATTGGTCGAGCAGCACCCGCCACCAGAGGCGTCCGCGCCGTCCGGTCTGGCCGGCGTTCAGCAGAATCGGGTCGGCGATAGACCCCGCGACGCGGACATAGTCGATCGCGCTGTCGCCGGTGCGGTAACGCGCCCAGGCCTTCTGCCATTCATTGATCCGCTCATAGGACACGGCCGATCCGCCGTCCCACAGCACCGGAATGACCAGCAGCGGCGGCGATCGCATGACATTGCCCGACACGCCCAGCAACTGGCCGGTGCGGGCGCGGTCGAACAGGATGCCCAGCGTCGCGACATAGCGGTTGGGGCCGGACTGTTCATATTCGACCTCGATGCCCGATATCATCGCTTCGAGCTGCGAATCGGACAGGGCCGGTGCGCCACCGTCCCCATGGGTGCGGGTCCAGAGCATCCGCCACGCCTGCCGCTGCGCCATGCGCCAGCCGGCATAGCGGGCGCTGTCGGCATCCTTGGCATAGACGTCGACCTTCACGTCGCGCACTTCGAAATCGCCGCCGCTGGCGATGGGCGGCACGCCGCGTTCCCCCTCCATCTGCGCGAACAGGGCCGCGGCACCCAGGCCGATGCCGATGGCGATCGCTATCTGGACGGGCCGCGAGAACAGGCGCAGCGCGGCGCCGGACTGGAACGGCCTAAGGGACCGGAAGGGGCGGGCAAGGGTCTGGCTCAAACTCACGCGCGCCCTTTTGGCGGGATTTGCCCGACATGCCAAGCGGCAACCTTCGCGGCTCGACCCATTCCCCCTCCATTCGCCCTGAGTTCAGTCGCCCATAAAATCCTCCCCTGCAAGGGGAGGGGGACGTGGAGGGGTGTCCCGCTGTCGATAGGGTGACACCCCTCCGTCTGGCCTTCGGCCATCCACCTCCCCTGCCAGGGGAGGATTTGTGGTGGCGCACCATTCCACCCAGGGCGACTTCCCGCAACATCGAAGGTTCCCCTTTTTGCCCCTTTGCTCTAGGGGCCGGGATCATGAGCGAGAACGAATCCTACAGCTACGCCAAGGCTGGCGTTGATATCGCCGCGGGCAACGCCCTTGTCCGTGCCATCGCCCCGCTGGCCAAGGCCACCCGCCGCCCCGGCGCCGACGCCGAACTGGGCGGCTTCGGCGGCTTTTTCGACCTCAAGGCCGCCGGCTATGACGACCCGCTGCTGGTCGCGGCCAATGACGGCGTGGGCACCAAGCTGAAGCTGGCGATCGACCATGATCGCCATGACGGCGTGGGCATCGACCTGGTCGCCATGTGCGCCAACGACCTGATCGTACAGGGCGCCGAGCCGCTTTTCTTCCTGGATTATTACGCCACCGGCAAGCTGGAGAGCGGCGTTGCCGAGCGCGTCATTGCTGGCATCGCCGAAGGCTGCCGGATCGCGGGCTGCGCCCTGATCGGCGGCGAGACCGCCGAAATGCCGGGCATGTATGCCGATGGCGACTATGATCTGGCCGGCTTCTGCGTCGGTGCGGTGGAACGCAGCAAGGCGCTGACCGGCAACAGGGTGAAGGCCGGCGACGTGCTGCTGGGTCTCGCTTCGTCGGGTGTCCATTCCAACGGTTTCTCGCTGGTTCGCCGCCTCGCCGCCGACAAGGGCTGGAAGCTCGATCGCCCGGCGATCTTCGACAATGAAGTGCTGCTGATCGACGCGCTGATGGCGCCGACCCGCATCTATGTGAAGAGCCTGCTGCCGCTGGTGCGCGCGGGCCTCATCAATGCGCTGGCCCATATCACCGGCGGCGGCCTGCTGGAAAATATCCCGCGCGTCCTGCCTGACGGCGCCCATGCCACGGTGGACGCCGATGCGTGGGCACAGCCCCGGCTGATGGCCTTCCTCCAGGCGCAGGGCCATATCGAGCCGGAGGAAATGGCGCGCACCTTCAACTGCGGCGTCGGCATGGTGCTGGCCGTGGATGACGCGCATGTCGCTGCCGTGACCAAGGCGCTGGAGGACGCGGGCGAAACCGTCTTCCGCATCGGCGCGGTCGAGGCGGGCGACAAAGGCTGCACCGTTAAGGGCAGCCAGGAAACATGGAGCGCGCAGGCCGACTGGTCGGCGACGCATCTGGGCTGATCCTCACACACAACCTCCGTTCGGTTCGAGCTTGTCGAGAACGGCGCGCAGGGTTCTCGACAAGCTCGAACCAAACGGGGTTGGGTATGAACAAGGCAAAAGTCGCAGTCCTGATTTCCGGCCGTGGCTCCAACATGGCCGCCTTGCTCTATGCGGCGAAGGCGGAGAGCTGTCCCTATGAGATCGTGCTGGTCGCCGCCAATGATCCCGATGCCGCCGGGTTGACGCTTGCCGCCGCCGAAGGGATCGCGACCTTCGGCCAGAGCCACAAGGGAATGAAGCGCGCCGAATTCGACCGGATCATCGACGCGCAATTGCGCGAGGCGGGCGCGCAATATGTCGCGCTCGCCGGCTATATGCGCCTGCTCTCCCCCGAATTCGTGTCCGGCTGGGAAAACCGGATGCTCAATATCCATCCCAGCTTGCTGCCCAAATATAAGGGCCTCGACACGCACCAGCGCGCCATCGACGCAGGCGATGCCCATGCCGGCTGTTCGGTCCATATCGTCACGGCCGAACTGGACGATGGCCCGGTGCTGGGGCAGACCCCGGTCGCGATCCTGCCCGGCGACAGCGCCGACAGCCTCGCCGCGCGTATCCTGATCGCGGAGCATCAGCTTTATTCCCGCACCCTGGCCGATTTCGTCACCCGCGAGCGCCAGCCCGACTGGCTGCTGAACAAGGTGCGCGAAGCCGCGCTGGCGCTGCCGCAGGCGGACGAGATCGTCTCACACGGGATGCCCTGCTTCGGTATCGTCAAGGGCAAGAAATTCGCCTATTTCACCCGCGATCATCATGGCGACGGCATCATCGCCGTTCTGGTCAAGACCACCGCGCCCGACGAACAGGCGATGCTGATCGAAAGCGACCCGGCGCGCTATTATCGTCCCGCCTATTTCGGCGTCGACTGGGTCGGCATCCGTCTTGACCTGGGCGACACCGACTGGGATCATGTGGCGGAACGGCTGCACGCAAGCTGGCGCCAGATCGCGCCCAGGAAGCTGCTGGGCCTGATGGACATCGCTGACCCGTTTTAGGGCTGACCCGTTTTAGAGGCGTGTGGACGCTTCATTTTCCTTCGTCATGTCGGGCTTGACCCGGCATCCCGCTTCTTTCTTAAGCGCAACCGGAGAAGAAGCGGGACCCCGGATCAAGTCCGGGGTGACGGTTGTATAAATGGCTGGAAATGGTCGATTGCAGTCATCCTCCCCTGGCAGGGGAGGATGAATAGCCCACTTCCGCTCGTCGGCGGTCATGTCCCTATCTTCCCCAGCCGCGCGAATCCCGGTAAGGGCTGACGATGACTACGACCTCCGCGCCCATCCGCCGCTCTCTCTTCATCTTTTCCATCCTGTACGGCGGCATGGTGTGCATGGCCGGCGTGCTGGGGGTGAAGCAGGTGGCGCTGGGGCCGCTGGCGGTGGAGGCGGGGATTTTCGCCTTTCTGCTGCTGGTGATCCTGTCCAGCGCCGTGTCCGAACTGCATGGCCAGAAGACGGCGACCACGCTGGTGCGTCTGGGCTTCGTGCCGCTGCTGGTGTCGGCCGCGCTGATCCACATCGTTATCGCGCTGCCGCATGATCCGGGCATGTATCCCCCCGCGATCGACGCTTTCCCGATCGTCGTGGGTCAGGGTTCGCGCATGATGCTGGCGGGGCTTATTTCGTACGGCGCGTCGCAGACGCTCAACGTCTTCATCTTCTCCAAGCTGTCGCGCGGAGAGGGGAAGCTGGTCTGGCTGCGCGGCATGATCGCCAGCGTCATCTCGCAAGTCGTCGACACTTTGCTGTTCATCACCATCTCCTTCCTGGGCGAGCGGCCGATCCTGGACCTGATGGTCGGACAGATGATCGCCAAGGTGATCCTGTCGATCATCCTGGTGCCACCGCTCATCTCGCTGGCGGTGTCACTGGGGCGTCGGCTCGATCGTTGAGCATTTTCCAGTTGACCGGTACGGTCGACGGCTCGGAAAATGCGGTGGCAAAAGCAGGAGCGTTTCCGCTTGTGCGGAAAAGCTCTTTTCTTGCGGTAGCGGGCATATGGCCTTAAGCGCGCGCGCATGAACAGCAAGCACGCCCCCGATCCGGCCCTCCTCGCCAAGGCTGAAACCCTCGTCGAAGCGCTGCCCTATATGCAGCGTTATGCGGGCAAGACCTTCGTTGTCAAATATGGCGGCCACGCCATGGGCGATCCGGAAGCGGCGCGCGATTTCGCCGAGGATGTGGTGCTGATGAAGGCGGTCGGCATCAATGTCGTCGTCGTCCATGGCGGCGGGCCGCAGATCGGCGCGATGCTCAAGAAGCTGGGCGTCGAATCGCAGTTCGTCGGCGGCCTGCGCGTCACCGACTCCGAAACCGCCAAGATCGCCGAAATGGTGCTGGCCGGTTCGATCAACAAGGAAATCGTCGGCTGGATCGCCGGCGCGGGCGGCCGCGCGGTCGGCATATCGGGTAAGGATGGCGGCCTGGTCCTGTGCGAAAAGGTGCTGGGCAAGCGCGAGGCGGATCCCAATTCGGGGATCGAGCGCAATGTCGACCTGGGCTTTGTCGGCGATCCCGTCTCGGTCGATCGCCGGATTCTCGACACGCTGGCGCAGGATGGCATCATCCCCGTCGTCGCCCCGGTGGGCATCGGCACGGACGGCCATACCTATAATGTCAACGCGGATACCATGGCGGGTGCGATCGCGGCGGAGCTGAAGGCGTCGCGCTTCTTCCTGCTGACCGACGTGCCGGGCGTGCTCGACAAGCAGGGGCAGTTGCTGACCGACCTCGACCCGGAGGCGATCCATGGGCTGGAGGCCGACGGCACGATCAGCGGGGGCATGATCCCCAAGCTGGAAACCTGCGTCCGCGCGGTCGAGAGCGGGGTGGACGCCGCCGTCATCCTTGACGGCCGGGTGCCGCACGCGATGTTGCTCGAAATCTTCACCGATCGCGGCGCGGGTACGCTGGTGCGGAAGTAAGACGATCTCTCCCCCCTCCCGTTTACGGGAGGGGATTATGAGCGCATCAGCACCCTCGGATCACGCCACGCTATCCGCTTTTCCGCCAGCGTCCGGCCATCCGGCCCCGGCTTGTCCCAGTCCTCCACTTCCACGCCGCCACGCGCCGCGTAAAAGCCGCGCGCCGCGACATTGTCAGTGTAGCACCAGAGGAACAGCCCCGCATCTGGCCAGCCTTCTATCGCCCAGCGGACCGCCTGGTCCAGCAGCGCGGTGCCGATCCCGCTCCCCTTGGCGGCGGGCAGCGCGTGGAGATTGTCGACCAGAGTGCCCCAGCGCGGATCGGACCCGCCGATGACGCAGGTGAAGCCGATCGGCTGTCCCTCCCGCTCGGCGATGATGACCCGCTGCCCCAGTTGCGGCGCTTCCAGCCGCTGCGTCCAGGTCGCCAGCCGATTCGCCTCGATCCCGCCCGCCAGATAGGCCGGGTCCATGATATGGGCATAGGCGATGCGCCAGCTTTGCACATGCATGGCGGCGATCAATGGGGCGTCGGCGGGGGTGGCGTGTCGGAAGTTCATGGCTTCCCTATAGCGCGTGCATCGAATTTGTCCCGTCGTTGGTGGAATATGCATCGCATAACGCTGGTGCCGGGGCTTGTGGCGGAGGTGCCGCCTCGGCTAGAGCGGCCACATATATCAACGGAGACACCATGGCCTACGCGCTCTATCAGATCATCGTCATCCTTCTGGATGTGCTGTGGTGGATCATCATCATCCAGGCGATCATGAGCTGGCTGATCGCTTTCAATGTCGTCAACATGGGCAATGACTTCGTCCGCACGGTGATGGTCGCGCTCGATCGGATGACCGCGCCGATCTACAACCCGATCCGCCGGGTGATGCCGGACCTGGGCGCGCTCGACCTGTCGCCCATGGTCGTGCTGCTCGCCATCCTCATCATCCGTCAGGCTGTGTTGCCGCCGCTCTTCGGCATGGTGTGACGGCCTGGAGCCAGTCCGGCGACGACCTGCTGCTCAGTGTCCGGCTGACCCCCGGATCGGCGAAGGAAGCGGCCGGCGGCGGCTGGACGGACGGGAAGGGCGCGCGCTGGCTGTCCGCCCGCGTCCGCGCCGTGCCGGAAAAGGGCAAGGCCAATGCGGCCTTGATCGCCCTGCTGGCGAAACGGCTGGATTGGTCCAAAGGCGCGATTTTGCTGGAATCGGGCGACACCAACCGGCTAAAGCGGCTGAGGATCATTGGCGGAGGCAATGCGTTGACGCGCCTGACCGCCCTCATCGAAACATGGATAGAAACGACATGACCATCGGCAAGATCATCGACGGCAAGGCCTTTGCGGCGGGACTGCGCGACAAGGTGGCCGAGGGCGTCGTGGGCTTCGTCGCACAGGCCGGTCGCAAGCCGGGGCTGGCGGTCGTGCTGGTCGGCGAAGATCCGGCGAGCAGCGTCTATGTCCGCTCCAAGGGCAAGATGACTGTCGCTTCCGGCATGGAGAGCTTCGAGTTCAAGCGCCCGGACAGCATCGGCGAGGATGATCTGCTCGACCTGATCGAGGAGCTGAATCACGACGAGCGGGTCGACGGCATATTGGTCCAGTTGCCGCTCCCCAGCCATATCGACGAGGCCGCCGTGATCGGCGCGATCGACCCGGCCAAGGATGTGGACGGCTTCCATGTCGTCAATGCCGGCCGTCTCGCTACGGGGCAGGAGGCGCTGGTGCCCTGCACGCCGATGGGCTGCATCATGTTGCTGAAGGACGAGCTGGGCGACCTGAGCGGCCTGGAGGCGGTGGTTGTCGGCCGCTCCAACATCGTAGGCAAGCCGATGGCGCAGTTGCTGTTGGCGGAGAATGCGACCGTCACCCTGGCGCACAGCCGCACCCGCGACCTGGCCAGCGTCGTTCACCGTGCGGACATCGTCGTCGCCGCCGTCGGCCGGGCGGAGATGGTGAAGGGCGAATGGATCAAGCCCGGCGCGACCGTGATCGACGTCGGCATCAACCGCATCACCGATACCGAGGATGGCAAGAGCCGCATCGTCGGCGACGTCGCCACCGCCGAAGCGCTGGCCCATGTCGGCGCCATCACCCCGGTACCGGGCGGCGTCGGGCCGATGACCATCGCGGTGCTGCTGCGCAATACGCTGGTCGCCGCCCATGCGCGCGCCGGGCTGGCGAAGCCCGAGGGGCTGTGAGGGCGCGACTTGCCCTGCTGACCTTGGGGGCCGTGGTGCTGCCCGCTGCCGTGATGGCAGCGAAGCCGCCTTTGCGTTTCCAGCCTGATCCCAGTTCCGTGATCGCGGCGGAGATCGCCTTCAACCGGCTGGCGCAGGAAAAGGGGCAATGGACCGCGTTCCGTGAGACCGCCGCCGAGGATGCGGTGATGTTCGTGCCGCAGAAGGTGCTGGCGCAGGATTGGCTGAGGAAACAGGCCGATCCGCCCGCTTCGGTCAAATGGGCGCCGTCGATCGTCTATGTGTCCTGCGACGGCAACCTGGCCGCCAGCACTGGCGAATGGACACGGCCCGACGGATCGGTCGGCTATTTCACCACCATCTGGCGTCGCGGCAAGAAGGGCCGCTGGCAGTGGATTCTCGACCATGGCGACACGCTGGCCACCCCGCGCGCGACGCCGGAGTTCCTGACCGGCAAGGTCGCCACCTGCAAGCGCGGCGCGCGTCCGGATGGTCCGCCGCCGCCGCCGCCGCCGCCGGGCGGCAAACCTGGAGAGATCGCCCCGCCGCCGGACGAAAGTCTGGTCTGGACCGCCGATGCCGCTGTCGACAACAGCCGTCGCGTCACCGTGAGGATGTGGACCGGCGAGGCCTATGAAACCGTCATCGACGACCGGGTGAAGGCTGGATCATGACCGCTTTGTTCCTTTCCGCCTTCGTCACCCTGTTCGTGGTGATCGACCCGCCGGGCTGTGCGCCCATCTATGCCAGCCTGACCGCAGGGGCGAACCAGGCGCAGCGCCAGGCGATGGCGATCCGCGCGGTCGGCATTGCGGCGGCGATCCTGCTGGTCTTCGCGCTTTGGGGCAAGCAATTGCTGGGCGTGCTGGGCATTGCGCTCGACAGCTTCCGCATTGCCGGCGGCATCATGCTGTTCATGATCGCCATGGACATGGTGTTCGAAAAACGCACCCAGCGGCGCGAGGACCGGGCGCAGAAGATCAGCACCGAAGAGCCGCATGTCGAGGATGTCTCGGTCTTTCCCATGGCGATGCCGATGATCGCCGGGCCGGGATCGATCGCCACGGTCATGCTGCTGATGTCGCGCGCCAACGGCCTGTCGGAACGGATGGTCGTGCTGGGCGCGGTGGTGCTGACGCTGGCGCTGATGCTGGGCGCGCTGCTCGCGGCCGGGCCGTTGATGGCGATGCTGGGGCGCAAGATCGAGGCGGTCATCACCCGCCTGCTGGGCGTGCTACTGGCGGCGCTGGCAGCCCAGTTCGTGATTGACGGATTGAAGGCGAGTTTTTAGAGTAGCGGTCGAGCATAAGAAACCTTCCCCTGGCAGGGGAGGGTTTAGGTCCGTTTCATCCGCGATCGTGCTGAGAGGAACGGACCGACGGGCGCCAGCGGCGGCGCGAAGCGGCCGAAGCCGATAGGCTGGGGCATGTCGATATAGACCGCCTCCATCATGCCGTTGCGGCTATATGTTTCATGCCAGAAGCCCGCGCCGCCATCACCCCTGGCGAAGTCGCGCCACCAGCCGATATGGGGCATGGCGCAGGTGAAGCGCTCCAGGCTGTCGAGGTCGCGCCAATATTGGCGGATGCCGATATGGTTCCAGGCAAAAAGAAACTGTTCATGGCCCAGCAGCCCTTCGGGCGGGTCACGCTCGATCCTGCGCAGGCCGCGGCCGATGCGCAGCAGCGACAGCAGGCCGCGCAGGCGTGACACGCGGAAGCCGAGCAGGATGACGATCAGATCGGGATAGACGTCGAGGTCGACGGATTGACGGACTTGCATGATAGGACTCGGCGATGTTTATGATGTAAACATACCCAGGAATGATTACGGTGTAAACATGCTATGGCCAAAGACATGACTTCATCGCTGCACGCTCGTCTGGTCGACTGCGCGCTTGCCCTGTTGGAAGCGGGAGAAAGCGATCTCAGCCTGCGCGCGGTGGCGCGATCGGCGGCAGTATCGGCCATGGCGCCCTATCGCCATTTCGCCGACAAGGCCGCGTTGATGGCGGCGGTGGCCCTGCGCGGTTTTGCGATGCTGGAGGCGGATGCAGCCACCGCCGATTCCATCGGCGATTCGGCTGCGGACGCTCTGACGGGGCAGGGATTGGCCTATATTGCCTTCGCTCGTCGGCACCCGGCGCTGTTCCGGCTGATGTTCGCCGATGGCGCGGGCCTGGAATTGCCGCATGAACAATGTCTGGGCGCCTATGCGCTGATGGTGCGGCGGGTGGCCGAACTGGCGCCCGATCAGGCCGGGGCAGGGGTGCTGACCTGCTGGGGATTGGTCCATGGCCTCGCCACATTGGCGCTGGACGGCCGTTTGCCGCCCGATCCGGCGACGGAGCGGGCGGCATTGGAACTGATGACGCAGGCGCTTGCCGCCCGCGCCGGGGCCTAGCTCAGATCGACATTCAGGTTAAAGCGGAAGCCTTAGCCTCATTCTCAACGTCATGCCGGACTTGATCCGGCATCCAGAGTCGGAGGCGACGCCTTTTGTGGCCCTGGATGCCGGATCAAGTCCGGCATGACAGCTTGGGAAGCGCCAAACTGTGAATGTCGATCCGCCCTAGCTCAGCCCTTCACGTCGGCTTCGGTGACAGGCGCGATCTTGATTTCGACGCGGCGATTGGCGGCCTTGCCTTCCTCGGTCGCGTTCGACGCGATCGGCTGGCTCTCGCCAAAGCCGCGGGTGCCGATACGGGCCGACTGGACGCCGTGGCCGATCAGATAATCGGCGACCGATTGGGCGCGGCGTTCCGACAGCGTCTGATTATAGGCGTCGGAGCCATCGCTGTCGGTGTGGCCGTACACGTCGATATAGGTTTTGGGATATTGCGCCAGGACCGATGCGACATCGTTCAGCGTCGGCTGGAACTGCGGCTGCACGTCCGCCTTGTTGAACGCGAAGGTGATGCCCGACGGCATACGGAGCAGGAGATTGTCGCCGTCGCGAATCACGTCGACGCCGGAGCCGGCGGTTTCCTCACGCAGTTTACGCTCCTGCGCGTCCATATAGGCGCCGACGCCCGCACCGGCCACTGCGCCGATGCCCGCGCCCAGGATCTTTTCAGTGCGGTCGTTGCGGCCGCCGACCAGATCGCCCAGCAGATAGCCGCCCAGTGCGCCGCCGATGCCGCCGATCGCAGCCTTGGAAATGCTCCGCTGGCCCGTCTCCGGGTCGGTGGTGCAGGCGGTCGTGGCGAGCATCGCAGCCAGGCCCGCGGCGCCGATGATGCGGTGAGAAATCCTCATGATCCTGTTCCCTTGTCGTATCGCCCGGTGGAGCGGATGCCCCCAACAATAACTGAGCTGCGCGTCTTGTTCCACAAGCGAACTGAACTGGCGATGATGCCGATGTTGTGAAATTGAAAGATTAGCGTTTATAGGAGGAAGCTGACCGCCATGGCCACGATCCCCCCTCCCAATCCGACGCCCTTCCCCTGGGTAGACCTTGTCATCATCCTGGCGCTTGTCGCCGTGAATGGTGTCTTCGCCATGTCGGAGCTGGCCATCGTGTCCGCCCGCAAGCCACGGCTGCAGGCGATGGAGAAGGCCGGGCGCAGCGGCGCACGGACGGCGCTGGCGCTGGCGGCGGACCCCGGCAAGTTCCTGTCCACCGTCCAAATCGGCATCACCCTGATCGGTATCCTGTCGGGCGCCTATTCGGGCGCCAGCCTGGGCGGGCCGGTGGGCGATCGCCTGGAAGGGTTGGGGCTTTCCCCCAACACCGCCGAGAATCTGGGCTTCGTGCTGGTCATCGGCCTCACCACCTATGCGTCCCTTATCGTCGGCGAACTGGTGCCCAAGCAATTCGCGCTGCGCCAGCCCGAACCGATCGCCGTGCTGGTGGCGCCGCCGATGCTGTGGCTGGCGAAGCTGACCGGTCCGGTCGGCTGGGTGCTGGATGCGTCGAGCAGCCTGATCTTCAAGCTGCTGGGGATGACCCGCGAATCGGAAAACCATGTCACCGCCGAGGAACTGCACCTGATCGTCGCGGAGGCGAGCAAGTCGGGCGTCATCGAGGAAAGCGAGCGGGCGATCATCTCCGGCGTCGTGCGCCTGGCCGACCGGCCGGTGCGCGAGGTGATGACCCAGCGCATGGATGTCGACTGGATCGACATCGCCGCCGACGAGGCGACGATTCGCGCCGAACTGCTCGACACGCCGCACACCCGCCTGCCGGTGGGGCGCGGGTCGGTGGAGGATATTATCGGCATCGTCCAGGCGCGCGACATCATGGCCGCCCTGTTCCGGGGCGAGCCGCTCAACCTGGAAACGCTCATGCGCAAGGCGGAAGTGGTGCCGGATCAGGTCGACGCGATGGACGCGCTGGAAGTGCTGCGCCGGTCCGACGTGCCGATGGTGATGGTCCATGACGAATATGGGCATTTCGAGGGAATCGTGACCCCCGCCGACCTGCTGTCCGCCATTGCCGGCCATTTCGCGTCCGACCGCGACGCCTATGACGAACCCGATCTGGTGGAGCGCGAGGATGGCAGCCTGCTGGTGTCGGGCCAGATGCCGATCGACCAGCTAGCCGAGCGGATCGGCATCAACCTGTCGGAAGATCGCGACTATGCGACGGTCGCGGGCCATGCGCTGTGGCTGCTCAAGCGCCTGCCCGAAGTGGGCGATTTCGCCGAGGATCAGGGCTGGCGATTCGAGATTGTCGACATGGACGGGCGCAAGATCGACAAGCTGCTGGTGGCGGCGCGATAGGGCGGGGCTGGAGGCGCTGGGGGACTGGAAGCGTTAGTTAGCTGCCGTTGGCCATGTTAGACTCGTTCGTCTGAAGGGGGGCGTTATTTTGCTGATCTACGGTATCGTTATGACGCTAAGCTGCCTCTCGCTGGCCCTGTGGCCACACAAGCGAGCGCAGACCGTTGAAACCCGGATTGCGCAGGGTGACAACGAGTTCTTTGAGGAACAGCGCAGCTACCAAGCCTACCCTTGGTTGCGTGATCCGAAGCGCCTTCGCATCGCCGGAGTTGTCGGAACAGTTTGCGGGCTAATCTTTTGCGCGCTTGAACTCTACCGTCCTAGCTAGGTCCGCAATGGGCGATTATGCCGAATGATTTTTACCGCGTAAGGTCAGCTATCGCCGGTCATCTCCCCAAAAGCTGACTGACTAAAATCCACCCTTATCCGTCATGCCAGCGTAGGCTGGCATCTCAGGCAATGACGCGCCAAGTCGCTTGAGACCTCGGCGCTGACCTTTGGTCGCCCTTCGGGTTGCTGGGGTGACGATCGAGAATATGGAAAACACTCCACCCTTTCCTGTCGTCTCGCGCGGGCCTTGGCCCGCCTCTAGGAATAGCGGGCCTGTTGCGATGAGCCATTCTCATCGCAACAGGCGGTCATCATTCGCTGGTGTTGGTGGCGTTTGCGGCCGGGGCTTCGGCGGCGTTGGCCGCATTGCCGGGCGCGGCGGCATTGGCGCCTTCCGCAGCCGGGGCCGCATCGGCGGCGGGCAGGGGCAGGTTCGACCCTTGCGTGTTGAGCCATGCGATCAGGTTGGCGCGGTCGGCCGGATTGCCCAGGCCGGCAAAGGTCATCTTGGTGCCCGGCGCAAATTCACGCGGGCTTTTCAGCCAGTGATCCAGCGCGTCGAAGCTCCAGTTGCCGCCCTTGCTCTTGAGCGCTTCGGAGAAAGCGAAGCCGCCCTTGCCCTGGCCGATGCCTTCGCCGACCGTGGCGTAGAGATTGGGACCGATGCCGTTGGCTCCGCCCTGGTTGACGGTGTGGCAGGCCGCGCATTTGGCGAAAACCTTCTCGCCCGCCGCGACGTCCGCGCTGGCCAGCAGGGTGTTGAGGCTGGGGCCGCTGGCGGCGCCTTCGCCCTCCGTCTCGACGCCCTCGATGGCATAGCCCATCTTCTCTGGCCGTTCGGACGAATAATATTTCGAACTGATGATCGCACCACCCAGGGCGATGATCCCCGCAAACAAAGCCCAGCCCGCAACGGTATTGAAACGATCGCCCATCTCGCTCGACTTCCCTAAGATTTTTGTTCTGGAGACTGTCGGATGCGCCCCCTCTTGTGCGTTGCCATAATGGGGGACACGCGGTGAAGCAAGCCGGGTTCAACCCTATTGCGCTGTCGTGGCGGAGCAATGCTTGCGCGAAGGCGGCGGAAACCTTAAGCGCGCTTGCGTTCATGGAAAATTATCCCGCCCCCGCCCGTGCAATTGTCGCGGATCTCGCCGCCAAGGCCGCCGCCGATCCCGTCCGCGCCGTCGCTTATCAGGGTGCGCCTGGCGCTAATTCGCATCTGGCGGCGCTCGGCTATGCGCCCGATTGCGTGCCTCTGCCCTGCTTCGCGTTCGAGGATGCGATCGACGCCGTGCGCAGTGGCCAAGCCGCCCGGGCGATCATTCCGATCGAGAACAGCCTGCACGGGCGGGTGGCGGACATGCATTTCCTGCTGCCCGAATCGGGCCTGTCGATCGTCGACGAATATTTCCTGCGCATCCGCCATTGCCTGATGGCGCCGGATACGACCCCGGTGAAGAGCGCGATCAGCCATCCGCAGGCGCTGGGCCAGTGCCGCCATTATCTGCGCGAACGCGGCATCCAGCCGGTCGCCTATGCCGACACGGCGGGCGCGGCGGCGCTGGTGGCGGAAACGAAGACGCCGGGCGAAGGGGCGATCGCGCCCTATCTGGCGGCTGAGCTGTACGGCCTGCGCCTGATCGCCGAGAATATCGAGGATAGCGACGACAATATGACGCGCTTCCTGGTGCTGGCGCGCGAATCGAAGATGCCGGTCGCCAATGTCGGCCCGGTCATGACGACCTTCCTGTTCGAGGTGAAGAATATCCCCGCCGCGCTGTACAAGGCGATGGGCGGTTTCGCCACCAACGGGGTCAATATGACCAAGCTGGAAAGCTATCAGCGCGGGGCGAGCTTCGCCGCGACGGAATTTTATTGCGATATCGAAGGGATGCCCGGCGACCCGGCGGTCGACCGCGCGCTGGCCGAGCTGGAATTCCACACCAAATGGGTGCGGATGCTGGGCAGTTATCGCCAGGGACGGCCTCGGACCTAGGATCGGCCGAGCTTCCGCCCATACGGGCCTGCAAAGCGCGCTTTTCTGCGTTCCGGTGCTCACGTACTTTTAGTACGCTGCGCTCCGTTACTCGAAAATCACGCTTTTCGGCTCCGTCTGGACGAAATCTCGACCAATCCTGTTCGTGACGGCGGCAGAAGTCTGTATAGCCGCCCCATGGTCGCAGCCATCCTTCTGTCCGCCCTGGCGATGAGCGTCATTGTCGGCGTGCGCTATCTGCTGGCGAGCGGCGGGTTTGCGCTGGCGACGCGGATTCGCCAGCCGGGCCTCTATCGCGGTCTGGAGAGGCAGATGGGGCGGGAGATCGGCTGGTCGCTGCTGTCCGCGCTGATCTATGGCGTGCCGGCGGGCGTGGTCGCCTGGGGCTGGCAGGCGCGGGGCTGGACCCGCATATACAGCAACCCGGACAGCTACCCGCTCTGGTATCTGCCCGTTTCGATACTGCTCTATCTCGCCGCGCACGACACATGGTTCTATTGGACCCATCGCTGGATGCACCGGCCCAAACTGTTCCGGATTGCCCATGCGGTCCATCATGCCAGCCGCCCGCCCACGGCATGGGCGGCGATGAGCTTCCATCCGTGGGAGGCGATCACTGGCGCGGTGGTGATCCCGGCGCTGGTCTTCCTGATCCCGATCCATGTCGGCGCACTGGGACTGGTGCTGACGATCATGACCGTCATGGGGGTGAGCAATCATATGGGGTGGGAGATGTTCCCGCGCTGGATGGTGCGGGGGCCGCTGGGCGCATGGCTGATAACCGCCAGCCACCATCAGCGGCATCATGATATATATCGTTGTAATTACGGACTTTATTTCAGATTTTGGGACAGGTTGTGCGGCACCGACAAGGGGCTGGGCGACTTTGCGAAAGGGCAGGCGTGACGCGATATATCATGGTGCTGGCGGCGATGACGGGTCTGGTGGGCGCGGCCCCGGTCGGCCAGCCCCAGCCGCTCAGCATGGGGCTGGAGGGGTTGCGGTCGACCAAGGGGCAGATACTGGTCTGCGTCACCCGATCGCCCGACCATTTCCCCGATTGCAGCAAGGACCCGGACAAACGGCATTTCACCGTTCCGGCATCGGGCGGACCGTTGCCGTTGGGCCAGTTGGCGCCGGGCAATTATGCCATCGCCATCATCCATGACGAAAATAGTAATGGCAAGCTGGACACCTTCGCCGGTATCCCGCGTGAAGGCGTGGGCTTTTCGCGCAATCCCGCGATCCGCTTCGGCGCGCCCAGCTTCAAATCGGCCAGCTTCACCGTGGCGGGCGCGGCGGTCGAACAGGATATCAAGCTCAAATATTTCCTTTGAGAGTGGGTTTGTTTGAGAATGCGCGGAAGAGCGCATTTTCAAACAAACCCTACCGCGTCGGTGCGCGGCGCGTGCTCATCTTGCCTTGTCCCAGAGGGGTGACGCCCCACATAAGGCGCTGTATGACGGCGGCAAGTTGGACCGCATAGGCAGGAGATAGAAGCGTGGCGACCCTGGGATTGAGCGACACCGAAAAGACGGCGTTGGAAGCGTTTCGCCAAGATGTGGTAGAGCCTTCGCGCACGCAATTGGTGATCGTCGACTTCTGGGCGGAATGGTGCGGTCCCTGCAAGCAGCTCGCCCCGGTGATCGAGAAGGTGTGCGAGGAATATGCGGCCAAGGGCGTGAAGCTGGTCAAGGTCAATGTCGACGAAAATGGCTTCATCGCCAGCCAGTTTCGCGTTCAGTCGATTCCCACCGTCTATGCGGTGTTCCAGGGCCAGCCGGTCGCGGACCTGAGCCAGGCGCGCACCGAGGGGCAACTCAAGCAATATCTCGACCAGCTATTGGCGCAACTGCCGATCGAATCGGACGAAAAGGCGCTGGCGCAGGAAGTCGCGCCGCTGATCGCCATGGGCGAGGAAGTGCTGGCGGGTGGCGAGCCTGAGCGCGCTTTGTCGGTGTTCACCCAGATCGCCCAAATGGCGCCGGATAATGCCGAAGCCGCTTCGGGCCAGGTGCGCGCGCTGGTGGCGCTTGGCGAACTAGACGAGGCGGAGGCGGTTCTGGCCGCGCTGCCCGATGAGGTGGCGAAGCATGGCGCGATCGACCAGGCGCGCGCTGCCGTCGCGCTGGCGCGGGACGTGAAGCCTGTCGCCGACCTTTCGGGGGTTGCGGCGAAGGTGGCGGCTGATCCCGACGATCATGCGGCGCGTTTCGAACTGGCGGGCGGCCTGATGGGCAATGGCGACCGTGACGGCGCTGCCGATGCACTGTTGGAAATCGTGCGGCGCGACCGGGCGTGGAACGACGGGGCGGCGAAGGCGCAACTGCTCAGGATTTTCGAGGCGGTCGGGCTGGAAGACCCCTGGGTCGCCGGGCAGCGGCGCAAGCTGTCGCAGATCCTCTTTTCCTGACGCCCATGCCGCTGACGCGCGTCTCGATCTTTCCTTTGGCCGGTGCGCTGCTGCTGCCGGGCATGGAATTGCCGCTGCATATTTTCGAGCCGCGCTACCGGGCGCTGATCCATGACGTGATGGCGCGCGACCGGCGTATCGGTATGATCCAGCCGCGCGGGGAGGGGCTGGCCCCTCCTCTGTTCGACATGGGCTGCCTGGGCCATGTCAGCCATATCGAGGCGCTGGACGATGGGCGGTTCAACATCATCCTGACCGGCCTTGCCCGCTTCCGCGTGGTGCGCGAACTGGCGGTGGCGACGCAGTTCCGTCAGATCGAGGCCGATGTGGAGCAGGCGCCACAGGAGGACGAGGTGCTGTCCGCCGTCGAGCGCGCCGCGCTGGAGATGGAATCGCGGCGCTTCGCCGAGATATTGGGCTATGTGGTGGACTGGACCGCGGTGTCGGGGCTGGACGACACGGCCCTGGTCAACGGCATCGCCCAGATCGCGCCCTTCGACCCGGCGGCCAAGCAGACCCTGCTGGAGGCCGACACCCTGTCCGAGCGATCGGAACGGATCATCCAGTTGATGCAGATCGTCGGCCGGATCGAGCGCGGCGGCGGAGCGACCATGCAATGAATGGGACAATGAACGAGGTTGCGCCGATCGATCCGTGGCTGCTGGAAAAGCTGGTCTGTCCGGTGACGCGCACGCCGCTGCGCTGGGACGCGGCGCGCGGGGCGCTGGTGTCGGATGCGGCGGGCCTGGCCTTCCCGGTGCGCGATGGCGTGCCGGTGCTGGTGGTGCGGGAGGCGTGGGCGTTTTGATCGCTATCCGCAAGCCTGCTGTTCCCCGGCCTGCGCCGGGGAACATCTAGATTCTCATCACCCGAACGCCGCGATGCATTCCACTTCCAGCGGTGCGCCCATGGCCAGTCCGTCTGCGCCGAAAGCGCTGCGGGCGGGGAGGCGTTTTCCTTCGAAATAGGGCAAATAGGCGGCGTTGAAGCGCGGCCAGTCGGCCATGTCGTCCAGCATCACCGTGCATTTGACGACATGGCCAAAGTCCAGGCCATTATCCTTCAGGATTTTGCCGATCGACTCCATGGCGTTCCGGACGGCCGCGTCGAACCCTTCCTTGTGGCGGTCCATCCCCTCGGGCACCTGGCCGATCTGGCCCGACAGGAAGAGGATATCGCCCGCGCGCACGGCTGGGGAGAAGGGGAGCTTGGCCGGAAGAGGCTGCGGCGCGGGGGCGGGCTGGGCCAGCGCGGGCGGGGCTATCGCCACGGCGAGAAGGGCGGCCGCGGTCAATATCTTCATCATCGTCTCCCAAGAAAAGGGCCGCACCTTTTCAAGTGCGGCCCGAAAATTCCACATTCTATCGATGCTTACCAGTTCACGTTGATACGGGCGTAATAATAGCCGCCATTGATGCCATAGGGCGAGAAGTTCGGATAGAGATTGGTCGAGTAGGTGCGTGAATTGCCGGCGAGCTGTGGCCCGCGGATATTGGCATAGGAGCGTTCGGTCGGATATTTGTTGAACAGATTGTTCGCACCGATCGTCAGCTTGATCGGTTCGGCAATCTTGTAGCCCAGTTCCAGGTCGGTGACGAACGCCGCCTTGGCATAGACGCGGGTGTCGGCGCCCGCCAGCGGCCCGTTGCCCGCCGACACTTCCAGCGCATAGACCGAGCTATAATAGCTTTCGCGCAGGTTGGCGCTGAACTTGCCCAACGACCAATAGGCACCCAGCGTCGCCCGGAATTTGGGCGTGCTGTTTTCGAGCTGGGCGATGCTGTAGCGATCGATCAGCGCGGCGCCCGCGACGTTCAGGGTCGATGGCGGTGCGGCGACATTCAGCACCTTGTTCTTGTTGTAGTTGGCCGTGTAGGACCAGTCGACATTGCCCCAGTCGCCCAGGTTGGTCGAATAGTTGGCGACCAGATCGACGCCGGTGGTGCGCATCTTCACGCCATTAGCGAAGGTCTGGACAGAGACGCTGCCGTCGATGTTACGCGTGCCGTTCGTGTTTTCCAGCACATAGGTCGGGATTTCCCCGCCCAGGGCGCCCCGTACTGCGTCCAGCACCGCCTGCTGGTTGTTGAGCGCATAAGCGGCGGCGTTGAAGGCGTTGCAGCGATTGGCGTCGAACGCGCCGGATTCCCGGTAGCCTGCCGGACAGAAGGGACCACGGAAGCCGTAGAAGGAAGAGGAGATCACGATGCGGTCGCGGATCGTGATATGATAGGCGTCCAGCGTCACGGTCAGCTTGGGCAGCGGGTTCAGCACCAGGCCGGCGCTGAAGTTGGTGGACTTTTCAGGCTTCAGGCCGCCAAAGCCCAGCGACTGGGCCGCCGCCGAACTGGCGGGCAACACGCCGCTGATGCCGCTGGGGCCGACATTGATGCCCGAATAGCCGCCTTCCGCCAGGGTCGGCGCGCGGAAGCCGGTGCTGACGGTGCCGCGCACCGCGATCGCATCCGAGAAATCATAGCGGCTGGTCAGCTTGAATACGGTGGTGTCGCCGAAGTCGCTATAATGTTCGTGGCGCACCGCGCCGTCGACCAGCCAATTTTCCGTCGGCTTCAGGCTGATGTCCAGATATTGCGAGAAATTCTTGCGCGTATATTTGCCCGCGTCGTTCGGGCTGTAGCCGAAGAAGGACTGGGCACCGGCGCCATAATAGGACGCTGGGTCGCCCGACACGATTTCATAGGTTTCGCGCCGATATTCCAGACCGCCCGCGATGTTGATCGGTTCGGCCAGGCCCACGTCGAACTGGTGCGTCAGGTCGAGCGTGTTGCTCCATTGCGTGCCGATGAAATCGCCATTGTGAAATTCGGTCGGGGTGAAGCCGGTGTCGCGATAAAGCTGCGAATTGCCGGAATTTTCGACATGGACGCGAATGATGTCCTTGCCATAGGTCGAGGCGATGTCGAAGCTGGTGGCGCCGACCATGCCCTTGAAACCGCCGGTGAAGCTGTAATCGGTTTCGTCGATCATTTCGCGCGGCTGGAAACCGCCGGGGTAGAGAAGGACAGTGGTTTCGTTACCGTTGCGGTCGGCGGGCGCGACGAAGCTGCCGTCCGGATCGACCGTCTTGGAGATCACGGTCGGGTTGCGGGTGTTTTCCCAGGCGCGGGCCTTTTTATGGCCGTAGCTGCCGAAGCTATAGGCTTCGAACTCGCCAAATTCATAGCCGGCATTGTAGCTGACGATCGTCTGGTTGATCTGCGGATCGCCGGCGATGCGGTTGGTGTAGGGATAGCCGGGCAGGTCGGCGATGGCGGGATAGCGGCCGACCATGGATGTGGCTTCGGGGTTGACGTCGCCGCGGAAGCTGTATCCCTTGCGCTTCTTCTGCGCGGCGATGTTCAGATAGGCGCCCTCGAACGGGGCGAGGCCGATGTCGCCGCCAATGGCGTAGGTGCGGCCGCCGCCGTCATAATATTCGCCTGCCGTCGCATTGAGCGATCCGCCATGGTCGCGCTTCTTCTGGATGAAGTTGATGACGCCCGCGATCGCGTCCGTGCCGTACTGGGCGGCGGCGCCGTCCTGCAGCACTTCGACGCGCTCGATCGAATCGGGCGAGATGAAGCTGATGTCGGGTGCGGCGCTGCCGCCATAGGGGCCGCCCGCGACCGAGACGTTGGCGGTGCCGTGGCGGCGCTTGCCGTTGACCAGGATCAGCGTGTGGTTGGGCGACAGGCCACGCAGCTTCATCTGCAGATTATGGGCCTGAAGGTCGGAACCGAAGGCCTGGGCCTGCACTGACGGCAGGTTCTGGGCCAGGCTCTGGATGATGTCGGGCGACCCGGTGCGCTGGATCGCGTCCGCGCCCAGCAACTGGATCGGCGCCGGGCTGTCTGCGGCCTTCATGCCGGTGAGGCGCGTGCCGGTGACGATAATGGCGGCGCCGCCATCGGCCTGCGGTTCCTGCGGCGCGTCCTGTGCCAGGGCGCAGGCGGACCAGGACGACGCCAGGACCAGTGAAAGCTTCAATGCGGATAGTCGCGTCATTCATGCCCCCTTTTTTGCATTATCGATGACAGGGGGATGAACGAATGGTTTCAGAGAAGCCGCTATTGCACCGCACAATTTTTAGAAGAGAGCGAATATTTCAAGTGCCAGCCGCGCCAAAGTGGCATTCTTGTCTATTGGTCGGCGATTTATAACTTTATATCGATGCCGATGCATTTGACGCGAAACTGGCATGGTGGATTTTTCTGCTTCGTTCGTTTTGGCGGTCCGCTGATCGGTGAAGGGTCAGGTGGCCAGCGCCGCGTCGATCAGCGCCTTGGCTTCCGGCCCTTCCCAATCCATCGCGCCGATCACGCGCACCATTTCCTTGCCATGGGCGTCATAGATGACGGTGGTGGGGAGGAGGCCGGTCGCATAGTGGAAGCCGAAATGATTCTCCGGATCGGCATAGCCCTTGAGATGGGGCAGCTTGTGCTTTTCGAAGAAGGGCTTCACCGCCTTCATGCCTGTATTGTCCTGCGAAATGGTGAGGACGGCCAGTCCCCTGGCGCCGTGCGCAGCGGCGATGCGGTCGAGCGTCGGCATTTCCGCGACGCAGGGTGTGCACCAGGTCGCCCAGAGATTGACCAGTAGCGGCCGGCCGGCGAAATCCTGCAACGTCTTTTCCCCGCCGTCGGGATCGAGGAAGGCGAAGTCGGGGGCGGGGGCACCCGCCTTGCTGCGGTCCAGCTTGTAGTTGAAGGCGCTGTCCTTCTTGTCTGCGGCGACACCCTTTACCTCTCCGGACGTCGCGGGAACCTCTTCGCTGATGCCCGCATTGTCTTGCTCCGGGGGCGGGGATTGCCTATCGCAGGCCGCCAAAGCGGCAGGCAGGAGCAGTATCATTAGCGCGCGGAACGACGATATCACGGGAGCAGGCTCCAACAGCATGTGGGGCGGCCGGTTTGCCGCCGGCCCGGCATCGATCATGCGTGAGATAAATGCCTCCATCCCCTTCGACAAGCGATTGTGGAAACAGGATATCGCCGGGTCCAAGGCGCATGTCGCGATGCTGGCCAAGCAGGGCATCGTCGAGGGGCAGGATGCGCAGGCGATCAGCGACGGGCTGGACCGCATCGCTGCAGAATATGAAGCCGATGGCGTGCCGGTGAACCTGGACCTGGAAGATATCCATATGGTCACGGAGTCGCGGCTGGCCGAACTGATCGGCCCGGTGGCGGGCCGCCTGCACACCGCGCGCAGCCGCAACGACCAGGTGGCGACCGATTTTCGCCTGTGGGTGCGCGACGCCATCGACGAGGTGGAGGCGGGGCTTGGCGGCCTGCAACGCGCGCTGGTCGCACGGGCGGAGGAGAATGCCGACGCGGTGATGCCGGGCTTCACCCATCTGCAATCCGCGCAGCCGGTGACTTTGGGCCATCACCTGATGGCCTATTATGAGATGGTACGCCGCGACCGCAGCCGCTTCGCCGACGCGCGCGCGCGCCTCAACGAATGCCCGCTGGGCGCGGCGGCGCTGGCCGGCACCGGCTTTCCGACCGATCGTCATGCGACGGCGGCGGCGCTGGGTTTCGCCAAGCCGACGGACAACAGCCTGGACAGCGTCAGCGATCGCGACTTCGCGCTCGATTATCTGATGGCGGCGACCCAGGCGTCGCTGCATCTGTCGCGGCTGGCGGAGGAGTTCATCATCTGGGCGAGCCAGCCCTTCGGCTTCGTGAAACTGCCCGATGCCTATTCGACCGGCAGCTCGATCATGCCGCAGAAGCGCAATCCCGACGCGGCCGAACTGGTGCGCGGCCATGCCGGGCGGATCATGGGGTGCATGACCGCGCTGTGCGTCACGATGAAGGGGCTGCCGCTCGCTTATTCCAAGGACATGCAGGATGACAAGCCGCCGGTGTTCGAGGCGCATGACCTGCTGGGCCTGTCGATCGCGGCGATGACCGGCATGATCGAGACGGTGACGTTCCGCACCGACCGGATGCGGGGGTTGGCCGAAAGCGGTTTCGCCACCGCGACGGACCTGGCCGACTGGCTGGTGCGCGAGGGCGGCATTCCGTTCCGCGAGGCGCATCATATCACCGGCCGCGCGGTGGCGGCGGCGGAAACGGCGGGCGTGCCGCTTGACCAATTGCCGATCGAGACGCTGAAAGAGATTGACGCGCGGATCGACGATCGCATCTATGCGGTGCTGACGGTCGACGCCTCTGTCGCCAGCCGGCAGAGCCATGGCGGCACCGCGCCGTCACAGGTGCGCGCGCGCATCGCGCAAGCCAGGGAGGAACTTGGGTCATGAAGAAGCGGACGCTTGTCGGGCTTGGCATGGTCGCACTGGTGCTGACCGCCTGTGGCGGGCGTCAGCCGCTGAAACCGGTGCAGGGGCAAAAGCTGCCCGCCATACCGGTGGGCGCGCCGACCGCGCCGACCGCCGCAGACCTGATGCAGCCGTCGATCCAAGCGCGCCCGGAGCGCAGCGTGGAATTGCTGACCCAGTCGCGCCAGCGCGGCAATGACGAATTCGAACTGCCGCCCGAAGCGCATCCGAAATAAAAGAGACTCACCCAGGAGCCGTTCGCCCTGAGCCTGTCGAAGGGCTGCTTTTCTCTTCAGGAAAGTGCAGGGCTTCGACAAGCTCAGCCCGAACGGAATTGGGGTTTGTCCCGACTAACGCATAGCATTTTTTAGATCGAAGACGCAGGAACAGACCTTGGATCATTTCACCTATGTCGACGGCGCCATGCAGGTGGAGCAGGTGCCGATGGACGCGATCGCGCAGGCGGTCGGCACGCCTGTCTATATCTATTCGACCGCGACGCTGGCGCGTCATGTCGGCGTATTCCGCGAAGGCCTGTCGCAGCTTGCCGACCCGCTGATCGCCTTTGCGGTCAAGGCCAATCCCAATGCGGCCGTGCTGGCGACGCTGGCGAAACTGGGGCTGGGCGCGGACGTGGTGTCGGGCGGGGAATTGCTGCGCGCGGTGGCGGCGGGGATTCCAGCCAGCCGCATCGTCTTTTCCGGCGTCGGCAAGACCGCCGAAGAAATGCGCCTGGGGCTGGAGCAGGGCATCTACCAGTTCAATGTGGAAAGCGAGCCGGAAGCCGAAATGCTGTCCGCAGTGGCGCTGTCCATGGGGAAGGTGGCGTCCGTCGCCTATCGCATCAACCCCGATGTCGATGCCGGCACCCATGCCAAGATTTCGACCGGAAAGTCGGAAAACAAGTTCGGCATCCCCTATGACCGGGCGATCGAAAGCTATGCCGCCGCGCGCGCTCTGCCCGGCCTGGATGTGCAGGGCGTTGCTGTCCATATCGGCAGCCAGTTGACCGACCTTGCCCCGCTGGAAGCGGCCTTCATCAAGGTCGGCGCGCTGGTCGCGGCGCTGCGGGCGGAGGGGCATGATATCCGCACCGCTGATCTGGGCGGTGGCCTGGGCGTGCCCTATGATCCCGCGCAGCCGTTGCCGCCCAGCCCGGCCGACTATGGCGCGATGGTGAGCCAAGTGACGCAGGGCTGGAACGTCCGGCTGATGTTCGAACCCGGCCGTGTGATCGTCGGCAATGCCGGTGCGCTGCTGTCGCGCGTGGTGCGGGTGAAACAGGGCGCGCAGGCGCCTTTCGTCATTGTCGATGCGGCGATGAACGACCTGATGCGCCCCAGCCTTTACGACGCCTGGCACGATATCCGCGCGGTGAAGCCGGTGGGTGCGCGGGAGACCGCCAACGTTGTGGGGCCGGTGTGCGAGACGGGCGACACCTTCGCCATGCACCGCGACATGGACGTGGTGCGGGCGGGCGATCTGGTCGCCTTCATGACGGCGGGCGCCTATGGCGCGACCATGGCGGGCACCTATAATAGCCGGCCGCTGATCCCCGAAGTGCTGGTGTCCGGCGACAAATGGGCGGTGGTGCGGCGGCGCCCGCCGATCCAGTCGCTGATCGACGGCGACATCATTCCCGACTGGATTGCCTGATGAAGAGCCTGCCCGTCTTCCTGGCGTTGACGGGTCGACCGGTCATCCTGACCGGCAAGGGCGAAGCGGCCGATGCCAAGCGTCGCCTGCTGGAGCGGGCGGGCGCGCGCATCGTCGGCGAAGAGGATGGGGAGGCGCGCATCGCCATCATATCCGACGGCGATGAGGCGGTGGTGGCGCGGCTGCGCGGGCGTGGCGTGCTGGTCAATGCGACCGACCGGCCGGACCTGTGCGATTTCACCCTGCCCGCGATCGTGGACCGTGATCCGGTGCTGATCGCCATCGGCACGGGTGGCGCATCGGCGGGCCTGGCCAAGGCGCTGCGGCAACGGCTGGAGGTTTTGCTGCCCGCGCGGCTGGGTGCGCTGGCGGAGGCGCTGTTCGGCGCGCGGGCGGCGATCCGGGTGCGGTGGCCGGATGCCGGCGATCGACGGCGGGCGATCGACGCAGGGCTGGCGCCGGGCGGGATGATCGATCCGCTCAAGGAGGATGTGGCCGGGTCCGTTTCCGCCTGGTTGGCGCAGAGCGGTGATCCTGTGGCGTCCCGGCTGGAAAGGATCCGGCTGCTGTCGGGCGATCCGGACGATCTGACGCTGCGTGTGGCGCGGCTGCTGGGGGCGGCCGATCGCGTTTACCATGGGGCTGGCATACCCGGAGCGATCCTCGATCGGGTGCGCGCCGATGCGGTGCGGATCGTGGCGGAGGGAGCGCCGGAGAATCCGGGTGCGGGGCTTTCGCTCTGGCTGGAGCTGGGCTGACGGTCAGCCTTGCGGTGGCGCTCCGTCGGGCGCGTAGGCGCGCATGAAAAGATCGACGGCGAAGGTCGCGTCCTGCTCGATCTGTGCGGGGTCCGGTTCCTTGATCTGGGCCATCAGCAACTGATGATGGCTGCCCGCCATGCAGAGCGACATGAGCGCGCGGGCCGCATTCGTCGTATCGGCGGTGCGGAGCTGGCCGCGGGCCATGGCGCCTTCCAGAAAGTCGGCCAGCATGGCCCGTGTGTTGCGGGGTGCGAGTTCGAAGAATATCTGGCTGAGTTCCGGGAAGCGGCCGCCTTCCGAGATGATGAGCCGGTGCAGCGCGATGGCTTCGGGAGACGTGACCTTGGTAATCAGGCTGATGCAGGCGCGGTGGAGCGTGAGCGCCAAATCTCCTTCCGGATCGAGGATTTGCGAAAGCCGGGTGCGATAGGCCCCCGCCACCCGGTCAAGCACGGCGGCGAACAACTGGTCCTTTGAGGGGAAGTAATTCCACAAGGTCCCCTTCGACCCGCCCAGGGCCGCGGCAATGCCCGACATGGTCGTGCCGGCATAGCCATGATCCATGAAATAGTCCTGCGCCACCGTCAGGATCATGTCCCGGCGATCCCGGCGACGCGCTTCCCTGCGGCCACACATCAAGGGCGTTTTGCTTCCCGTCATAAAATCGTACTATATAGTACGCTAATACTGTTGACAAGGGTTCGCAACAGGCCCATTGGCGATTTTCATACTCTATGGTACGATTTTTTATGGCGATGAGTCGTATGGCTTTTTCCTCCCGCATGATGCTGGCGACGACGACGGCGATGTTGTTGTCGGCCTGTGCCGCAATCCCCAATCTTGGCCCCAAGCCTGCGATTCGCGCGCCTGAAAGCGTGGCCGCGCAGCAGAGTCTGGCCGCGCCCGATGCCGCCTGGCCGGACGAAGGCTGGTGGACCGCTTATGGTGATCCGCAACTGACCGCGCTGATCGAGGAAGGGTTGCGCAACGCACCCGACATGGCGGTTGCGGCGGCGCGCTTCCGTCAGGCGCAAGCCATGGCGCAGCAGGCGGGGGCAGCGGTCCTGCCATCGGCCAATCTGGAGGCCAGCGGCGCGGCGACCAAGCAGAGCTACAATATGGGCATGCCCAAGGAGTTCGTGCCGCAGGGTTGGCTCGGCACCGGCCGGGTGGCTCTGGACCTGGGCTTCGACCTTGATATCTGGGGCAAGAACAAGGCAGCGCTGGCGGCCGCGACGTCCGACGCGCGCGCGGCGGAGATCGACGCACGGCAGGCGCGGCTGGCGCTGACCACCGGCATTGCCGACGCCTATGCCGATCTGGCCCGCCTCTATGACGAGGCGGAAATTCAGCAGCGTACGCTCGACATCCGCATGGCGAGCCAGAAGCTGGTCGCCGACCGGCGGCAAAATGGCATGGAAACACGCGGCAATGTCCGCCAGGCCGACGCCACCGTTTCCTCGGCCAAGGCGCAACTGGCCGGTGCGCGTCTGGCGATCCAGTTGCGACAGCATCAGATTGCCGCGCTGATCGGGGCGGGGCCGGATCGTGGCCTGTCGATCACCCGGCCGCAACCGGGCAAGCTCGCGCCGCTGGGATTGCCCGGCGACGTCACCACCAATCTCGTGGCGCGGCGTCCCGACATTGCCGCCGCGCTGGCCCGCACGGAAGCGGCGGCCAAGCGGATCAAGGTGGCGCGGGCCGATTTCTTCCCGGCAGTGCGGCTGAGCGCGCTGATCGGCATTCAGTCGCTCGGCTACAACACGGTTTTCGCCAATGGCGGTGCGGTCGGTTCGGCCCAGCCCTTCGCCAATAGCCTGTTCAAGAAAGACTCGATCTTCGGCAATGCCGGTCCTGCGATCAGCCTGCCCATTTTCCAGGGTGGCTCGTTGCAGGGCCAGTATCGCGGCGCCCGCGCCACCTATGACGAGGCGGTCGCCACTTATGACAAGACCGTGCTGGGCGCTTATCAGGAGGTGGCCGACGCGGTGACGAGCCGTCGCACGCTGGACCAGCGGCTGACGGACGCGCGCGCTGCGCTGACCGCTTCGGGCGAAGCCTATGACGTGGCGCGCAAGCGTTATGCAGGCGGGCTTTCCACCTATCTCGACGTGCTGACTGTCGAGGATCAACTGCTTTCCGCGCGGCGATCGGTTTCGGATCTGGAAGCCAGCGCCTTCTCGCTCGATATTGCTCTCATCCGGGCGCTGGGCGGTGGCTTCACCGCCGGCGAACCTCTCTCCAAGGACCAACCGCATGGCTGACGCCGCTCTCGAAACCAACGACGCTCCCGATGCGACGCAGGAGGAGCGCCAGTCCGCGCGCAAGACATGGCTGATCCGCCTGGCGCTGGCGGTCATCGTCATCGGCGTCATCTGGGCGGCCTGGTATCTGCTGGTGGGGCGCACCCATGTCAGCACCGACAATGCCTATGTGAATGCGGAAATGGCACAGGTGACGCCGCTCGTTTCGGCGCAGGCGATCGAAGTGCTCGTCAGCGACACCCAGGCGGTGAAGAAGGGCGACATCCTGGTCAAGCTGGACCCGACCAATGCGCAGATCGCCGTGGCGCAGGCGGAGGCCGACCTGGCCGAAGCGCGCCGCCGTTTCCGCCAGACCGTCGCCACCAGCGGATCGCTGACCGCGCAGGTCGACGCACGCGGGGCGGACATCGTCCAGTCGCGCGCGCAGCTCGCCACGGCGCAGGCGAATTTCGACAAGGCGCGGATCGACCTGCAGCGGCGCGAGGCGCTGGTCGGCGATGGCGCGGTGTCGGGCGATGAAGTGACGATAGCGCGCAACGGCTATGCCGCCGCCAAGGCCGCGCTCGACCTGGCCCGCGCAGGCGTGAAGACGGCCGAAGCGACGCGCGGCGCGGCGACTGGCCAGTTGGAAGCCAATGACGCGCTCGTCCGCGGATCGACCATCGACACCGACCCGGCCGTGATGGCCGCGCAGGCGAAACTGGATTCGGCCAAGCTGGACCTGGACCGCAGCATTATCCGCGCGCCGGTTGATGGCGTTATCACCAAGCGGCAGGTGCAGGTGGGGCAGCGCGTGGCGCAGGGCAGTCCGATCATGACCATCGTCCCGCTGGCGCAACTCTATGTCGACGCCAATTTCAAGGAGCGCCAGTTGCGCGACGTGAAGGTGGGGATGCCCGCGAAAGTCACGTCCGACCTTTATGGCGGCGGTGTGGTCTATCATGGCAAGGTCGTCGGTTTTTCGGGCGGCACCGGATCGTCGCTGTCGCTGATCCCGGCGCAGAACGCGACCGGCAACTGGATCAAGGTGGTGCAGCGCCTGCCGCTGCGGATCGCACTCGACCCCAAGGAACTGGCCGAACACCCGTTGCGTGTGGGCCTGTCGATGGAAGTCGAGATCGACCTTTCCGGGAAGTGAGGACGGTCGGGCGATGAGCGGCGACGACGATATCTTCTCGCGGCTTTCGCCGCGCACCCGGACTCTGGCGGGGCTGGTGCTGGCGCTCAGCAACTTCATGGTGGTGCTCGACCTTACCATCGCGAACGTCTCGGTCCCGCACATCGCCGGCAACCTGGGCATCTCGCCCGATCAGGGAACGTGGATCATCACATCCTACGCCGTGGCGGAGGCGATCTGCGTGCCGCTGACCGGCTGGCTGGCCCAGCGGTTCGGCGTGGTGCGCATGTTCACATGGTCGATGGTCGGTTTCGGCATCTTTTCGCTGCTGTGCGGCATGTCGATGACCCTGGGGATGATCGTCGCTTGCCGCATCGGCCAGGGCATTTGCGGCGGGCCAATCATGCCCATGTCGCAGACGCTGTTGATGCGCGTCTTTCCGCCGGAGGCACGCCCCAGGGCGATGGGCCTGTGGGCGATGACGACCCTGCTGGGGCCGGCCATGGGGCCGATCATCGGCGGCTATATCAGCGACAATTGGAGCTGGCACTGGATCTTCTTCATCAACCTGCCGATCGCGGTGCTGTGCGTGTTCGCGGCGCAGGCGCTGCTGCGGCCGGTGGAGACGGACACCGCCAAGATACCGATCGACAGGGTCGGCCTGGTGCTGCTGGTCTTCTGGATCGGCTGTCTGCAGGTCATGCTGGACATTGGCCGCGACCATGACTGGTTCAGCGATCCGATGATCGTCGCGCTGGCCATTCTGGCGGCGATCGGTTTCGTGGTGTTCATCATCTGGGAACTCACCGAAGAACATCCGGTCGTCGATTTGCGGGTGTTCCGGCATATCGGCTTTTCGTCCGGCGTCTTTTCGCTGGCGCTATGTTTCGGCGCCTATTTCTCCGGCATCGTCGTCATTCCCCAATGGTTGCAGATGACCCAGGGCTATACCGCCACCTGGGCGGGTATCGTGACGGCCTTCACCGCCATGGCGGCACTGATGTCGGCGCCCTTCGCCGCGCGCTTCATGGGCAAGGTCGATCCGCGGATCATGATTTCCGGCGCGGTCTTCTGGCTGGGCCTGATGACCCTGTGGCGGGCGCACTGGACCAGCGGCATCGATTTCTGGACCATGGCCGCGCCGCAATTCATCCAGGGCTTCGCCATGCCCTTCTTCATGATTCCGCTCACGACGCTGACCCTGGGGTCGGTGCTGCCGAGCGAGACCGCTTCCGCCGCGGGGCTGCAGAATTTCCTGCGCACCATGGCGATCGCCATCTCGACATCGCTGGTGCTGACCGGATGGGGGGATGCGCAGCGTGTGTCGCGTAACGAGCTGGCGGGCGTGTTGCAGCCGGCCGACGCGCAGGCGCAGCTGAGCAGCCTGGGCTTTTCGACCGAGCAGATTCGGCAGACCATCTCCAACATCGTCGAGCAGGAGGCGATCGTCATCGCGGTCGATCATGTCTTCTTCATATCGGCCCTGGTGCTGTTCGCCGCCGCCGTGATCGTCTGGCTGGCGCCGCGCCCGAGCGGGGCGGTCGATACGTCGGCAGCGCACTGAGCGTCAGGATGCGGGGAGTGCGATCCGGCGGGTGATGCCGATCGCATCGAGGAAGGCCGGGTCATGGCTGACCACCAGTAGCGCGCCGTCATAGGCGGCAAGTCCCTGTTCGATCGCGGCGATCGAATCGAGGTCGAGATGGTTGGTCGGCTCGTCCAGCAGCAGAAGCGGCGGCAGCGTCGTTCCGCCCAGCACGCAGGCCAGGGCTGCGCGCAGCTTCTGTCCACCGCTCAGCGTCTCCACCCGTTGTAGCGCCAGATCGGCGCGGAATCGGAAGCGCGCGAGCGCGGCATGAACGGCGTTGCGGGTCGCGCCGGGATGCAGCCGGGCGAAATTGTCGGCGATGGTGGCGTGGGGATCGAGCAGGCCGGCATTTTGATCGAGCAGCGCCAGTGCGGCCGGGCGATGGATGTGACCGGATAGCGGTGTGATGTACCCCGCGATTAGATGGAGCAGGGTCGATTTGCCCGCGCCATTGGGACCAGTGATGGCGATCCGCTCCGGCCCGGCGATACGGAGGTTGAGGTTACGCAGCGGCGGGTCGGCGGGGTCATGCCCTGCGGTCACATCTTCCAGCGCCAGCAGGATGCGGCCCGGCGGCACCTGCGCGGAGGGGAGGGTGACGGTGAGCGGAGCGAGGATTTCGATCTGCCCGCGCGCGTTGGCGATGGCTGCCTGCGCTTCCGCACGCTGGCGATCGGCGCGACGAGCGGCGTCACCGCCGGAGCGTTCGGCCAGGTCCTTTCGCTTGCCGATCAGGATGCGGGGCATGTCGCCCTTGGCCGCCTGACGTGCGCCCGCGCCGTCGCGGCGCTGCTTGCGCTCGGTGGTGAGCTGAGTTTTGCGGACGAGATCCGACGCCTGACGTTCGGCATTGTCGAGCGCGTGTCGGGCGGCGGCCAGTTCCACATTCTTGCGCGTTCGGTAGGCCGACCAGTTGCCGCCATAGCGGGCGATGCCAAGGCTGGTCAGTTCGGCGATGGCGTCCATGGTCTCCAGCAGCATGCGATCATGGCTGACGACGATCGCGCCGCCCCGCCAGCGTTGCAGCAGGGCGATCAGAGCCTCGCGTCCCCCGGCGTCGAGATGATTGGTCGGCTCGTCCAGCAGCAGCCAGTCAGGCCGGACGAAAATCGCCGCCGCCAGTGCGGCGCGGGTGCGCTGGCCGCCGGAGAGATAGGCCAGCGACGTGGCGGGATCGACGCACAGGCCCACCTCTGCCAGCGCATCGGTAAGGCGGGCGGGCAGGGTCCAGTCGCAATCCTCCAACTCCTCCATCGTGGCGACGCCCGCCTCCGCCTTGTCGAGCAGGGCGAGGGCGGCGCGGGCATCGAACAGGTCGGCGATGCTCTGGCCGGGATCAGGCTCCAGCGTCTGGCGCAGGGTGGCGATGTTGCCGTCGACGCGGACTTCGCCGGTCGCTGGCTGGCGCTCGCCCGCGATCAGCGCGAGCAGGGTCGATTTGCCGACACCATTGCGGCCGATCAGGCCGATGTGTTCGGGAAGGAAGCGGAAATCGAGGCCGGAAAGAACGGGCGTCCCGTCAGGCGCGGACCAGCCGAGGTTCGAAAGGGTGATGGCAGGCATGGACAATAACTTTCCTGAAAGCAGAGCGAGCGGGCTGAGCGTTCAGGGTGATGTCTATGACGGCGATCCTTTCGAAATGGGTGAGGCGCCGATGTAGAGAAGCGCGCGCAGGGTGGCAAGCCGTCTGGGATATGTGGGGGAGCGGCGGAACGGAGTGGATGGGGAACAGAAAGCCCTTGCCAACCCTGAATATCGATCGGTGCTAGTCGAGCCTGCTCGTTTCAAGCGCGGTCAGCGCCTGCGCGGACTTGCCATGGCCGAGGGCGGCGGCCTGCTGCATCAAGGCAAGGGCTTGCCGCCGGTCGGCCGCGCCGCCTTCGCCGCGGATCATCATGGCGGCGAGATTGAACATGCCGTCCGGGTCGGATCGGTTTGCCCCTTCCTGAAACCAGCGCCGGGCCATGGTCGGGTCTTTGGGCAGGATCGCGCCTTCGTAGAAATAGGTGCCCATCGCCACCATGGCGGCCGGATCGTCGAGCAGCGCGGCGGACTTGTAGAAGCCGATCGCAAGCTGTTGATCGGCCGTCACGCCGTCGCCCAGGTCATAGGCACGGCCCAGCGCATACAGGGCGCCGGGATGTTCGTGCCTGGCCGCCGCCTGGAACCAGGCCAGTGCGCGTTTCTTGTCGGCGCGAACGCCTGCGGCGCCGTCGAACAGGAGCTGGCCGAGCGCGAATTGCGCAGATGCCAGGTCGAGCGTTGCGGCTTGCTTGTAGCACGCCATGGCTTTCTTCACGTCGCGCGCACCACCAATGCCGTCGCGATAGAGATCGCCCAGCCGCTTGGCAGCGGGGATATGGCCGACATCGCGCGCACGTTCGAACCATCGGCGGGCCGCCGCCTCATCCCTGGGGATATCGCGGAAACCCGTCAGATAGAGATTGCCCAGGATGACCGCAGCCTCGTTCCGGCTGGTCCGGGATGAACATCGGCGTGTCCCGGGTCGGGTTGAAAGATGCCGTCGCGGCCTTTTTGAGCCATGTCACGGCTTCGGCCGGCTCGGATTGCTCCTTCAATCCCTGCAGATAGATTTTACCGATGAAGAGCGCGGCTTCATCGCCCCCTTCATTCCATTGCAGCTTGTGTGCGGCCTGTCTGAACCAGTCGAGCGCTTCGCGATAGCGCCCCTGGTCGAACAGGGCGAAGGCCATGGGCAAGCTTTCGTCCCGCACGGCGATTTCGCTCCGTCCGCCGCCTGGCGGTGGCGTCGGCCCGGTCATGACCGAACCCGCTGCGGCCCGCCCAGCCATGCTGCTAATTCGATCCAGGCCCATATTGTCCGCGCGGCCACCCCGCGTATAATTGCTGCGACAGGCCAGGATCGCCGCGTCCAGGCTGCTCCCGCCCGCATCAGGGGCGAGGTTGACGACAAGCCGACGGACGCCGAACCGGGTCTTTGGCAGCGTCGGCAGGGCCGATCCTTCGGTGACGGCAGGTGGCGCATTATAATCGGGATTGCGGGGGAAGCGCGTCGACAGATAGGCGGTGGGGAGCAGCAGGTCGTTTCCGCCCACAGCGCCGTACAGGGCGGCGAAATGGGGATCGCGCATGAGCCTTTCGCAGGTCGCCCAGCGCGGCGCCTCCGCCATGGGTGCGCCCGTCACCAGCAGATCGCTTCGCTTTTCGGCCGGGATGTTGGCGGGTGGCCGGGCAAGTGCTGACGTCGCGCCTGCGCCCAGACCCAGCGCGACCAGCAGGCCGCCGCTTATGATGTCGATAAAGAGGCTGGCCTTACTGCACTTCATCCTTGCCTCTCCCGACGATATTCTGCGGTCGTCCGAACAAAGGCAAGTTTAGCATGATGGCGGTAGGAGGCAACTTGGCGTTAAGGCGGCGATATTCCATCGCCGCCCGCTATTTCAATTCTTGCCCGGAGCGGC